>JAYVSS010000262.1:0-7426 GCA_043775075.1 Acidimicrobiia bacterium
CTCGCGGCACGCGCCGTGCCAATGCCGTTTACGGCTGACGCAGTTCATCCTCTCGGCTTTGTCTGCTGCACGGTCCACCCGTTTCCGTCGGGGTCCGAAAAATACACGAACCCCCTCCATGGCTGGTCGTCGAAGTCGCTGACCGCCACGCCATGGCCGACGAGTTCAGCACGGGCGGCTTCGATGTCCTCGACGACAACCTGGACGCCGCGAACCGATCCAGGCGCAGCCATCGGAATGCCCTCGCCGATGACAATCGAACGCTGAGCCGGGCGGCGTCAACTGAACAAGTCGTAGGTCGTTGCTGACACGATTGTCGTGGTCGAGGTTGAAGCCGACCTGGTCGGTGTAGAAGGCAATTGCACGGTCAACGTCGGTGACAGGGATGGCGACAAGCTGCAGCTTCATGTCCATGGCTCCGCGCGTACCCCGTCGATGGGGCACCAAAACAGGATCGAGGGCATCGACGGTGAATCACGCAGTCGCATTCACTCCCCACCGGTCGTTCTTGAGAAAGCGGTCGACGAAACCAGCGGCGTTTTGATGGGTGCCGGCTGGTTCTACCTCGTCACTATCCAGGCAGGGTGGAGAAGTCATTCTTGACGCTGCGGTACCAGGCCATCCCTGCTATCGGGTGCTTCCAGCGACCTTTCATCGCTTTAAGAGCGGGCGCGTGCGCGGTGTCGCCATCGGCGACCATCGCTTTGAGATGCCCATCCTGTGCCTTGACGATCTGGTTGGCGGTTTGCCCTTCAAGTTGGTGGTCGCACGGGCCACCCAGCTGTTTGCAGGTCATGGTTTTCATGGGATCACTACCTCGGTCTAGACGTTTGATTGTGGTCCGTTGCTGGCGTTGAGCATCGTTGAGCGATCAGAGACCGACCGCCAACTAGGACTATCCCCGATGCGCCGACTCAATGGCCGCAATGTCGATCTTCTTCATGGTCATCATGGCGTCGAACACGCGCTTGGCTGCCGCGCGATCCGGTTCCGCCATCGCATCGGTTAGCGCTCGCGGTGTGATCTGCCACGACAAACCCCATTTGTCTCGGCACCAACCGCACGCGCTCTCCTCCCCGCCGTTGTCGACGATCGCATTCCACAGCCGATCGGTTTCCGCCTGGTCGTCTGTGGCGATTTGGAACGAGAACGCCTCGCTGTGCGTGAACGCCGCGCCGCCATTCAAACCAATGCACGGAACTCCGAGCACCGTAAACTCAACGGTAAGGACATCACCCTCCTTACCGTCTGGATAATCGCCCGGCGCACGGAGCGTCCTACCGACAGCACTGTCGGGGAACGTTTCGGCGTAGAACTGGGCAGCCGCTTCGGCACTGCCGTCGTACCATAAACAAATCGTGTTCTTAGCGAGCATCATCGTCCTCCATGAGACAAGGAATGCTGTAGGTACCCCATTCAGAGAGCAGTGAAACGGGCACCGAAGAGAGAGGAGGTCAACCGAGATTGAACGAATGCGATCTTTGGCATCTGATGTCATGTCAAACGCAGACCTCGGCGAGAAGGTAGCCGACCAACGTCGCAAATGTCACCATACACGTCGACATGCCTTGCGACACGAAGCCGTTTCGGGAAGCCATCCATCCCGCGGAACTCGTTTACGCAAGATGAAAACCAAACGTCACCCCCGAGACCCTGATCAACCCGGGGACGATGCGGGCCTCAGTTCGTCGCGGGTTTCGGGCGCAACGGCGCAGGGTATCGACCGTGAACACGCCTTAGGGCGAGATTCGGAGCCATGCCATGGTTGACGGGTGAAGTCGACTCGGCATCGAAGATGTCACGTGAAGATGCCAGTTCGGCCGTTCAGCGCGTGCCGGGCACTGCGACGCGACGGGACAGCGGGCTCACTGCGCTGATCCTCGGCTGTTTTGCCGCCGGCTGGTTCAGCTGGACTCCGGAGGCTTCAGGAGCGTTGGCCGACGCACTCCAGATGGGCAGTGCGGCTGCAGTCGTTGTCGGAGTGTTCGGAGGAGTCCGCGCCGTTCGCGCTTGGCGGTCGGGTGGCGTCCTCAACGACCCAACGGCAGCACGCCGCTACGGGCTATTGGTCGGGGTGGAGTTCGCGGTCGCCGGTGGGGGTGCACGCGGATTGGTTGCGGTTGGGGCGGCACCGTTCGTGCCGGTCTGGATCTGCGCCGTCGTAGGAGTGCACTTTTTCCCACTCGCGTCGGTGCTCCACGCTTCGATGACCCGCTGGCTGGGTGTCGCCGTCACGACAGTCTCCATCGCAGGCCTGCTCGTCGGCGTGTCGAGCGACATCGCACCGAGCACGGTGACCGGAACCGGTGCTGGCGTTTCGCTCCTGGGCTATTCGATCCTCATGCTCGTCGGTTCCCGTCATCGTGCCGGCCTACCGGTCGCTGTCCCCGACCCGGATGTGGTGCGGTGACACCGGCACACCGTTCCGCGACTCGACCGTGGAGCGCTGCGCCTAGGCGCCCGACCGGATCGGATCAGCACCTGACTGCGCACGCCCGCGCACTCGTCCACAGCTTCGACGCTGCACTGCTTCGCGCTGCCCCTGATCCCTCCGCCGAATGATCGCAAACCGAGCCGACGATCGACCGGTGATGACTGCTGTCGTGTTCTGCATCACTGCTGTCGTGAGCGTCACCGCGCTGGCGAACGTCGCGGTGATGCGGGCGATGACCCGGGACATTCACGGGCTCCGTAGTGGGCAGTGGTGGAGGTTCGTGAGCCCGACCCTGGTCCAGTCGTCGGGTTGGGGTCAGTTCGTGTTCAACATGGCAGGGCTCATCGTGGTCGGCGCCGCCCTGGAGCAGCGGGTCCAGCGATCGGTCTGGATCGTGGTCTACCTCGTGGGTGGTGTGGGAAGCGTGGCGCTGCTCACCCGGTGGCGTCCGGGCGACACCGGTGGTGGCTCGTCTGACGCGATCGCTTCGCTGATCGGGGCGCTCGCCGTCGCGTTCGCCTGGCGCAGTTCGACCCGGCGGGGTGACTGGCCTGCGCAGGTGTATTCGGTCTTCTTCGCTGGCTACCTCACCGGCCTTGCGCTCCGCGGTGTCGTGCCGTCGATCATCGCCGGTAACCTGTCGGTCGCGGCGCTGTTCGCTGCCCGCCGGGCGTGGCACCCCTCGACCGTCGACCGGGCGTGTCTGGTGATGATCGCCGCGTGCGGAACGGTCATGACCGTCGCGCAGCAGGGGCATGGCATCGGCATCGTTGCTGGCATCGCAATCGAGGGGATTGTGCTCGCTCGTACGGCTCCGATCGGGACGGCCACGACATGACGACCGACGACGTGACACCAACCCCGGGGACTGCGGCCACGCGCCCGCCAGGCCGTGGCAACCGGAACCCGCCGCGGCACCTGGGCTGGACGCTGTCGGTGTAATTCGCCGATCTCGTACTGCACTCGTCGTCTACTACGCCCTGCGAGCTTTCGCGACAGGCGTGTGGACTGCCCTCATCGTTCCCACGCTCGTTACCGGTCTGCTGATCCTCATCCGTTGGGCGTGGTCACGCCGGATCGACGCGCTCAGCGCGTTCGTGCTCGCCACCGTGGCCGTCAGCGCCGCGGTGTCGGCATGGCGCGCGGATCCCCGCTTCCTACTCGCCAGAGGCGCCGTGTTCACCGCCGCCGTAGCAACGCTGTTCCTCGGCTCGTTGCTGATCCGGCGGCCGTTCGCGTTCACCCTCAGCCGAGGGCTGAGCGAACGGACACAAGGCCTCTGAGCCGTTTCGCGACCGGATGGTAGAGCGAAACGGTAGAGCGCGGGTGTCCAGGAAAGCAATCAGGCACCCTCAAAAGGGTGCCTGACCTGCGGTTATGCTTGGAGCGGAAGACGGGATTCGAACCCGCGACCCTCACCTTGGCAAGGTGATGCTCTACCACTGAGCCACTTCCGCGTGACGACCTCAAACCCTAGCAAACGACGTCGCCACCCGGTTGCCGTTCGCCAGAAGGGACTGGCGGGTCCATCGATCGATGGTCCGGCAAGTGTCGGGCCGGTCGATACCGCTTCCTATTGCGGTCAGTCAAGGTAAGACAATTCAACCCGTCATCAGCGTTTCCGACCTCCTATGACCTACGCCGGAGGGGACGACGGCGGTGGATGGCATCGATTTCTCCGTTGCCGCCGGCGAGGTTTATGCGCTCCTTGGACCCAACGGAGCAGGCAAGACGACAACAGTCGAAATTCTCGAAGGCTTTCGTCGTCGGCCTGACGGAAAAACGATCGACCCGAGTGGACCGCCTGTCCAGTGGTCACCAGCGGCGTCTCGACGTGGGCCGTGGCATCATCGGCCGCCCGGAACTCCGCTTTTCTCGACGAAGCGACGACGGGATTCGACCCGGAGGCCCGTCGCCAATTCTGGGATCCCATCAGATCCCTACGCGCACCGGTGGCCGATGTGCTGACGCCACGCGAACTCGTAGTCTTACGTCTCGTGGGCATCGGCCTCACCAACGCCAAAATTGGAAGCCGACTGTTCATTGGCGAGTCCACCGTGAAGACCCATCTGCTGCGCACATTCGCCAAACTTGGTGTGGACGATCGGACCGCCGCCGCCACTATGGCGATGCGGCGCGGTCTCCTCACCGAAAGCTAACGACTCGCCTTCCGCGCCGGTGATCGTTTGGCCGGTGCCGCCTTCTTCGCGACCGCCTTCTTGCCCACGGTGCGTTTGGCCGGCACCGCAACCGAAGACAGAGCCATCTCGACGGTCCCGTTCACAACATCTGCTGCAGCCAACAACTCCGTCGCCGCCACGACGACTCCCTCGGCCAGATCGGTCACCCGCGGTAGCGCGTCGCTACACGCAACGAGTCCGAAATGAACGGTTCCCATGTACGACATTACGGTCATATTTAGACCACCTCCGTCAAAGATTGGACCCATTGGATACCAAGACACGAGTTTTGATCCATTGCAATACAGCGGAAAGTTTGGACCGGGCACGTTCGAAATCGTGACATTGAATAGGGGTCGGTGACGGTCAGCTAATCGCATTGAAGTGTAGAGCCGAGCCGCCCTCGCAGCGATGGCTGGCGCGGCAAACTCGACCCAGTCGGTGAGGGCGTCGGCCCCGATGGCGTTGGCCTGATCCTTCGAGGCCCTGGTGGCTGATTGAATCAGCTGGAACCGTTCAACTGCATCGGCCACGTTGGTCGGGAGGGCCACAAACATGTTGGAGACCCGGTTCCCCATTTCTCCTTTTTGGTCCGCGGCCCGCACCGAAATAGGAACCATTGCCACCAGTGGTTCTACCGGAAGCTCGGAGTTCTCGATCAGATACTGACGCAGCGCACTCGAACAAAGAGCAAGGACCACGTCATTCACGGTCCCCCCAAACGTCGTTCGAATCTTCTTGATATCGGCCAACGTGACTTCGGCAGTGCCAAAACTGCGCTGCGAGGTGAGCGGAATATTAAAGCTCGTCCGTGGTGCGGTGAACGGCGCCGGCGGGGATTCGATGCCCTCCACCTTCGGACGATTGCGCAATTGCGTGACCATCTCAAAGGTCTGCTTGATGGTGTGTACCAACTTCGCCGGTTGACGAACGAGCGAGTTGAAGGCGTAGCTCAACATCTCGACATCCGACGGGATGCGTTCGGCCTTCCACTCTGGAGCATCGGTGTACCAAGCCGGCTCAGGCGTGGTGTCAAGCAGGTTGGTGGAGAGCTCCGCTCCCGATGCGCCGTCGATGGCAGCGTGATGGGTCTTGGACACCATGGCGACATAGCCATGGGCCAGACCCTCGATGATGTGGATCTCCCAGAGCGGGCGACGCCGGTCAAGTGGGCGGCTCATGATGTCCGCCGCCATCTCCTCCACTTCATGGCGACCGCCTGGCGCCCGCACGGTCACCCGTCGCACGTGGTACTCCAGATCGAATTCCGGGTCCTCCACCCAGATCGGATGGTGCAGGCCGAACGGGACTTCGACGAGGCGCCAACGGAACGGAGGCAGCTTGTGCAGACGATTCCCAATGAGCTCCTTGAAGCGGGCAAAGTCGAATCCCGCGGGCGAATCGGAAGGGTCGTAGATATAAGTCCCGGCCACATGCATCGGACACGTCGCCGATTCCAGATACAGAAATGACGCGTCAAGACCGGTTAAACGTCGCATGCGGCCCGACGCTACCTCAGGCGTGCCAGACGGGATCTTTGCCGGCCTCGGGCGGGAACGAACAAACTATTTCAGGAGCCGGCTCAGACGCCGATCGGCGAGTGGTGTTCCGCCGGTTTGGCATGTGGGGCAGTACTGAATGCTCTTGGTCGCAAACGAGACTTCGCGAACGGTGTCGGCGCATACAGGACACGACAGCCCGGTGCGGGCGTGCACCCGCATGCCCGTGCGTTTGGCGTCTTTCAGCTCACTTGCCGGCTTGCCCGAGCTGCGTTCGATCGCGTCGGTCAGCACCGATATCACGGCCAATCGAAGCCGTTCTCGTTCTTCGGCGGATAGCCCATTCGACGGCTTGAACGGCGAGAGTCGGGCGACGTGAAGGGCTTCGTCGGAGTACGCATTTCCCACCCCCGCAAGCAGCGACTGTTCCGTAAGTACACCTTTGATTTGACTGCGACCCTGTTCGGCCAGCAACGCAGCAAATGATTCAGAGGTGAACGCGGCACTCAACGGATCAATACCAAGCGTGCGTATCTTTTCCACGTCGTCGGGGTTGCGCACGACATGCACGGCGAGGCGCTTGTCCGTTCCCGCTTCGGTTGCCGTGAAGCCTGATCCATCATCGAAAATGACGCGCAGCGCCTGCGGACCTTTCGTCAACTTCGGCTTCGCTCCCGGCTTGGCTGATGCGGAAAAGGCCAGATCGTCCTGCCACCGGATCCAACCGGCCCGGGCCAAATGCAGGCAGAGGAATATGGGCTCGCCCGCCCCGTCTTCCTCACCGGCGTCGGTCTCGGCGATCAGGTACTTCCCTCGGCGGCTCCACCCGACGACCCGGCGGCCAGGCAAATCGGCTAACGACGGATCAAATGTCTTCAGCGCGCTTATCGCTAACAAATCAACCTTTGCGACCACGAGCCCGCGTGTGCGCTCCGTTAACCAACGCGCCAACGATTCGACTTCGGGCATCTCCGGCATCGACGGGCGACGCTACCGCGCCACCCACCCACACACCCACACACCCACAGAGGACTTACGCATTGCGGATGGTCATGCCACCGTCGACAACGAACACCACACCGTTCATAAAGCTCGACGCAGGCATGACCAGCGAGAGGGTGGCGTGAGCCACCTCCTCCGGGTCTCCGTACCGGCGCAGCGGCACCCGGCGCTTGGCGAACAGGGCCTTGGCATCGTCGGGGATTAACGCCGTCATACCCGTGTTGATCGGCCCGGGACAGACACAGTTGACATTGATACCCCGCGGGCCAAGTTCCACCGCGAGAGATCGAGTGAGACCGATGACCGCGTGT
>JAYVSS010000263.1:0-3379 GCA_043775075.1 Acidimicrobiia bacterium
CAACACTGCCAATTTCGGTGACTTCGAACGTCGGGGCGGCGTGCACGCAGGCTGAAAACAGGTCCGTCATCTCTGACGCAAATCGCCGCGCCGCGGTAAGCAGATCGATCACACGAAACTCAGCGTGCTGCAGCCTCTGAATGTATTCCCCGACCCCAGATGAGCCAGAGATCGCGGAGGTACGGGTCATTGAGACTGCCGTCGAGGCCGAAGCAAACGAAGTCCTCAAACGTCATGCCAGCCTCGGCGCACGCCGACTCCAGCATCGCCTTGACTTCGGAAATTTCCATACGTCGAACAGGTGCCATTGCCAATCACGTTCCTCTCTGGCGACAGTGTGTCGGAAGGGGTATGACAAAACTATCGGCTCTTGTTTGCACAAGGCGAAACAGCTGGCGAATTCCGTCCTTAGATTTACCGGGACGCGGCGCGGCCTTGTTCGAGAGATTCCAACAGTTCGAGTTGAAGATTGAGCGCTTTCGTTGACAGGTTGATCTCGAACAAGGCCACGAGCAATGACACCATCAACGCCGCGCACGCCGCCACAAAGAGTGCCCCGCCAACGTGGCTTTGCTTGGCCCACAACGCCAGGATGCTGACCACGGCGCACAGCATCGAGACCACAGCGAACGTCTGCATGAACTTGATCAGCGAGATCCGACGACGGAGGATGGCGATCTGCGCCACCAGTCGAGCGTCGCTCGTGGTCCTCCACTCGGCCAGAAGTCGACGGATCAGGCTGGCCAGGGCCAAGTAGCGATTCGTATAGGAAAGTAGAAGAAACGAGATCGCCGGGAAGAGCGCCGCCGGGACCGTGAGGGTCAGGATCATGCGACCTGCATGGGGAATGCGATGCTCACGCTTCGGGCCCCGATCGTCATATTGACCCGATATCTCGCGAAGTTCGCGCCCCTCTGTGCTTTCCCCTTGAACATCTCTCTACGGTACGCGAACAGACGATTGGTTCGCTCGCATCCGCCAACGCCGGGCCGATCGATGACCGCTACCCAATCGTGACGGTTACTTCGCCCGACTTTTTGAGGCCTTTGGAGACGCCGGTAATGGTGAAGGGGAACTTGCCAGCCGTTATGGCCACCGTTGAACTGAGCCACAGCACGGTCTTCGTGGTGGTGACCTTTTGTGAGAAACCGAACCAGACGCCGTCGGGGAGACCGGACACGAAGTACTCGATCGAGCCGTTGTACCCGGTGTCATAAAGCGGAAGAATTTCGTATTGCACCTGACCGCCGGTGACCAACCTCTTGCCGTCAGAGATCACCGTGAAGCCAAACGATGCCGGGAGGCCGGAGGCATCAATGGTGGTGGTCGTGGAGCTCGTTGAGGTCGTTACCGCCGGGAGTACCCCGAGGGTCACGTTGGCCCAAGACTGGGCACCTCCGCTGGTGCCGAGGATGCGGAGCGGGTAGTCCGCCACGATGGCGTTACTGGGCACGGCAACGCGGATGACGGACTGGCCCGTTGCCGGGTTCGGACTAACAGAAGCTGACGTCCCGCTTGGCAGTCCAATCACGCTGAGCGCAACCGGGAGTGGTTCGCCCCGCTGGGCGATCACCACGGAAAACGTCGCCGTTGCTCCGGCAGGCGCCTCGCCTCGGGCACTGAGGGCAACGACCTCGAACGAGGCCACTGCGCTCGTGGTCGTGGTGACCGCCGTTGTGGTTGTGGCCGGCGCGGTGGTGGGGGCGACGGTGGTGACGGGTTGGGTGGTCGTCGTCACCGCAGTAGTGGGGGTGGGGAGCACGGTAACGCCGGGAACCGCGGTGGCCACTCCGGGCTTCGCGACCGTGCGTCGACGGATCGTGGTCGTCGACCGTCCGGCGAGGGGTCCGGCCTTCGCCTTACCTGAGACCGTCTTCGAGACTGTTTTCGGCTTAGCGGCAGCTGAACCAATTGCTGCGCTGAAGTTGGTCGCCAGTAAAGCAGCAACCGAGGCGACGATCAGCCGGGATGTAGGTCGGGCGATATCCACCCTCCTATCGTCCCGCGAAGCGGCGCGTCGGACCGGGACTACCGTATGCGCACCTACAGTCGGTGCGCATATGACCTTGGATAGTAAAATGCAAAACGCCGCCGACCCACAAGGATCGGCGGCGTTTGGAAGCCATCAACGGCCGGACGAACCGGCAATCGAGTGTGCCTAGTAGTCGTCCATCCCGCCGCCCATCGGGGCGCCAGCATCCTTCTCCGGCTTGTCCACGATGACCGCCTCGGTGGTGAGGAACAGCGCGGCGATCGATGCGGCGTTCTGCAGGGCCGAGCGGGTGACCTTGCCAGCGTCGATGACGCCAGCCTTCACGAGGTCTTCGTAGACACCGGTGGCGGCATTGAGACCGTCTGCCGGATTGGTAAGTGAGCGTACCTTTTCGACAACGACGCCACCTTCAAGGCCGGCGTTGATGGCGATCTGCTTGATTGGCTCTTCGACGGCCTTGCCCACGAGGCGGGCCCCGGTTGCTTCGTCGCCCTTGAGCGAATCGGCCACGGCGTAGATCGCCTTCTGGGCCCGGAGAAGAGCAACGCCGCCGCCAGGGACAACGCCTTCTTCCACGGCGGCCTTGGTGGTGGACACGGCATCTTCGATGCGGTGCTTCTTCTCTTTGAGCTCGACCTCAGTGGCCGCGCCGACCTTGATGACGGCCACGCCACCGGACAACTTGGCGAGGCGCTCCTGGAGTTTCTCACGGTCGTAGTCGGAATCGGTGTTCTCGATCTCGGCCTTGATCTGGGAGATGCGGCCCTTCACATCGTCGGCCGAACCGGCGCCTTCGATGATGGTGGTCTCGTCTTTGGTGATCACGACCTTGCGGGCCTTACCCAAAAGGTCCATGGTGACATTCTCCAACTTCAGGCCGACTTCTTCGCTGACGACCTGGCCACCGGTGAGGATGGCGATGTCCTGAAGCATGGCCTTGCGGCGCTCGCCGAAGCCCGGGGCCTTGACGGCGACGGACTTGAACGTGCCCCGGATCTTGTTGACGACAAGCGTGGCGAGAGCTTCGCCCTCAACGTCTTCGGACAGGATGAGCAGTGGCTTGCCGCTCTGCATAACCTTTTCGAGGACGGGGAGGAGGTCACGAACGGCGGTGATCTTCGAGCTGACGATGAGGATGAAGGGGTCTTCGAGGACGGCCTCCATACGCTCCATGTCCGTGGCGAAGTACGGCGAGGTGTAGCCCTTGTCGAAGCGCATGCCTTCAACGAGATCCATCTGCATACCAAAGGTTTGGCTCTCCTCGACGGTGATGACGCCGTCTTTTCCAACCTTGTCGATGGCCTCGGAAATGAGGGCACCGATCTCGGTATCTGCGGCGGAGATCGAAGCGACCTGAGCGATCTTGGCGGGATCGCCGTCGACCGA
>JAYVSS010000264.1:0-9302 GCA_043775075.1 Acidimicrobiia bacterium
TCGGCCAGCGCTCGAGAAACGACGCCGGCAACGGTACGGGTCGGCCGGTCGTCGACATCCACGATGACGGCGGCGACCTCGGTGTAGAGCGGTCGGCGATCATCGAGCAAACGACGCAGTGTGCCCTCGGGATCATTGGCCAGGACGGGCCGCCCAGCACCGCTCCCCACCCGGCGAACGAGCGTCTCCAACGACGCCCGTAGCCACACCACGTCCGCCCAGGTCCGCAGGAGCGCCCGGTTGTGTTCGGCCAACACCATGCCGCCACCCACGGAGACGACGAGCGGCTCCTCGGAGGTCAGGCAGTCCGACAGCATCTCGGTTTCTTTGGCCCGGAACCACGGTTCGCCGTAGAGCTCGAACATCTCGGGGATGGAGATTCCCACCACCGACACGAGTTCGGCATCAGTATCGACAAACCGACGCTCCAGCCGCCGAGCCAGCGCATGACCAACGGTCGTCTTGCCGGAACCCATCATGCCGACGAGGGCGACATGGCGCAATGACGGGGCGTGGACCGGTCGACGCCGTCTTGTCGTGCTCACGGGAACGAGTGCGCGCCTAGAAGGCGAGCCGACCAGTAGACACAGCAAAATGAATCGGCCAGCTTGCTGGCCGACAAGACGATCGACGCCAGAAACGTTGACCTAACGGCGCGTGCCCTCAGCATTCCGAGTGAATCATTGGATAGCGCGCTTACTTCTTATCGATGAGGTAGGCCACGTATGCGGCGTGATTGCGGACGAACTCGTCGACCGTGTCGCCGCCAAACTTCCGAGCTGACTCGTTGGCCAGGACCAGCGCCACCATGGTCTCGGCCACCACACCCATGGCGGGTACCGCGGTCACGTCGGTGCGCTCTTTGAAACTGACCGTGGCTTCCTTCGTGGCCGTATCGACGGTGGCGAGGGTGGGCCGATTCAAGGTGGCGAGTGGCTTCATCGCCGCCCGGGCGACGAGCAGTTCCCCGGTGGTCATCCCCCCTTCAGTTCCGCCGGCGAGCGTGGACTCGCGGCGGTAGGCCGATGCCGCGGCGTCCCACACGATTGGGTCATGGGCCGCACTCCCCCGCCGCCCGGCAACCTCGAATCCGTCGCCGATCTCCACTCCTTTAACGGCCTGGATGGACGAGAGCGCCTGGGCCAGGAGGCCGTCGATCTTGCGATCCCAATGCACATGGCTGCCGAGGCCGACGGGCACGTTGTAGGCCAGAACTTCGATGATGCCGCCGAGCGAGTCACCGTCTTTGGCGCAGGCCTTGATTTCGTCGATCATTGCCGCCTCGGCAGCGGCATCGAAACACCGAACCGGTGATTCATCGACGGCGGCCAAATCGTCCGGAGTGGGACGCAAAGCGGACTTCGAACGGGCCGAGCCCATCTGGATCACGTGGGAAAGGATCCGTACCCCAATGGTCGCGAGCAAGGCTTTGGCCAGAGTGCCAGCGGCGCATCGGGCTGCCGTCTCGCGGGCGCTGGCCCGCTCCAGCACGTTTCGGGCGTCGTCGAAGCCGTACTTCTGCATGCCCGTGAGGTCGGCGTGGCCCGGGCGGGGCTGGGTCAGCGGCTTCGTGGTGGCCCCGGCGGCGGCGCTCATTTCCTCTTCCCACTTCGGCCATTCGGTGTTGCCGATCATGATGCTCACGGGTGACCCGAGCGTCCGGCCGTGACGCACCCCGCCGAGCAAGGTCACCTCATCGCGCTCAAAGCGCATGCGCGGACCTCGCCCGTAGCCCAGGCGACGACGGCCCAGTTCGTCGGCGATTTCGTCGGCGGTGATGGCCAAACCGGCGGGCAAACCCTCCATGATGACGGTGAGGGCCTGGCCGTGAGATTCCCCGGCAGTCAAGTAACGAAGCACGAAAGCCATTGTAGAACGCCCGTCACTTTTCCGACCGCCCCGGTGCGGTATCGATGGCGCGGTCAGCGGGCGAGAGTTGGCCACAGCGCAACGATGAGCGCGCCGACGCAGAGGTAGGGCCCAAAGGCAATCTGGGTCTTGAGGCCCGAGCGAACCGAGGAGCCGGACAGACGTTTAACCACGATGACGCCAATTCCGAACACCGACCCCAGAAGGAACCCGGCGAGCATCCCGAGATAGATGTGTTTCCAACCGTGCCATCCGGTAATGAGACCGAGAAGCAAAGCCAGGCGAGCATCGCCCTGGCCCATGCCGGCGGGGACGAAGAGCACGAGAATCCAGAGAAACCCGCTGGCCAGAAGGGCTCCCGCGCCCGCACGAAGCAGGGCTGACGAGTTCCCGTCGATCACCGCCGCGCCGAGGAGAGCGAGCGCCGTGAGACCGGCGGCGGGATACACGAGTTTCGTCGGAATCTTGTGCAGCCGGTAATCGATCAGGATGACACAGACAGTGACGAACCCAACAATCAGATGGGCCGGTAGGGCAGCCACCGCCCCGACCCGCCAACCGATAAACGCCGCCACGAGCACGCCCAACACCTCGGTCAGCGGTTGATGCCAGGCGATCGGCTCGCGGCACGCCCGGCACCGGCCGCGGCGAACGATATAGCTAACGATCGGCAGTGCGTCGACAGCCTTGAGCGGGGCCCGGCAGCAATCGCCACGCATCGGCAGGGCAATGGGCTCGGTGGCGTCGAGCAGAGGCGGTCGAGCCACGAGGGTGGAGGCCAACGGTGCGCTGACGAGGCCGAAGGCCGCCCCAGCGATGATCCCAGCGAGCGCAGACACGGGCGATGACGTTACCCGTCGTCACTCCCGCTCAAGCGGCACGCTCTGCTGACTCTACGAAACAGCTCGCCGGGCCAACTCAGCCACGACGGCGGCGCGCATCACGTCGATCGGCGCAGTTTCGCCGGTCCAAAGATGAAACTGACGCGCACCTTGATGCAGGAGCATGCCCAAGCCATCAACGGCTACTGCCCCGACGGCTCGGGCGGCGCGAAGAAGCGGCGTATCCACAGGGTGATACACGAGGTCGTTCACGACCTGGCCGGACCCGAGGCGAGACGGATCGAGCAGCAGTTCGGTGGTGCCGGGTCCCATGCCGAGGGGAGTGGCGTTGATGATGATCTCGGCATCGGAAACAGCGTCGGAGGTACGCCGCACCCCGACCACGCCAGCCAGGGCCAACGCCGCCACGGCCCGGCCATTGCTGCGGTTGACCACGCCAATTTCGGCGGCGCCAGCACGAGCCAGAGCGAGGATCACCGACCGACCCGCCCCCCCGGCCCCGAACACCAGGCACCGTTTCCCGGCCACGTCGACCCCGCTCGCAGCGAGGGCATCGAGACACCCTGGGCCGTCGGTCGATTCCCCCCGCAAACGACCGTCGGGAAGGCGCACCACGGTGTTCGCCGCATCGAGGGCCCGGACATCGTCACTTGCCTCGTCGACGGCGGCGGCCACCGCGGTCTTGTGCGGCATGGTGACTGAAAGGCCAGCAATGCCTAGGGCGCGCATCCCATCGACGGCAGCCGCAGCGCCACCGTCGGCCACCGGAAGGGCGACGTAGATGGCATCAACGCCAACCGCGACGATGGCGGCGTTGTGCAGGATCGGCGACAGCGAATGACGAACCGGATCACCGATAACGGCGAACACCAGCGAGGAGCCGCGCACGATCACGCGCCACCGCCGTCGATCAACGCACGCCGTTCGTCACGGCCAACTTGATGTTCTTCTTGTGCTCCTTGAACGTGCTGGCAAACGCGTGGTGGCCGGCCGAGTCCACCACCACGTAGTAGAGCCAGTCTCCCGGGGTCGGGTTGAGCGCTGCGCGAATGGATTCGCGACCGGGCGACGCAATCGGGGTGGGCGGCAGACCCTTGCGGGTGTAGGTGTTGTACGGGCCGTCTTTCTTCAGGTCCTCGAACAACACCCGATCAATGTTGCCGCCCATGCCGTAGATCAGCGTGGCGTCGATCTGCAGGGCTTGGCCAGCCTTCAAACGGTTGTAGATGACCTGCGCCACCTTGCCGCGGTCCTCGTCGATCTTCGCCTCGCGCTCGATCAACGAAGCCACGATCAGCGCCTCGTAGGGCGTTCGGCCGATCTTCGCTTGGGCCCCCGAGAGGCCTTCCTCATTGGCTGCGATATCGAAGGAATCGACGAGCTTGGCCGCCACGTCTTCCTCCTTGTCGGTGGTCAGGAATTCGTAGGTAGCGGGGAACAAAAACCCTTCAAGATTTTCCGATTCGGCCGGAAGTACCGACGAACGAATCGCCCCATTCGACACCACCTGCAAGAACCGTTGCGTGGTCCGGCCCGGCAACTTTGCTCCCACACGTTCAGCGAACTGGGTGAGGCGGAACCCTTCCGGGAACGTGACCTTTTGCTGATCGGCGACCTGCGGACCTCTAGTAAGCGTGCTTAGCACCGAATCGAACGTGTCGTTCCTTTGGAACTTGTACTGGCCAGCTTCAAAGCCACCCTTGCCCCTCCATTGGGCGTAGTACCGGAAGGCCCGGGGGTCACCGATGACGCCGAGCGAGTGCAGAATCTTGCCGATTTTCACCGTGGGTGTGTTGTTGGGGATGGTGACGGAAATCGTTTCTCCCGCCGGCCCGGGCGGGTCGATTTGGCGCTTCATCCATCGAACGCCGTAAAGGGAGCCGCCAACGATAAGCGCGCAGAACAACAAGAAGACCAAGAACCCGCGACCTCGGCGCGGCGGCGGGAAGTCTTCGACGTCCTCTTCGTACAGTTCGTCGAGTTCGGTCTGCGCCCGGCGGCGACCACGACGACTCGTCGCCCCTTGCTCAACCGGGGGGATCGCCATCGGCGGCTCGTGGTTGGGGGGCGCCTCTACAGGCACTGGCGACGGTGCGGCGGGCGGGCGGTCGTTCGCCGTCGGCCGCGTGGGCGGAGAGTCCCATTCGCTTTCGTTGTCCCACGGATCTTCTGACATCACTTCAACCTCGTCCCACCGTCATGTTGTTGGCCGCTGGCGTCGCTTCATCTGAACCGTCTGACCCATCTGAACCCGCTCGACCCTGCCGACTCTGGCCGTCGAGCCAGGTCTGAAGCAACACCGCGGCCGCTACCTTATCGACGACGTGGCGACGATCCTGGGCCTTCATGTTCCGTTCCTTCAACGATTGATGCGCCGTCGCGGTGGTGAACCGCTCATCGTGGAGGACTAGTGGAATCGGGGCGAACTTGGCTTCGAGTTCGTTGACCTCGGCTCGAATGAGCGCGGTGGCCCTGCCCTCCTTACCGTCAAGGCCGAGCGGGAACCCCACGACAATGACATCGGGCTCGTACTCCTCCACGATCTTGGCGATCTCACGGTGGTCTTCGACGTGGTTAGCTCGTCGAAGAACGACGCTCACCGGCGAAGCCAGGGTACGGGTCAGATCCGACGATGCGACGCCAATACGCTTCGAGCCGAGATCGAGAGCCAGGACTCGTCCCACAACCACCACCCTATCGGCCTGACTCGACAGCGCTCGACGGGCTACGCAAGTCCGGCGGCGGTCCGGGCCAGGGCAAGCGCGTCGTCGAGGGCCGCCGGATTGCGTCCCCCGGCCACCGCGAGATCGGGCGCTTTTCCTCCGCCGCCGCCGATGGCCTTGAGCGCGTCGACAATCAGATCGCTGGCGTGGAAACCACTGTCCTTTCGCACAGCGCTCACCAAGGCGACGCCACCCGCTGCGGGCGCCGAGCCGAGCACCACGGCGTTGATCCCCGCGACATCGCGCACCGCAACCGCGAGATCCTTGAGGTCATCTCGATTGACATCGTCGACCCGGGCGACAACCACGCCGTTGACGGCTCCCGCGGCCAGTATTTGCGCCCGGCCACCGGCCAGCTGACGACGCATTTGGTCAAGCTCTTTTTCCAGGGACTTGCGTTCATCAAGCAGCTTGGCCACGCGCTCGGCGAGGTCTTCCGGTTTGGCCCGCAGGGCGTTTGCCGCAGTGTTCAGAATGCGTTCATCAGCGCGCAGACGATCGATGGTCCGCAGGCCGGTGGTCGCTTCGATGCGACGGATGTTCGATCCGATGGAGCTCTCCGAGCTGATCGTGATTGCTCCGATCTGGCCGACGTTGGCCACGTGCGTCCCACCGCAGAATTCGAGCGACGGACCGGCGGTGAGGATCCGCACGCGGTCGCCGTACTTGTCGCCGAAGAACGCAATGGCGCCCATCTCTTCGGCCTCAACCTTGGTGACCTCGGGGTTGTTCGTGGCCGCCGCTGTGAGCACAACGTCGTTCACGAGGTCTTCGATCTTCGTGATTTGGTCTGGCGTCACCGAGTCGTAATGGGAGAAGTCGAAGCGAAGACGGTCAGGGCCGACGAGCGATCCGGCCTGCTTCACATGATCTCCGAGGGTTTGACGTAGGGCCCAGTGCAGGAGGTGAGTCGCCGTATGGTTGCGGCGGGTGGCGTTGCGCTTCGATTCGTCGATATGCGCGCTTGCCTTCTCATCTACCTCGATCGATCCGGATCGCACGATTGCCGTGTGCTTGATGAGTCCAGGGATGGCGTAGGAGGTCTCCACAATGTCGGCCTTGCCGGTGGCGGTCACAACGGTCCCGGTGTCTCCCACCTGGCCGCCCGATTCGGCGTAGAACGGCGTGCGATCCAGAAAAATCTCCACCTGATTGGCGTCTTCCGGGTCGGTCTGGACCACGGCGAGCACAACGGCATCGTCGAGGTTCGTTTCGGTGTAACCAACGAACGTCGTGGTGCCCTTGGCCTCCATGAGGTCGCGGTACTGCTTCGATAATTCCTCGGGCGTGGTGGCGTTCTTCCTCGCTGAACGGGCGCGGGTGCGCTGCTCGCCCATGAGCACGTTGAAGCGGTCCTCATCGACATCCATGCCACGCTCGCCGACGATTTCACGGGTGAGCTCGAGCTGAAAACCAAACGTGTCGTGGAGCTCGAAGGCGGTGTCTCCGTCGAGAGGTTGCATCCTACTAAGCGCTCTCAGCTTCTCGTCCAACATGACGCTGCCCCGCTCGAGAGTCTTACGGAACTGCTGCTCTTCGCGAGTGATGACATTGAGGATGTGATCCTTACGTTCGCGTACGATCGGGTACGCGCCCGCCATCACGTCGATCGCCACCTCGACGAGCTCAGGCATCACATTGCGCTTGGCCCCAAGCCGATAGGCGTGGCGCACCGCCCGACGCACGATCCGGCGCAGCACGTACCCGCGGTCGTTGTTGCTCGGGAACACGTCGTCGCCGATGAGCATGGCACTCGACCGAGCGTGCTCGGCCAGGACCCGGAGAGAGAACGAGTCCGCGTCCTCGTAGTCCCCGATCACATACTTGGCCCCGGTGATACTGCAGGCCCGGTCGATAATCGGGGCCATAAGGTCCGTCTCCCACACCGCCTCCACGTTTTGCAAGAGGCAGAGAATGCGTTCCAGGCCCGCCCCGGTATCGATCGACGGCTTCGGTAGCGGGGTGCGGGTGCCGTCTTCGGCCTGGTCGAACTGCATGAACACGAGGTTCCAGAACTCCAGGAAACGCGCTTCGGCGTCGGGATTGAGCGGACCGCCTTCGGGACCGTACTTGGCGCCCCGGTCGATATAGATCTCGCTGCACGGACCACACGGACCGGTGGGACCCATCTGCCAGAAATTGTCCTTGTCGCCGAGGCGCTGGATGCGGTTCTTGGGCATCTCCGTCAAGTCAAGCCACAGCGCTTCGGCCTCGTCATCGGACTCGTGAACGGTGACCCAGAGTTGTTCGGGGTCGAAGCCGAGGGTGTTGGTGGTGAAATCCCAGGCGTAGGTGATGGCGTCGGACTTGAAGTAATCGCCAAAACTGAAGTTGCCGAGCATCTCGAAGAACACGAGGTGGCGGGCGGTGCGGCCCACATCGTCTAAGTCGTTGTGCTTGCCGCCGGCCCGGGCGCACTTCTGGCTGGTGGTGGCCCGCTTGAACGGCGGGGTTTCGTCGCCGGTGAAATACGGCTTGAACGGCACCATCCCGGCGACAGTGAACAGCAGGCCCGGATCGTGGGGAATCAGGCTGCCCGACGCCACCTCGGTGTGACCCCGGGAGGTGAAGTGGTGCAAAAAGCTCCGGCGCAGCTCATCGCTCGTGGCCGGAGGGCGTCCGAGGGGGTGGGACGGAGTGCGGGGCGGGTTCGACATAGCCGAACGATTCTACCGATGACCCCTTCTGACCAGGCCCGGTTTCGCACCGCTAATTTCCCCGCCCCGTTCGGGCCACACGCCGGTCCTTTTGTGGGTGGCCCCACGTTTTTGGGTGGCCCACAGTCATTTTTGACCGCCCAGGCACCCAAACCGCCCCGGCACCCAGTTCGGAAGGGGGTCAGCGGCGGCGGAGGGTCTGGCGGAGTTCGGTTTCGCGGTCCGACGCCGCCGTGCGGCCCTCGGTTATGGCCGCGCTGATGCGGGCGCGGGTGGCGTCGTTACGGGCACTGGCGATGCCCTTCACTCGCTTGACCAAGGCCGACGGAGCTATCGCCGCCACCTTCTCGGTCACCACACGCTTGGCCTTGCGCTCGAGCCAGCGCGAACCGACGGTCCCCGCAACGGCACCGGTGGCCCACCAGATCAGGCGCTTGAACATGATCAGATCGTAGGCCCGACCGGTTAACGGCCAGGTTTTTTCGGTTCAGTCGCCTTGGCTAAGCGGGCCAGCGCCCGACGCGAGCCGGTGAACCACGCCAGGATCTTCACCAGCGGGTTCGTCACGGCGTTATACGCCAATTTCGACGCGGCATCGGCCGTGCCGGTGAGCGACGCCGCCGTTTCCAACAGCACGTCGGCTTTCCGATTCGCCCCCTCAGCTTTGCGCAGGGCCGAGCGAGTGTCAGCCAACAGGGGAATCGTTTGGGCTCGCAGGTCAGCGAGCCCGCTCGTAAGTTCACGGACGGTTCTGACCAAGAAATGGACCGCCAACGCCATCACAACGACGAGAATCGCCATCCCCACCGCCCCCACTATCAACACCCATTGCCACCAGCTCATGTGTTCTCCTCGCGTGGCGTCATCGATTTCGAGGCGAAGTTTCTCCCCGCCATGCGGGCGGCGACCCGAACTTCGTTGCCGTGATCTGACGGGTTGTAATACCGACGGTCGACGAGGTCGTCGGGCAGGTACTGCTGCTCCACGAAACCCCGCGGATCGTCGTGCGGATACTGATACCCCTTGCCGTGACCGAGGCGGGCGGCCCCGGCGTAATGGGCGTCGCGGAGATGGATAGGCACAGCTCCAGAGCTGCGTTCGGCCACGTCGGACATCGCGCCCCAGATCCCTAGCGCCACCCGGTTCGACTTCGGGGCAGTGGCGAGATGAACCACGGCCTGACCGAGCACGAGCTGGGCCTCGGGCATACC
>JAYVSS010000265.1:0-15267 GCA_043775075.1 Acidimicrobiia bacterium
AACTCGTTGCCCGCCACCCACGTACCCACGGCGAAGACCGTCAGCTTTATCTCCAGATGCTTGGCGATTGCGAGCATGTCTTTTGCCAACGCTGACGGTCCCGCACCGTGAAAGGTCAGCGCGAACTCCTTTGACGTCCGAATTCCATGCTGGATGAAGCTCGCCCGGGCAGTAGTCGCCCCAGAGGTTCGTTTCGAGGCAACAAGGAGCGGAACACCGAGCGAGGCGCTGAGCAACTGTCGCCGGGACAACGTGGCCACAGCTGTCGCGCCCTCTTCCTCATTTGTTGACCGGCGCTCGTGTTCAGTAGATGGATTGCGCATCTCATCAAGGATCGCAGCTCAAACCTGAAGAAGCCCTGAGCGCATGTCGGCTGTCTCGCCTTTCCTCAGTAGTCCTTCAGGGTTGAACGTTCAGACTAAAGCGGTGAGTGAGGAAGGAACGCCAGCGATGAATCGACCGGATGAAGAACTCGTACGAACGCCCTCTTTTGTTCCATCGTCTCGTCTCGTGGCCCGGTCGTCGCATTGGGCTCCGGGTTGGCGGATTCGGACAGAACAATTTGTCGTCGGTCTGATTGCGCTGATCTTCGCGGGATGGCATCTCGAACGCCAGGGTCTAGGAAATCTCTACTACACCTCAGCCAATATCAGCGGCGCCCAGAGCTTTCGCAATCTCTTCTTTGCAGCATTTGATCGTGGTGGAATTATGGCCGTTGACAAGCCTCCGTTCGGCCTAGTTGCTCCAGCCTTATCAGTTCGAGAGTTTGGCGTGTCGTCGTGGACGGTGCTCGGTCCTCAGGTTGTTATGTTCGCTATGGGCGTCGTGCTGGTGCATGCCGCGTTGCGCCGGTGGATGAGTCTTCGTGCTGCTCGAATCGGCGCATTGATAATGCTCCTTACCCCGATCAACGTTGTTGTCGCCCGCAGTAACAACCCGGACCAACTTCTCACGCTGTTGGCCATCGTCGCCTTGATCTGTGCCGTGGAAACTGTGCGGTCCGGATCATGGATGTGGGTGTCTGCCTGCGGCGTCGCAGTCAGCCTCGGTTTTCTCACGAAGTTTCTCCAAGCGTTCGTCGCTGTCCCGGTCTTCGCCGCAATCTTCATTCTCTCGGCCAAGGGCGTTCAGCGGATCTTCCGCACCGTACTGTTCAGTTCGATAGTAGCGATCGGTTCGCTTTCATGGATCGTGATCGTCGATCACATCTCATCCAGACATCGACCATACGTGGCAAATTCGATCAACAACGGCGAATTTGACTTAGCTTTTGGCTTCTCGGGAGCCCGACGTATTGACAAAATAGCGAAGACATACCCTCGTGGTGTAGCGAACGTGACTCAAGCATTTCGGAACGTCTTCGGTGGCTCCTATCTCCGGCAAGCTAGCTGGCTGCTTCCCGCCGCACTTCTCGGTGGTGTTCTGATGTGCATGGCGACGAGGGGTTTGCAACGTAAGATATCTGCGTCTCTGCTGGCCTGGACTGTCTTCCATGTTCTCGTCTTTGTTGTAATGCCGGGAAAGTTTTCGCCGTACTATCTGGCCCCGATGGTACCGGGCATCGCAATGCTGGTCGCCCTTGCTCTCGACTTCTCTCTCGCTCTGTTACGACAACCAACGATGCAAGCAATGCCTTATTCGGTGAGAAGAAATATCGCTTTAGCGATTGGCGGATCGACAATTCTCGTTGTGCTCGTGGGGGTGGGTAAGCACAACCACTCCACACTGATGGGCGCAGCGATTCTGTTGGGCCTTGGTGTCATCGGTTGGCACATTTCGTCGCAACCCTTAACACGCCAAGAAACGAGCGGCTCTTTGGCGGGCAAGGTTCGCTCCGTCGCCAGCATGGTCACTGTGACATGCGTCAGCGCCGGGGTGTTGTTCGCCCCCGCCCGTTGGTCAGCGGCAGCGGTGGCGCATCCGCAGACACGGACTGCCCCGGCGTCGTCACTTGGCGGAGTTGCTCCACCGACAGCCGAGGAATCAACGATATCGGCCAACGATCGGGCAATCGTTGCCTTTGTGGAGAAGCACAGCGCTGGAGGTGGGCCAATTCTGGCGACTTCCCGGGTGGGCGTGGCGGCGGAAATTGCCGCCGGGTCGGCGCATGCTGTTGCCGCACTCGGTGGCTTCTTCGGCTCGGGGCCCCTCCCCACATTGCCAACGCTGCAAGGTTGGATTGCTTCGCGGAAAATCCGGTGGGTAGCCGTTCCCGGTCTGCCACCTGCCCGCGATCCACGGTTTCTCTCCGCCGGAATTGTCGCTCGTCCCTGGGGACCCTACGTACGTGTTGCTTGCCGGTTGGTGCCAGCAAGCCGATACCACGGGGTCAACCAAAACGTCTTTTGGCGCCGTTACAACCATGCGCCAATCCATACGCCACTTTCTCTCTACGACTGTCAGCACCTGAACACCCATGCTTGATACCTCAACCGCGGCAGCGCGGAAATACAAAATATGCTGTTCTACTGCCGGTGCAGAATTTGCCTGCAGCTATCTCGGCGTGGGACTGCCGCTTGCGACGCAGTGTTTACCGTCGAGATATGGAAACGATCGGTGCACCCGAACTCATCATTATTTTGGTTATCGTGGTTCTCCTGTTTGGATCGTCGAAACTCCCAAAGTTGGCTCGATCGTTGGGTCAGGCATCAAAAGAGTTCAAAAAGGGCATCGAAGAAGGTGGTGCTGACACTATGACTGTGGCTCAACCCCTTATGGCCGCGCCCGAACTTGGCGATGCCAGTGATATCGCCGATGCCCGTGGCCCCTCCGATAGATGAAAGCGCCGGCTCCGACATGGCTCCCAAGTCAGTCGGTGATCGTGGCGCCCGTGAGCTGCACCGTGCCGAGCAGTATGCGTTGCCGGCGTGGAAACGCCTGACGAACGGTGAAGCGCGATGGCCCGCGACCCTTGCCGTGGTGATTGCGATTGCGTTGGAGCTCGCCCTCCCTGATCGCCTTCGACTGGCAAATTCGTTGGTTTTGCCATCAATAGAAGGCGTTCTCTTGATCGCCTTGGTGGCCATGAATCCGGGAAAAATTCGTCACGGATCACGTCGACTTCGGCGAATGAGTCTGGTGCTGATCGCCGCATTGACGGCAACGAATATCACTGCAGCGGCACGCCTCGTGCGCGGTATGGTCAAAGGAACCGAGGGTACCGACCCGACGAAGCTGCTTCTTTCCGGGGCTTCGATCTGGCTCGCCAACGTGATCGTGTTTGCCTTGTGGTATTGGGAGTTCGACCGTGGTGGGCCTGGGGCTCGTGCCGCTGCGATTGATCCCCACCCAGATTTCGTTTTCCCACAAATGCAGGCGCCTGATCTTTCCCCCCACGACTGGGAACCGTCGTTTGTCGATTACCTCTATCTTTCGTTCACGAATGCCACGGCCTTCAGCCCAACCGACACGCTTCCGTTCTCACGTTGGGCGAAGGTGCTGATGATGATGCAGTCCGCAGTGTCGCTCATTACCGTCGGACTCGTCATCGCCCGAGCGATCAATATTCTCAAATAGCAGCCGCTGGCGAGCTGATGGCGATCGAGGTCCGTCGCTTGAATTACACGAAAAGGGTGGCCCTCACACATCGTGTGGGCCACCCTTTTGTGCTGGCCATGAAGGCCATTGGGGGGAAGAGTTACGCCTTCTTGGTTGTTACGACGGCAGGCGTCGTCGCCTTCACGGTCTTCTTAACCTTCTTGACCTTCTTTGGTGTCATTTTGGTCGTCTTGGCCTTGGTGGCAGCGAATGCTGGGGTCGACATGATCCCGCCCAATATGAGAGCGAGCAGCGAAGCGGCAAAGATGCGGCGCGAAGAGTGTTTCGTTTGCATGGCAATCTCTTTTCGGTGAATAGCGGGGTCCGAGTGGAATCCGACATCCGGAGTATGCCCGATCAAACCTGAAGACAGACTGAAAATGCGACACTCGGGAGTTAGTTTGCATGCTGTTAACCCAGGGACGATTCACGGCAATATGCCGGTAAAATATGGTGAATTGGGGTGACCAAATTAAGATCCAGGAGATGGGCTCGGCGGGGCCGGTGAGTAGGCCGGACACCTCTGCGCGAAGCCCACCTCGACCCGTTCAGCAAACCTTCAGGACTTGCTGGCCAGGGTGGACTGACACATCCACAAGGCGATCGGTGAGAGGGTGACCAGATGACATCGGAGCTAGCGGCAAACGCTTCGATGCCAAGAGTGGTTGAACCCGGTGTCCAGCGGCGGCGAGTGTTTTCAGCTCGCCGGGTGCTTGTGGTGTTCGCCGCCGTTGGCGTCGTTGCTTTTGTCGCCACGAACCGCCAGGAGATACCGGCATTTGCCCATGCCTTGCGTTCAGCGTCGCCCTTCTGGCTATTGACCGGCGCGTTTATCGCCGTCGGGGGGATTGCGTTTGGCTACAGCGGAACACATCGTGTGGCCATCGTGGCCAGCGGTGTCCTCATTTCGCGCCGTGACGGCACCCGGTTGGGGATGCGGGCGTTCGCCCTGAATACGATTGTGAAGTCAGGTGGTCTGGCGGGAATCGTGCCGTATCTTCGTCACGCGGAACGAACGCAAGGGTCCCGCTCGAAGACGCGCACCGGATACCTTCTGGCCAACGTGTTTGGTGATGTTGCGGTTGCCGTTGCTGTGCTCGTTGCTCTCATGGTCCTGAGGGGCGAGCACCGCCTGCAGGGAGCCGTTGTCGCCGCAAGTGTCGTGCTTGGCCTGTATTTGCTCACCGTTTTCTCCGCTCTGTTTGCGGCATCTCGCAGCCGCCAGGCGGTTCGTCGACTGCACGCGGTGCCGCTTCACGCCATCGCTCGCGTGCGCCGTCGCCCCTACGTGGAGGATCACGGCGCGGCGGATGAGATGTTCGAAGCAGTGGCGCAGGTGCGGTCGAACCCACTTTCGCTTCTCCCGGCACTCGGTTGGGCGTTGCTTGTCGACGTGGCCGGCGTGGTCACGCTGCTCGTGGTGCTTCGCGCGTTTGGCGAGCCCGCTCGGTTGTCCGTGGCGATGAGCGCCTATGCCGTGTCCATGTTGTTCTCGATGGTCAGCATCCTTCCGGGCGGTCTCGGGTTTGCCGAGTTGTCACTGGCCGCGATCTTGGTGGGCTCGGGTATCGACGCCCCCACCGCAGCGGCGATAGCGGTGACGCAGCGCGTACTTGAAACATGGCTCCCCGCCGGTATCGGCTTGTTGGTTCGGCTTCCGCATGGCGAGCACGGGGCCGACCTCCATGAGGTCGAGGTACCTCCCAGCCGCCTCGTGACCAGACGCGGGGTTGCCGCCATCGTGGGGAGTTTGGCTTTCATTCAATTGTGGCTGGCGGCCACTCGCCGGCCACTTATCGATGCGGGCACGGCATTTCTCGATCCGCGATCGGGAGCGTTGCGGGGCTCTCGGTATCTCGTGTTGGCCTGCGGACTTGCTCTGCTCGTGGCCGGGCGTGGCTTGTCACGCGGATCGGTGCGGGCGTGGCGTCTTGCTCTCGTGTCGGCGGTCGCCAGCGCCCTGCTCTTGCCGATCGGACATGGTGAGCTGCTCGGCACCATCGCTGCAATCATCGCCGTTGTCCCCTTGATTGCGTTCCGAGACGCGTTTCGCGCCACCACCGACGCCGGAGGAACGCGTGCAGGTTTGCAGTGGTTGCTCGGTGGAGGCGCCGTCGTCCTTGCCTACGGAACGATCGGCCTCTATTTCATGGACACCGAGATCGGTGAGGCCTCGACCTTGTGGCGAGCCGTGGACAATGCCATGCGGCTGCTGTTCGTGCTGCCCTCCACCACGCTGAAACCGTTGACGCGACATGCCAGCTGGTTCATCGATTCGGTGCGCGTGCTGGCTGCTGCGGTTTTCGTTATTGGCATCACGATGTTGGTTCGTCCGGTGTTCGATCGTGTTCGTCAACGTCGTGAAGATACTGCCCGGGTGACCGGTATTTTGGAAAAGCACGGGCAGACTGGTCTTGCCCATTTTCAACTTCTGGCCGATAAGTCCTACGTCTTCTCATCAGACAGGACGGCATTCGTCGGGTACCGCCGCGTTGGCGCTGTGGCCGTTGCGCTCGGCGAGCCGATCGGTCCGACGGCCTCGCTGCGCAGCGCGGCGTTGGCATTCGTGGCCCGCTGTGACCAGAACGGCTGGACTCCGGCCTTTCATCAGGTAACACCCGCTGGCGCACGGGTTCTTGAGTCCGTCGGGATGAACTCGTTGAAGATTGGCGAGGAAGCGGTGATCGACCTCAACGATTTCACCCTTGAAGGATCACACTTCAAACGTTTGCGCAATCAACTCCGCAAACTCGGCACCGACGGGATCGTGGTCGAAGAGCTGGCCCATCCAATCACCGACGCGGTCATGCACGAGCTACGGATCGTGTCGAACGCCTGGATGGCCGACAGCGGACATCGAGAACGTACGTTCTCGCTCGGAAGCTTCGATGAGGACGAGATTGAGCGCACGGTGATTCTGGTGGCGCGGTCGGCGGAACGGATCGAGGCATTTGTCAACGTGGTGCCTTCCTACGTCGGCGACGACGGAAATTTCGATCTGATGCGCCGGCGTCCTGACTCGCCGAACGGGGTCATGGACCTTCTTCTCGTCGCTTTGGCCGAACGGTTTCGTGGTGAAGGTCGCACCGGAATGAACCTCGGTCTCGCGCCATTGATGAATATTGAAGGGCCCGGCGTCGGGGCTCGGACACTTCGGGCTATATCGGAGCGGGACTCGAAATCGTTCAACTTCAGCGGTCTGCGCACCTACAAGGAGAAATGGCGCCCGCGTTGGGAGCCGCGATATCTGATGTATCCATCGGAACTCTCGCTCATTCGAGTCGGGTATGCGGTAGCTCGGGTTGGTGAACTTCGGTCGAATGCGCCTCTCCTCCTGCGGTTCGGTCTTCCGCCTCTTTCAGGTACGCCGTTTGACGAGGCGCGCAGTGGGATTCTTGAAGCCGCCTCGTGACAACATGGTGAGCCCGTCCACGGTCTGCCTTGCGCCTATCGGCAAAACGGCTCATGTGACGTGGCCTCGGCGGGTCGCTCGGTATCCCCTGAGCATCTGTGTTGTCATCGTCGTTCTCGGGCTCGGACTGTGGACGACTGGGAAGCCCCGGCGACTCGCCGATCTCAAACGAACGTTTGGATTCGGTTGGAGCGACCTCGTGTCGCTTCGTCTGTATCGACTTCCGACAGCAATCTTCATTCAAACCCAGCCAGGGGTGCGAGGGACGATCGGTTTGCTGCTGGTGGTGATTCCGATTGCTGAGTGGCGGCTGGGATCGCCGCGCGCCACGATCGTGCTGTTTCTCGGTGATTGGGTAAGCACGGTCTCGGTGTTGTGCGGGCTACGACTGTTCGCCGCCGCCGGCCGACCGTGGGCCATGCTCGAGGCGGTCGCTCGCGATGGGGGAACGTCATCGGCCGTTCACGCGCTCGCCGCAGCGGCCGTGTTGACGATTCGGACGCAATGTACCCGCCGAATTCTTGGGGCGATGATCGCGCTTGAGGTTGTTGGCCTTCTGGCCCTAAGGCCGCAGCTCTTCGACGTCCAACACGGTTTGGCGGCGCTCACCGGTTGGGCTCTCGGTGCGTATTTTCTCCGAACCGATCGCCGGTGATGGGTGCCGTGCGGACAGTCGGCGCCGGGCCCGGGCGGAGGCCGCGCCGCCTCTTTCTCTTCGCCCCGCTCGTGCTCCTCGCGTTGGGCTCCGGTGCGCTGTATTCGCGCGGTTCGGAGGCGCGCTCGAATCGTCTACTCCAGGTGTTCGGTCTGCGTTGGGATGACCTGCGTTTTCCCGGGCAGTGGTACCGAATCTTCACGTCGCCGTATGTCCAACCAGCGGGTGATCTCGGCTTCTCGCTCCTCGTTGTCCTGGCGTTGTTCGTTATTTCCGAGCACCGGTTTGGTACCAAACGGACGATGGTGACGTTCGTTCTGACAGATGTGCTCAGTACCCTCGTGATCCTCTTCGTCCTGCGCGCGCTCGAACTTCGGGGATGGGCGTGGACATCGGTGATCCACGAGCGCGACGGTGGAGCTTCGTCTGGTTCGATTGGCGTGGTCGTGTTGCTGATCGCTTCCACAACCCGCACGTGGCTGCGCCGGATTCTGGCCACGTTGTTGGCGATTGCGCTCCTCGTGTCACTTGTCTGGTCGCGTGAACTAGCAGACCGCCAACATGCGATTGCGGCGCTCGTCAGTCTCGGTTTGCTGGCCGGGGAACGGCGAGCGGTGCGCCGCAGATTGTCCGGGAAATCCGCGCACGCTGACCCATCACAAATCTCGGAGGAGTTCCACGGCGGGGCGACGGGTCGACCGAAGCGCGCTGGTGGCCGCCAGGAGAACCGCTAGCGCCGACACGGTGGCTACGCCTCCGAGGTAGCCCCACGGCACGGTCAGCGCCGATGGTGGTGGATCAAAGACTCCGGTCAAAACCTTCACGATCATTTCGGTGATAACCCAACCGGTAAGCGCACCGAGTAACGCGCCGACGACGGTTACGTATGCGGCCTCAGACCACACGAAACTGCCCAATTGACGGGGTCTCGCGCCTAATGCTGAAGCGATGGCGAACATTCGTCGCCGTTCGCTGAGGCCGATCCAGATGACGAGCCCGCTGGCCGCCGCGGCCAACACCAGCGCAAAGCCCAACTCCACTTTGGTCAGTCCTTTCAACTCAACGGCAGTCAGGCTGTTCCCGATTTTGCGGCGATCCGACGCCACATCGTTGACCATCGCATCCGTTCCGACGAGCCGTTGCACTCGAGCCGCCACCGTCGTTGAGTCGCTCGACGCGGTATCAATCAGAAAGGTACCGACGGCTGCGGTCCCGGTAGCCTCCGCCACATACGAAGCGTTGGCAACAAGAAAGCTGTCTGATGGCGCCGACGGGAATTCTTTTGCTATGCCGACGTAGGTAAATGATACGGGGACATACTGTTTCGTCTTCCCATTCTGGAGGCGTAGCCGCAGGGTGTCCCCGGGGTTCAGCTGAAAATCCTTGACTGTCTCATCACTGACCAAAATTCCGTCGCGCTTTGTCGCTAGCTTGGCCATCAGCGCCTTTGCGCTGCCTCCGGCGAAGTACGCATCCTGCAACTTTGTTGCTCGGACGATGGTCGTTGGATCGACGCCGTAGAGATCTTGAAGGTCCGCACCGACGTAGGCAAACCGATGCTGGAGGGCGGTGACTGAACGCACCCCCGGTACGGCGGCGAGGGCCGACTGTTGCGATGGGTTGGCGATGACTCCGGGAGACTCAACGACGGACACCATCGCCCCATTGCTCAACACCGCGTCGACCTCGGCCTGGTGCTTGTAGGTGGCGTTAAACACCGAAGTTGAGGCGGCAAACGCCACCGTCAGCGCTGTGAGCACGAGGCTGCGTGAGAGCAGGGGCGCCTGGCGGCGCATCGCCGAGGAGACAGTGCTCGAAAGGTTTCCGGAGATCGGTTTCACCCACCGAGGAAGGCCGCGACGACCCGTCGCCAGCAGGGCGTTGGAGACCCGCCACAACACCATGCCCGCACCCCCCCACGCCAACGCTGGTCCGGCGAAGGCCCAGTAGTTGACGCTGATCTGGGGGACACCCTCGACCGCCAACACCAGCTTGAATCCGTTGCGACTCGTGGCCCAAAACGTCACGGCGGCACCGAGAACAACGAGCCCATCGACCTTCCATCTAAGCCACCGCGGGGGTCGTCCTCGTCCGATCGGGCGGCGGGCGGCGCTGACCGTGACCTCCTTGGCGTCGCGATACGTGGGCCAGGCCATCGAAACCCCGGTGATCAATGCGCCGGTGATCATCGCGACCACTGACCAGATGAACAGCGTCGTCGAACTTGCACCGAACGTCGCCGAGTGAAACCGCACTGCGCCGATGAAGAGCGCCAGTCCAAGTCCTCCGGCAGCACCGATGATCGCGACGAACGCGGCCTCTGCGGAGCCGAGGGTGACGAGTTGCCGAATGGTTGCGCCTCTCGCTCGAAGCAGCGCTTGATCCCGTCGCCGTCGGTCGGCCCCGGAGGCGGCAACGGTGGCCGTGAGAAGACCGGCGAGGACCGCCCCCGGCATACCAAGAAAGAGGAAGAGGACCTGGGCGTAGAGAGAGTCAGCTCTTGCTTTCCCCAGCTCTGCGCCTAGGTTGTTTCCGACGAGGCCGCCGCCCTGCAGGCGCAGTTCGAGGTTCTGGGCATCGGCGGTGACCTGTCGAAACGCTGCCGATGGATCGGCCGGGAGCGGTGCGACGTAGTCCGAATGGAACTGCGTGCGAACAAGATCCGGACGGGATGCGCCGAGCGGATCGAACATCGCGCGCCACGCTGGGGGGCTCACGATCAACACGTTGTCGGGTGGGGCGGTGGCTTGCGCGTTCGGTGGCGCACCTACGGTCTGAAAGAAAGAATCAGCCGAAGGTAGGTCGACAATGCCATCAATATGTACACGTACAGACGGAAGTTCAGCCCGGCCGATCATGATGGTGTCGCCGACCGTTGCTCGAAGATTTGCTGCGGTTTGTTGGGCCAACAACACTCCGGTACCTGCTCCGGCGAGCGTCCTGATCGACGATGAGAAAGTGGAACGGTAACTCGCTGGTAGGCCGAGCACGACGCCGGGCCCCGTTGTCTGCACGGTGCCATCCTTGGAGAGTTCGAAGCCGGTGGTGGACCCGAAGTTGACCTCGGTCGTGCCTTTCACGACCCTGTCCTTCTGCAGGGCCGTACGCACCACCGACGGTTCGGTGTTTGGCTGCACGGCGATTTGCCAGTCCGTGCTCACGCTCGATGCCGCCCGGTTGGTCATTGTCGACTTCGACGTAGAAAGAAAAATTCCGATAGTGGCAAGGAGACCAACCGCGATGGCCACTCCGATCGTGGCGACCACGAGGCGGGCTCGTCGATACCGAACGAGACCGCTGATCCATAAGATGGTAAGCATGCCTATCAATGTCCCCTCGAAGTGGGCACGTTGTTGTTGATTCGAAGCTGGCCGTCCACCATGTCCCACCGGATAGCGAGGCGACTTGCCACCCGCTCGTCGTGGGTGCTCACCACGAGAGCGGCTCCCGACTCTTGCGACGCCCGCAAGAAGAGTCCAATCACGCTTTCGGCCGTCTCTTCGTCCAGCTGTCCGGTTGGCTCGTCGGCGAAGATGATCCGTGCCTCCGTCGCCAACGCCCGGGCCGCAGCAACACGCTGGGCCTGGCCTCCCGACAGTTCCTCCGGAAGCTTCGCCGTCAGGGCGCCCAGATCGAGTCGTTCGAGGGCCGCAATCGCCCTGGCCCGAGCCGACGATTCAGAGTGTCCACCCAGGAGTAGCGGGAGGGCAACGTTTTGCAATACGTCGAGCGGTGCCATGAGCGATGGCGTTTGGAATACGACGGCGACGAGTTGCGGTCGCAGTGCATCCCGGGGACCGAGGGCCGGCCATGTGACCGTCCCCGACGTAGGCGTTTCGAGCCCGGCGAGCAGGTTCAGCAAGCTGGACTTGCCCGAACCTGACGGCCCGACGAGGGCGATTTGTTGGCCGGCGAACACCTCGCACGTTGCGTCGTGCACCGCTATGACCTTCGCCGCGCCCAAGCCGTACTCTTTCGACACGGCCGTCGCCACAACGAATGGTTCGTTGGCGTTCATCGGTTTCCGCCGATCTTCGTAAGCACACCTTGTTCATCCGTCACGATGACGCCGTCGCGAAGGCGTATCTCGCGTGACGCCACTTTGGCCACCTGGGGACTGTGGGTCACGATTACGACGGCCGCTCCGGCGATCGCCCGGTCAAGCAACAAATCAATCACCATCGATGCCGACGATGAGTCCAATTCACCGGTTGGCTCGTCGGCGAGTATGAGTGACGGTCCGTTGGCCAGGGCGACGGCCAGACCCGCTCGGGCCACTTCGCCTCCGGAGAGTTGTGAAGGTCTGGCATTGCTACGGTGCGCGATGCCAAGTTCGCTCAGTAACGACGCGACCCGAGAAGCATCTGGTGATCCGATAAGTCGCTGGGCGAAGGTCACGTTGGCGGCCACGCTGAGGTGACCGATGAGGTTGTTCGACTGAAACACCATTCCGATGTGGCGCGCGCGGGTCTGCGCCCTCTCCGCTTCGGGGCGTCGAGACAGCTGCTCGCCGCTCACGGTGACCATCCCGCCATCGGGCTCATCGAGCCCGGCGAGGCAGGCCAGCAGCGTTGACTTCCCGGAGCCCGATGGTCCGGTGATGGCGACAACTTCACCAGCGTCAACGCTCAGTGAGACACCGCGCAGCGCCAAGGTCTCATCGGCACCCGCGTGAAAGAACCGGTAAAGGCGGTCAGCGTGCAACACCGCCGAATTCGGCCAATTGATCATCGATGTCATCGATGACATCGAGGTCGTCGCGGTCGTAATGGTCGTCATTTTCATCGCCATGTGAAGGAGTCACTGACAATTCGCCAGGGATCGACGTTGTCCGCCCCCACCGGGCCCGACAACGTGAGACTGACCTGCGTGCCCTTGCGCCAAAACTCGTAGCGCTCAACCGCCTCACGGACCACCTTGCCAGTCACGGGGTTCGGTGCGCCGTCGCGCTGATAGGCGAGAAGGATGGCCGGGCCCGCCTTGCGGGTTACCTTGGAGGACTTTGCTGCGCTCACGTGTTGTGCGTCGAGCTTGAGGATTGGAAGTTCGTCTGCCAAAGAGGTCGCCGTCGATGGTGCGGCGGGCGCTATTGATGCCTCCATGCGAATCGTATTGAGCTTGTCCGTGAAGCTCGTCGCCGGCCCGATTTCGGTGCGGGCCCATCCTTCGGGCACGGTCACGGTGTAGCGGCCCGATTTCGGCGAGAAGGGCACGAAGGCCTGGTTGTCTGGAATGTCTCCGGCCGGGCTGACTTCTGCAGGGGGGGCCTTGCTGGATTTAGGACGGGCGATCGGGGCTTTCGTTGCTTTAAGTCTGAGCTTCGTCGTTGCTCCGGCGGGGGAGGCGGCGAGACCACACAGACAAGCGAGAGTGAGGGCGGCGGGCCACACACGGCGACGACGGTGCTGGTTGTATGAAGACATGAAGTGAACATACGAAGTGGTCACCAAGGCGTCATGCTCCACACGGTTAGCGCATGGTGAAACTTCTGTTCCGCCGATGATTGACGAGCGGCGGTGCCCTACTGTCTCGTTGATGCCACCCATTGACAACGAGCGAATTCTGGTCGTTGAGGACGACGACTCGATCGCCACCGGGTTGTGTCGAGCGCTCACCGCGAATGGCTATGTCACCGAACGAGTCGGATCAGGACAGGCGGCGCTCGACCGACTGGCGAGTATCCCGGACGTCGATCTCGTCCTTCTCGACCTTGGCTTACCCGATATGGATGGCATCGATGTGTGTCGAGCCATTCGGGCCTTCGACACCGTGCTGCCCATCGTCATGTTGACGGCCCGATCGGAGGAGATCGACGTTGTCGTGGGGTTAGACGCAGGGGCCGTTGACTATCTCGCCAAGCCGTTGCGGTTGGCCGAACTGATTGCCCGAATCCGCGTGCAGCTGCGGCGGCCAGCAGCCGTCGAAGACGCGAAACCGACAACGCTTTGTGTGGACGACGTCCGCGTCGACCTTGCCGCTCGCCGAGTCTGGCTGAACGATGCGGAGCTATCAATTCGCGCCAAGGAGTTCGATCTGCTCGTGGCGTTGATGGCGAACGCCGGAACCGTCATGACCCGTGAACGTCTAATGGCTGATGTGTGGGACGAACACTGGTTCGGTTCCACGAAGACTCTCGATGTACACATAGCCTCATTGCGACGGCGACTCGGGGAGAAGGCCGGTGACCGCAGCAGGATCACTGCACTGCGAGCGATCGGCTACCGATACGAGGTGAAGGTCAAACCGGCATGAGGCGGCGCATCCTGGCGGCCATTTTGGCCACGACAGCGCTTGCCCTGTTGCTCTTCGGTGTTCCGCTTGCCGTGGTGTTGGCTCGAAGTGAAGCGCGCGGCGAAACCCTTTCGCTTGAACGAGAAGCCATCGTTGCGGCAGGTTCGGTCTCGCTCACGGCGTTCCGCGACTCCGACGTTCCGGAGCTGCCCGAATCGGCATCGACGATCTTCTCCCTCTACGACTCCGCCGGGCGCCGAATTGCGGGGAAGGGGCCTCTCGGCGGTGATCGCTTCGTCATAAGCGCGCTTAACTCGACCATGGTGAGCGGAGAAGTGAATGAGCGTTTGGTCGCCTCGGTTCCGATCACCGCGAACGAAGTTATTGTCGGCGCGCTGCGAGCCGAACGCTCGCTCGCATCCTCGGATGCGCGCGTGTTGCGGGCGTGCCTATTCATCCTCGCCTTCGCCGCGCTGGTCCTAGCGGTGGCAATTGTTGTTGGTCGCATCCTGGCCGACCGAATCGCCCAGCGGGTGAGGCGGGTACGCGCTGCCGCCGTTTCGTTGGGCGACGGTGGCTTCTCCATTGCCCATGATCCGTCCGGAATCGCTGAACTCGACGACGTGACGGACGCCCTTCGGGTCACCGCCGAACGGCTGGAACGCACCCTGCGTCGAGAGCGCCAACTTAGCGCCGATGTGTCGCATCAACTCCGTACCCCTCTCACCGGTCTCCGGCTCATCTTGGAAAATGAACTCGAAGGCCCAAGGGAGCAACCGGGTATTGCGCTGACCGAGGCGCTTGGCGAGGTCGACCGGATGGAGGCGACCATTCATGGTTTGCTCGAACTCGCTCGGCAGAGTGCCACGGCGTCCGCAGGCGGAACCGACATCGTGGCTGCGGCGCGTCGGGCCTCACAGCGGTGGATTCCAGCTTTGAAGCGCGAAGGAAGAACATGTGCTCTTTCCCTTGCTCCAGAGTTGAGGGCCGCGTCCAGGACGACGGCCGTCGACCAAGCCCTCGACGTGCTCTTCGAAAACGCCATTCGTCACGGTCGTGGCACGGTCACCGTTGAGGCCTATGAAAGTCCGGGCGGGGCCACGTTGGTCGTGAGTGACGAGGGACCGGGCTTGGAGGTGACCGGCGAAGCTCTGTTCGCTCGCGGTTCGCAGAGAACGGCTGATACCGGGGGACTGGGTATTGGGCTGAACCTGGCCCGCTCGTTGATTGAGGCTGAAGGTGGTCGGCTTGTCGTCCAACGAGCGAAACCATTCGCGGCTTTCGCCATCGTGCTCCCCGGCGGACCTCGGTAGGGTGACCACGTGACCGACGAAACCCTTCTGCTCGTCCGCCCTGAACTGGGGTTCTACACGCTCGCCGGTGCCCCCGAAAGCCCACGCGTGCTGCTCGAGGAAATGCGAGACGCGGAGCG
>JAYVSS010000266.1:0-15308 GCA_043775075.1 Acidimicrobiia bacterium
GCCGCGGTGGCGGCAAAGCGCAGCATGTCCGAGACCTGATCTGAGGAAAGCGCGTCGAGCGCCTGGCGGGTCAACGCGTTAACCCGTGAGAGCCACGAAAGCATCGCCGCGTTGGCGGTATCACCGGCCCCGATGGTGTCCACGACCTCAACTGGCGCCGCCGGAACGGTCACCGAGGAACCGTCGTGGCGAAACGCCGTGAGCTCGTCGCCGCCTCGGGTGAGAACAATCACACCCGGGCCGGAGGCGGCGAGACGAGCAACTCGTCGGACGATGTCATCGCCCGGCCAGAGGGCCTCGATGTCGGCGTCGGAAACCTTCACCAGGTCGGCAGCACTGATCATTCGTTCGACTCGCGCCCGGTAAACGTCGACATCTGAAACAACCCCCAAGCGCACATTCGGATCCAGAGCGAGGAACCGTTTCCCGATCGTACGTTCACGAAGGAACAGGGTCTCGAGGGTCGAGCCACTCGGTTCGAAAGCGAGAGCGCAGGTACCCATATGAAGGCCCACAACGTCGTCGCTGAGAGCCGGGAGCATTGCTTCGGTGAGGCCGGGGTCAGCGGTACCGATGGCATAGAACGAGTACGACGCCCCACCGCCGGAGTCGATGTGAGCCACGGCGAGGGTGGTCGGATCGGTGGTGCCGACGACGCGCGAAACGTCGACCGTGGCAACCGCCAAATGGTTGCGTAGGGCAATGCCGAACTGGTCGAGGGACAGACGGCCGAGAAACCCGGTGGGAACGCCGATACGACCCAGGCCCACGGCGGTGTTGCACGGTCCGCCTCCGGGGTGGGCATCGAAGCGACCGGGTTCCGTCCTCGACGACGTCAGATCAATGAGGGCCTCACCGCAGACAACGATCACGGGCGGCAAACCTAGTTCGAGGCCGTTAAGTCGAGGTAGGACGGCGCCGGAAGTTCGGCAAACCTCGTGGTTTGAGTACCGCTCCGGAGGTTGCGCGAGCCAGCAACTAGCGTGGGGAGTCGTGCCTGCCGGACGCCGACGTCATGATGCCGTGGCCACCACGCCCCACCTGTTGGTCTGTATCGGTCCGAATTGCACGGCCCGGGGCAGTGGCGAGATGTTCTCGAAGGTGTGGGCGGCGCTCGAACGAGACCAGTTGGCGTATTACAAGTCCCCCGGATCAGTTCGATGTTCGGCCACCGGTTGTCTTGGAGCGTGCGCCGAGGGACCGACTGTGGCGTCGTATCCCCGACACGGGGAACCGCAGTGGTGGGTCGGTATGACGGCGGAGGCAACGGTGCAAGTGGCGGCAGAGTTACATGCTCAGGTAGTCGACGAACAGGTGCCGCTGGCCTGACCGTGTCACTCAGTCGGTGGGCTAGTGGGGAGCGCAGCGACGAGGTCGCGGAGGAGATCGTCGGTGTCTTCGAGCCCGCAGGAAATACGCAACGTGCCCTGCGAGATTCCGATCTCGGCCAATTCTTCCGGGCCCATTCCCGCGTGCGACGTCGTGGCCGGATGGGTCAGCAAGGTTTCCGGACCACCGAGCGACGTGGCCACGGTGGCGAGCTTCGCTCGGTCCATAAACGCCGCGGCACTCTCAAGGCCACCAACGAGATCGAAGGTCAACACCCCACCGAAGCGTCGCATCTGACGGACGGCCAACGCGTGTTGTGGATGCGAGGTGAGACCGGGGTGGCGGACCCAGTTGACACTCGGGTGTTTTTCCAGCTCTTGCCCAATGGTCAGCGCGCTAACCGACTGCTGGTGGAAGCGGACGCCCAATGTGCGAAGCCCGCGTAGGGCGTTAGTGGCGTCGAAGGGCGAAGCTACGGCACCGAGCATGATGTTGTATCCCCAGAGCCAATCGACCACCTCGGTCTCACCACTGATCACCCCGAGGCAGGCATCGTTGTGGCCGGCGATGGCTTTGGTGGCCGAATGCATGACCATATCGATCCCGGGACGATAGGTGTGCTGACCAACGGGGGTGGCGAACGTGGCGTCCACCAGCTTGATGGGCCCGGTAATGGCGGCGAGCTCGTCGAGGTCCACGAGATCGAGATTGGGGTTGGCCGGGGTCTCGGCCAAGACCAGAGTCGTCTTGGGGTTGGCGGCCACGGCGGAGGCGAAGGCCCCCGGAGTGTGGACGTCGACAAGAGTGAAGGTGATGCCGAGGCGGGCCGCCACGAGGCCGAGGTACTGCACGGTGCCCCCGTACATCTGTTTTTGCGCCACCACATGGGAGCCGGTGGGGCAGAAGGCCAAAATGGCGCAGCTCAACGCGCCCATGCCCGAGGCGAAGGCGAGGGCGCCGTCGGTGCCCTCCATTTCCGCCATGGCGTCTTCGAACGCCCGAACGCTCGGGTTGCCATGCCGGGCGTAGAACTTGGCGACCCTCGGTTTGCTGGCGATGCGCGCCGCCTTAAGCGGGTTGCCGATCTCGAAGGTGGTCGACGGCCAAATCGCCGGAGCGAGAGCGCCGCCGGCGTCGGTGCGCCCGGCCGTTACCGCCAGCGTTTCCGGGCTCATCGTGGGCGCCGACGTTGGCGTTGGCGTTGACGAATTGGTGGAAGCCTCCTGGGACACGGTGGATCACGCTAGCGGCGCGAGGCTGGTGAACTCATGGAACTTGTTCTGCTGCACGGTTTTGATGGCGCTCCGGCCAACCTGTTCGGGATCGCTGATGCCGTGCGCCACCACATGCCCGGCGTGTCCGTGCGTCTGTTGACCGGCCCCGTGCGTCTGGCGTCAGGTCGCTGGGCATGGTGGAACGACGGCGACGAAAGGTATGGCACTCCGGCTGCCGCCCTGGACTGGCTCACTCCCCGGCTCGGTGATGAACCGGTCGTCGTTGCCGGATTTTCGCAGGGTGGCGCGCTCGCTCTCGCCGTAGCATTTGCTGGCATCTCGACCGTGTTTGGCGTGGGTTGCGTCGGGGGATTCCTTCCCGACGACACCCGCGTCGGGCCAACGTCGGCGCAGCTGTTTGTGGCCCACGGTGAGGCCGATGCTGCGGTCGACGTATTCCATGCCGAATCACTGGCCCGCCAGGCGAAGCGTGCTGGCCTCAATCACGAGCTATTGATCCACCGCGGTGGTCACACCTGGACCGAGGAGGTAACGGCGACGTTTGTGGCGTGGCTGGATTTGATCGTTTCGTCGTCCTGAGCCTCAGACGCCGGTGAAGCTCGGCGTGTAGTGGGCCAGGCCGCCCTGGGCCACCACGTCGTCGAGCCAGTTGCCCTCGTACCGTTCCGATGGCTCCTGTATGAGGTCCGACGGTTGTCCAGGAACGGTGGACTCCAAGGTCCAGGCCTGGCGCTTATACGTCCAGTTCGTCGGGTGGAGGTTATGCGCCTCACGCCACCAGGGCGCGGCGGCCTCGACTCCGACAGTCTCTCGGAGATGTTCACCTAACTCGAAGCAGGCGGCGGCGCGGGCTTCGTCGGAGCTACGGGGCTGGGACCGCTGCACGACTTCGTCCGACGAGAGAGCAAACGGGCTCAACGCACCGTTGGCCGCCCAATCTCGCAGGGCCGCGAGGTAGGGCAGGTGAGCGTTGGGGTCAACGTCTTTGAACAGTTCGAACCGAGCGGCGATTCGGGGCGGCAAACCGTCCGGCAGTTTCGCTCCAGCGAGGGCGCTGGGCACGATCCTCGCTGATTCAGCTGGACGTACGAGTACGCCTTCTTCGTTGATCCACGCCGCCATTGGCACGTTCACAAAGCCGAGCGTGCCACCGAGACTGTGCGACTTGTCGATCAACGTCGGATGGGTGGGTGAGGCCTGGTCAACCCACGGCTGGGCCATCGGCGCCTCGGAGTCCATCGCCACCGTCACTACGGTGACGCCGAGAGGACTGAGTTCTTCATATAGGGACTGCCACACGGGCAGATCAGTGCGACAGCCTCACCAACTCGCCCAGGCGGCGAGAACGACCTTGCGACCGAGGAGCGTCGAGAAGTCGAACGGTGTGCCGTCGAACGTGCTCAACGAAAGGGCGGGAACAACGGCGGTGGCCAGCGCTCGCCCCCCGAGGGTCGAAGGGCCGAGGGCCCACGTGTTCGTGGCCTCATCGTGAACGAGGGGCATGGCTAACCGTTCGGCCACGGCCGCAACGTCGAGGGAGCCGTCGGGACTCATTGCGTTGGGAGCGGGGACACAAATCTCGCCTCGGCACAGGCCTTCGGGTTTTGCCTCCCACCCCGCCCCGGCGGTGAGATCGGAGGGACTGATCGACAACGAACGCAACAGCATGCACCGACGGTACCGGCTCGGCGCCAGAAGGGCGAAACGTCGCACGCCGGATTAACGCAGGTTCATCCGGGCGCTTCCCGGGGGTCAAGAACGCTGAACGAATCGCCCGTGTACTAGGAAGGGCGCATGCCGAGCCTTCGATCGCAATGGAACGATTCCCGCGTAACCATCGGGGCCTGGTTGTCGATCGCTTCGTCGGTGTCGGCGGAAGGAGCGGCCCACGCTGGCTTCGATTTCGTCTGCGTCGATACCCAACACGGGGCGATCGATTACGCCGTCAGCGTGCCGATGTTTCAAGCCATCGAGCTGGGCGGCTCAGTGCCGATTGCGCGAGTGCCCTGGAATGAGCCGGGCATCATTGGGCGGATGCTCGATGGCGGGGCGCAAGGAGTGATCGTGCCGATGGTGAATACCGCAGCACAGGCAGAAGCTGTGGTCGAGGCGTGTCGGTACGCGCCCGCCGGGTCTCGTAGCTACGGACCAACGGTGGTTGGGCTCCGCCACCTCGACTACGTCGGATGGGCATCGGAACACATCGCCGTTATTCCGATGATCGAGACGGCTGACGCAGTCAGAAATATTGAGGAGATCGTTGCTGTCCCCGGTGTGGACGCCATCTACGTGGGTCCGGCCGACCTGTCGCTCACCCTTGGACTCCCTCCGAGAAACAACGACGGTGTGGCGGCATTCGACGCCGCGCTGGCCCGAATTGTCGAGGTGTGCAATCGGGCGGGGGTGGTCGCCGGGGCGCACTGTGTGGGCGGAGTAGCCGAGAAGCGCATGGATCAGGGGTTCCGGCTCCTGACTGTTGCTAGTGACATCGCTTCGATGCGTCAGGGAATGGCGGCCGAACTCGCCAGCGCGCGGGCATCGTCACATCGCCCTCGTTCGAGGTTGGAGTTCGAAGACTGAGAAGATATGCGTGCAGAACGTATGTGCACGTATGTTCTCTGGACATAGCGAATCCGGCTAACGGAAGAGTTCGAACACGGCGATCGCCGCTGTGGTCGCGATGTTGAGGGAATCAACGTGCGGCGAAATGGCTACCCGGACGCGATGGTCGCATTGCGCCAACGTGTCGACCCGCAATCCGTCGGATTCGGCTCCGAGCACGATGGCAATTCGATTGGGCCGGACGACAACCAGCCGGGGGTCACGGATGTCGACATCGCCCGATGGCGTCAACGCCAACGTCGTGAAACCCGATCGCCGAAGAGTGGGGACAAGTTCAGCCGACGAGCCGAGTCTCGTCCAAGGCACATCGAGGACCCATCCCATCGAAGTCCGGACGGCCTTGCGATAGAGCGGATCACCGGCATGCGCAGACAACAAGATGGCATCAGCGTCAAACGCTGCCGCGTGCCGAAACACCGCGCCCACGTTGTCAGGGTCCACCACGTCTTCGAGCACGATCACTCGCTGCGCCTCACCCAGCAGGGCGAGCGGGGCAATTAGGGGCGGTCGCCGAGCAAGCGCAATGACGCCTCGATGGAGGGGAAAACCAACAACCGCATCGACGATCTCAGGCTCAGCCACGAGGACGTCGCCATCGATTCGCTCCACCAGACTGGCCAGCCGTCGGTAGCGTCCCGGCGTCACGAGCACGGCATTGACCGTCAAGCCAAGACCGACGGCCCGTTCAAGCACGCGTTCACTTTCGACAATGAACGTTCCTTCCGCCCGCTGTTGTACGTCCTTAAGATTGCGAAACGGCCGGAGTCTTTCGTCGTGTTCGCCCAGCCCCTCGGCAACAGTTCCCGGCACGAAGTCAGTGTTGCACGCGGGCGCTTTCCGACGTAAACTTGATGGCTCGGGCGGGCTCCGCCGATCATTGGAAAAGCGCGCTTATTATCGTCCAGTGCGAACGTTCTCTCCTTCCCGCTCGTTGCTACGGACACTTAGCGTTATAGCGGTGGCCGGCCTTCTTCTCGGCGCTGGCCTCGAGGGGGTCGCATGGGCGCAAACCGATAGTGCGTCGATTCCACCAATTGTGATTCCGCCGTCGACGGCGGCCCCGACGACAGCGGTGCCGACGACAGCGGTGCCGACAACCGAGGCTCCAACTACGACCGCACCGACAACGACCACGCCGCCGACGAGCGAAGCAACGACAACGGTTCCGCCCACCACGGTCGCCCCAGTAACCACGATCGCCACCACCGTCGCCCCGCCGACGACAAAGAAACCGGTCAAGACGGGTGGCGTGGTGACCAACCCCAACGCCCGTGGCACGGTGACCATCGAAGTGAGCATTGCTCGTCAGAAGATGACGATCCGGCGCGGGGGAGACGTCTGGCGGGTCGTGAATGTGTCCACCGGCTCGGGCCGCCGCTATTGCGAAAAGGGTCGTTGCGGCGTCGCTCACACTCCCCGGGGGGCATATCGGATCGGTCGGCGGGTTAATGGCTGGCGTACCGGTGCGCTCGGCCGGATGTACAACCCGTTGTATTTCACCGGCGGGTTCGCGATACACGGCTCAGGCTCGGTACCGCGTTATCCCGCCTCACACGGTTGCGTGCGCGTCACCATCGCCACCGCTCGTTGGCTTCCGTCAGCGGTCCCGAACGGCACGCCGGTCACCATCCGTTAGCGAACGGGTACGGCGGGCGATTTTGTGCACGGGGCCACTTCGTTACTACAGCGTACGGGCGATTTGTGTGGCCACGATGGCGTTGTTCTCGGCCAGCGCCAGGTTGGCAGGAATGCTCCGTCCGCCCGTCACCTCGGCAATTCGTCCGAGCACAAACGGAGTGAGGGCGGCCCCGGTGACTCGTTCGGTGACTGCGGCGGCGAGCGCTTCGCGTAGCGCCGATTCGATTTCCGCGGCGGCAATCTCGGCTTCGCGCGGAATCGGATTAGCCACGATCACTCCGCCCCGAAGTCCCAGAGATAGGCGGGCGTCGAGCACTCGGGCAGCCACGCCGAGGTCATCAATACGACGATGAATGGCGATGCCGCTGGTGCGGCTGTAAAACGCCGGAAACTCATCGGTTTGGTACCCCAGCACCGGCACGCTGAGGGTGTCAAGCAATTCGGCCGTTTTCGCCAGGTCGAGGAACGCCTTCGCTCCGGCCGTGACGACAATGACCGGATGGCGGGCGATCGCTCCGAGATCGGCGCTCACGTCGCCAGTGAGGTGATCGTCGCGGTGAACGCCCCCGATCCCGCCGGTAGCAAAGACCCGAACGCCCGCCGCGGCCGCGAGAGCCACGGTGGCTGAAACGGTGGTGACGCCCACGTCCCATTCTTCGGCGATAGCCACGGCGAGGTCTCGCTCGGCGCATTTGCGAGTGGCCGTCAGCACCCGCTCGATGTCTGCGGGGTCAATCCCGACGCGGGCCACGCCGTCGATGACTGCAGTGACCGCAGCGACGCCACCACCCGCCTCGATGGCACCAACGCACCGATCGAGCACCTCTCGGTTGAAGGGCACGGGGAGACCGAGCGTGGACGAAATGGTGGACTCCAGCGCAACGACGGGACGACCTTCGGCCAGGGCTTGCAAGACGGTCGGATGGACGATCAGGTGGTTCGTCATAAGGCACAGACGCTACCGGCGTGAATACTGACGAACTCCTCATCGGCGCCAGCGTGCCAACATCGTGGCGTGACGTTCCCCGTTCGACGACTCGCGCTATTGGCCATTGTCGGACTGCTCGTGGGTGGAGCGTTCGGATTCTGGCGGACCTCGCAAAACCGAACCGCGTCCAATGATCAGGTGCCCGGCACCTACCTTGATCAGGTGATGCCCGGCCTCTGCACGATGGAGGCACAGCTCGCGGCGGGCGAGAAATTCAATGCATCGAACACGTTCTGGAATGACGTGCACCTCCCCGCTCATGCGTTGGCCGCGGTCCTGCTTGTGAGCCATCGGGCTGCGGCCGGGGATTTCCAGCGTTCCAAAATGGTCGTGGAGTCACACTTGTCGACGTTGGCGCCCGGACTGTCTGAAGCCGTCCACTCTTTCGAGACAGCGACGCGCAAGGCCTTGCTTCTGGCCGACCGCCCCGCCCCGCTTCCGTGTTCATGACGCCTGCCTTGGCGCGGCGCCTGGCTGCTCTTCTGGGCGTTCTTGTCGTTGTCTCGTGGTCCACGGCGAGTCCGGCGTCAGCTCATTCGGCCAGCAACACTCCAGCATCGAATTATGTCTCCCGCGTCCTGAAGATCACGCCGGCCAATGCACCGTTTCGGGCGAAGGTGATAGAGGCGGGCAACCGTCTGCAAATTCAGTGGCGTTCCGGGCCTGAGCTCACGATTGCCGACTATGACGGATTTCCGTATCTCCGAGTCGGTCCCGATGGAGTGTTCGAAAATCGACAGTCGGCGGCGACCTATATCAACGCCGATCGGCAAAGTAAGACGCCGATTCCCAACATCAAACCCGATGGTCCGCCCGAGTGGAGGAAGGTGTCGAGCGGACCGCAAGTGCGCTTTCACTACCACCCGATTCACTACATGGGAAGCGTGCCTCCGCCGCAGGTCCAGCGAGCCAAAGGTGAGGTTCACAACGTCCAGGACTGGACGCTTGACGTGGTCCAAAGTTCCCGAACCTTCACGATTGCCGGCGACCTTCGTTGGGTGCCTGGGCCGTCTTCGGCGTTCCCGATCGCCGTGACGATCCTCGTCGGTATTTTTTTCGCCACCACAGTGGTCCTCCTCGCTCGACGACGCGATCTCGGTCGAGCAATACCCGTGATGGTGATCGGATTGGTCGCCCTGGTGATCGTTGACTTCGTACATTTGTTTGGTATTGCGTTTAGTGTTCACGGAGGTTCGGGGTTCACCCGTGCCTTCACCATCGGTTGGATATCGATGGGCGCATGGGTGCTCGCGCTGGCCTCCGCTTTGGCTCTTATCCGGAAACGCTTCGACGCGCTTTACGTTGCGGTCTTCGCTGCTGGCATCATCACCCTTGTCGGGGGACTGTCGGACATCACCGTGCTGTCGGCCAGCGCCGTGCCGTTCGCTTTTCCGATTGCGGTGGCCCGTGTGTCGATTGCCCTCACGCTCGGGCTCGGGATCGGTGTTGTCGTGGCCGGGGTGGTTCTTACTGGAGCGATCACGCCGACCACTGCCAATGCGGTTGAGGACGCGGATACCGATGGAGCCGTCGGGAATTAAGCGTTCGCCGTGGAGGCCAGATCGAGGGTTTCGTCGCCCGGGAGGGGAAGAATCGCTTCTTCCACCGGAGCATGGGTGAGGACGTCACTGAGATAGTGATCGAGGGCGACCTGCATTCCCACATCGTGGCCCGCCTGCTCCGAGAGATACCACCGATGTTCGAGAATCTGATGGTATGCCTCAGCGTCGGCCAATCGATGGCGAAGTTCGGGGGGAATGGCATCGATCGTCGGCTGATAAACGGCGGTGACCCAGTCATAGGCGGCCAGCCCATCGGGGACGGATTTGCCTCGCTGATGATCGAGATGGGTGCGGTGGCCCTCAAGATCGTTGAGGAGCCGTCGTGCCTGGTTTTCATCCACGTCGAGGCCCGTCAGTTGCTGGAGTCTTCGGCGATGGTGACCCACCTCGACCACCCGGGGCACCACCCGAATACGGCCGTCGTCGGTAGTCCTGAGGCGGTACTCGTCGACGTCGAAGCCCAACTCGTTAAGACGCTTCGTGCGCGCCGCCAGGCGGTGGCGATCCTGGGGAAGAATGATCTCTTCGTGAACGATCTCGTTCCATAAGCGCTCGTAACGTTTACGAAAGTCTTCGGCCAGTTCCATCGGCTCCAGAGCCCCATGTAGGCGACCAGCCGCCTCAAGATCGAGCAGCTCGCCAGCGATGTTTTCTGTAGCGATGTCCAAGTCATGAGACCGTTGCCCGTCGGATAGCCGAGACTCCTGAAGCCGCCCGGTTTCCGCGTCCACCAGCCACGAACTGAGCGCCCCGGCGTCTCGGCGGTACAGGGTGTTCGACAGGGAGCAGTCGCCCCAGAAGAAACCTTCGAGATGGAGTCGAACGAGCAGAACTGCCATCGAATCTTCCAATTGCTCGCGTAAATCGACGATTGGCCGCCCTTGAAACAGGTACCGATACGGCATCGAAAAGCTCAGATGGCGGGTGATCAGCGCGGCGCCGAGGGGCGAACCAATCGTCGATTCGTCCACCGGGTACCGTTCGTCGCTGGGAGCGTCAGGATCGCTCCCGTCGGCGGTGCGATGACGAACCACGCCCACCGCCTCGACCACAGGTAGACCACGTGCCGAAAGTTGGCGAAGTAGTTCGTACTCGGCCATGGCGATGGAGTCCTCGGTCTCCTTGATCGCATAGACCACCCCGCTATAGTCAACGAATCGGACCACGTGACGAGACACGCCCCGTGCCACGTCGACCAGCCGGGCGCTGCGCCACCGCCGCAGCGAGACCCCCCACGGAAGATCGAGAAAGTCCGGATGACCGTCTCTGGCCACGATTTCTATAGGCATGGAGCACATCCTTACCGTTGGGCGTAGGACCGCTGTATCACCGACGAGCAAACACATTCAGGCGTTTTACGCCGCGGCGAAGCCGTGCGGAGCGTAGCGTTGTCGTCCGTGGCAAACGAGAAACGTCAACGTCAAGATACCCTCCGAGCGCAAAAACTCGCTGAGGCCCAGGTCGTGGAGTCCAAGCAGCGGACTCGGGCCACGCAAAAGCGGGTTGTCTACGTGATTGCGGCGCTTGTTGCCCTCCTCGTCATATTTGCCCTCCTGACCCGCAAGAACAGTGGCGACGGCAGTGCTGACACCACCGTCGTATCACCGTCCTCGACCGTTGCCCCGACCTCCACTGCGGTGGCGAGCACGGCGAAGCTTCCCGCAGCGATCTCGGCCAAGCCGGTCGTCACCGTTCCGTCGGGCCCCGCCCCGACCAAGCTGACCTCCACCGACCTGGTCGTGGGAACGGGGCCGGAGGTCACTGCGGGGGCCAACGTTTCGGTGAACTACGTCGGCGTTTCGTGGTCAACGAAAAAAGAGTTCGACGCTTCTTGGGGCCGTGGTCCATTCGATGTTGAGAACGTCGGACAGGCGTCGGTGATAGCGGGCTGGAACGAGGGTCTAATCGGGATGAAGGAAGGCGGTCGGCGCCAGCTCGTCATCCCGCCGGACAAGGCCTACGGAAAGACCGGGGCCGGCGCGGGTATCAAGCCGGACGAAACGCTGGTCTTCGTGATCGACGCCATCAAGGTCACCCCGAAGGCGTAGCGCTCGCGGTGGTTCGGGCCGTTGCGACCCATGTTCGTCACGAAGGGCTCCGACCTGTGGTCCGATATCGGTAAGTATTAGTGCTGCGTGGTCTCTCCCAACCCGATCACTGAGCCCGGAGGGGACCCGGGTCGGCGCCAACGTCGGGTGAAGTCGCCCCTTCGCCGGCGGATGACTCGAACCGTCCAGGTCATTGCCGCGCTCTTCCTCATCAACTATGTCGTCTTACCCAACCTGGCTGGTCTGGGAAAGGCGCTGCACGAGCTTCGACGGGTGAATGGCGCGCTATTGCTGCTCGGGTTGGGGCTCGAGCTCGCGGCGTTTTGGGCCTACGCCAAACTCACCCAGGCGGCGCTCACGCCTTCGCACATTTCCACGGCGTCGCTCTCGCGTATTCAGCTGGCGACCAAGGCGGTGACGAACGTGGTGCCGGGAGGGAGCGCCGCCGGTTCAGCATTGGGCTATCGGCTGTTGGTGCTCGCCGGTGTTGATGCCGCGGGCGCCGGCTTCGCCCTGGCCACGGCTGGGCTGGGCTCCGCAGTCGTTCTCAACCTCGTGCTCTGGTCCACGCTCCTCGTGTCAATCCCTCTGAGTGGAGTCAATCCGTTGTACGTCTCCGTCGCCCTGGCCGGAGTGTTTGTGCTGGGGGCGTTCGGCGTTGTTGTGCTCCTCTTGGTGCGGGGGGCGGAGCGAGCCGACACCATCGTGAAGGCGATCGCCCGCAGATTTTCGTTCGTTGACGCGGCGGTGGTCAGTTCGATAATTCGCCGTCTCGGCGGGCGGATTCGCCTGCTGGCGGCAAATCGGGCCACGCTGTGGCGTCTCGTCGGGTGGGCGATCGTGAACTGGATGTTCGATGCGGCGTCGCTGTGGGTCTTTCTAAGAGCATTCGGAGTAAGCGTTCGACCGGATTCGCTGCTCGTGTCGTTCTGCGTGGCCAACGTGTTGGCGGCGATCCCGATTACTCCGGGCGGTCTTGGCGTTATCGACTTTTCGCTCACCACCATGCTCACGTTCTTCGGTGTCCCGGCAACGGCGAACGCGCTTGGGGTCCAGTCCTACCGCCTGGCGGCGTATTGGCTCCCCATTCCAATCGGTGCCGCCGCTTACCTGTCACTACGCATCGGACCATGGCGCGTGGACCGTACGACATCGCTAAAACGTCTTCGCGACGAAGCCGGCGGCGTAGTGGAGACCGGCGAGTCTGTATACGACTGGATCAACCGCAATACGGCGAACGGCGGAGAGCCTGGCCCCATGGGGGTTCCCGGCGAGTCCCCAGTCATCATCAACGCTGACCGGGTCAGCGCCATCGTTGCTGCCCCGAATGTCGCTCCGGTGATTCACCCTCCGGTCAGCGCCCCGGTGGCCGACGTCCCCCCGTCATTTCCGCCGTTCGAGGACGACCGATCCGAGTAGCGACAGCTTGAAAAAAAAGGGGCCGAGCCACATAGGCTCGACCCCGCTAATGTCTGTTGTGTCTTGGGTCCGTTAGTCGCCGGCGGCGAGCTCACCGACGGGAGGCACCGCCGGCAGGGCGCGACCGGGGGCGGCGGCGCTACCCCACTGGTGGAGGTTGCCGTCCGTTCCGACCACGACGAGCGATCCCGGCTTGGGCAGACCCATCTCCAGCTTGCCCTGGGTTTCGTGGGCCTCAATGGCGGCATCGTGGTACCGGTCGTAAACGAATCGGAACTCGGGGGTGTGGTACCAGGTCCCGTCCACTGCCGGTCCCTTTGTGCCCGTGAAGATGGCTTCGATGTCTTCGCCCGTAATGGTCTTGTGTTCTTCCAACGCGTGGGCAATGGCGAGTACAAACAGCTCGTTCTCTTTCACGAGGTCGAGGGCCTGGCCGTACAGAGTTTGGAGGCGACGCTCCACCCGATCGTCAAAGTTGCCCTTTGACGACTCACCGGCGATGCCCTCGGTAAAGCTTGTGATGGCGTCACCCATGGCCGACCGCCCCTCCATCCAGCGCGCCACGCCGGTTGCACTTCCCAGGTCGCCGCCAACGCCAACGGAGTTGTCACCCCGGAAGAAATGGCGTTCGGCGGCCAGAGACGCCAGAGACACGATGATCCGGTGCTCGTTTTCCCGACGCCAGGGGAAGCCGGGCTCCTCGGCCGGTACCGGGCTGACGAACCCGCCGACGGAGCCACGAGGCTCGATCGTGGCCACGTCGATGATGTACCGCTTATAGAGGCGCACCATAGCCACGGCATGGCCGGCTTCGTGAATCGCCACGGCATGACGCTCAAGGGCCATTGGATGCACTTCATCGGGCATGCCATGGACCTTTAACGCCCGTGCCTCCAACACATCCGGCCAGGTCACGGTGTCGCGACCGTCTCGAAGTGCGACAATCAGCGACTCATTGACAACGTCTTTGATCACGGCGCCGCTGGAATACGCAGACATCAGAGCGAGGCGCTTTACCTGGTCGTTGGTGATGACATGCTTGACCTTGCTCAGGTACCCCTCATAGGTGCGGACACGTCCATCGAGGGTGGGATAGTCCACCTTGAAGATCCGGTCCAGTCGGCCCGGACGAAGGAGGGCCGGGTCGAGCACGTCGGGTGCATTCGTCGCCATGATGGTGAGGATCCGGTACTTCGGTGGTTTCTTGGACGGCATCGTCAAGAACTTGCGAATGCGGCGGGCGAGGAATCCGCGGGGCTTCTCGAGTCCACTCATTTCGGTGAGGAGCGCTTGCAGCGTTCCCATTCCGCCACCTCCCCCTCCGCCACCCATGATGATCCGGACCTTCTCCGGAAGGAAGCCCGGGCGGCCGTCGATTGCCGCAGGTACGGCCATGGCGGTTGTGCCGTGGTCGTGCATGTCGTAGCCGAACGTCCGAGCAGCCATACATTGGAAGCCCTCGGTTCGAGCCGGAGCCGCAACCCGACTGGCCACGGACGAGCCACGGTTACCGAGGACGTCGGCCTCGTCAAAGAAGACAATGACGCCACCGTGGCGCAACGCCAGCTTACGAAGCTTCCGATAAAGCGCCTTGACCTTCAGGATGCCGACCCCGAAGAACATGTTCTGGAACGCGCCAGGGTCGACGAACACGTAGGGCTTTCCGGTCTCTCCGGCAATGGCCTTGGCGATCAGGGTCTTACCAGTGCCCGGAGGACCCCAAAGCAGAATGCCGCCGGGAACGTGGCCACCTTTGGCCTCGATGTCCTCGGGCTTATCGAACATGGCGATGTTCTCTTTGACCTTATCGAGCACCTTGTCCTGACCCCACACATCAGTGAAACGGGTGTCAACCTCTTCGGGCAGCAGAATGTCCGTTCCACCGCGGCTCATAAACCAGAAGATGGCAGCAAACTGACCGACCGACATCAGCAATGTAAGCATGATCGAAAAAATGAACGGCAGACGCTGTTCTGATCCGAACAACGCCTTGGCAACTCGTGACGGTGCATCGTTGATCGCTTGAAGAAACGAGATATTCCACAGGTTTGAAAGCACCCAAATGATCATCGCCATGACCATCAGGGTCTTGACCATGCGTTGCAAGCGGAAGCGCAACCACGGGTTGCGGCGGGTCCAGAAACGGTCCCAGCCCCCGAACAGTTTGTACGAGAAGAAATGGTTGTAACCCGCCACCCGCTCACTGATCAGGTAGTGAATTTGTCGGAGGACCTCGATACCACCGAGCGTAAGGAGCAGAGAGCTGTTCCGGAAGACATGGTTGAATGCGCCCGACCATGTGACATAAGGAATGTCGGCGTGGTACTTCGAAACAAGGAAGCCGGTGATCACGACGATAAAAACCAACAGCTTTGCCCGATCAAAGAACATCAGCTTTCGCCGGGGTTTGGCGACGATGCTCGGCGGCGGGGTATACGGGATGACCGTCGGAAAGGTGGGGGAGGTC
>JAYVSS010000267.1:0-20190 GCA_043775075.1 Acidimicrobiia bacterium
ATTCGAAAGACCGCCACTGCTGAGTATGTGTCGAATATCCCGTTGGGGTCCAAAGAAAATGTGATCGGGAATAGCAACCTGGCGGGAATGGGAACGCCCCAAGGATTCTGGCTGGCCATTTCCGGTCCGTGTGCTCCGAAAGAATCCGGCGACCAAATTTCGTCACGGTACGACGGAAATTCCGTGCGCCAGTACCGGTTCGCAACAAGCGATATCAACCGCAATAGCGCCATGGTCTGCGACTACCAAAAGGGCCTTGCCGATCCATCGGTCAACTTCAAGTCGGCAACAGAGACCTCAAGCGAATGGAACACCCGTCTCCGCACATACATCGCCGCCCTTCGGACCGCCGCCAATAGCGACCCGGCTAACGCGGCGCTTCCAACTCCGCTCTATCCCGCGATTTCGATCAACAAGGAGTGGAGCGAGGATGGCTACAACTACATCGTGGACGTACCATGCGTGAATACCGCCGGGGGGGACTCACCCCCGCCACCGTGCGATGTCGGGCCGACCCAGGGGTTTGACGGTGACGGGACGACGGTGAATAAGGACCTTGTTATCGAGGCCTATGACCCGGTATTCAACCCCGAATCCATCAGCACATGGCAGGTAAGTAGCGAGACGAAACCCGATCGATACGGGCTAAATTCCTACATCGACGCATCTATCCCCAGGTGTGACGCGGCAAACGAAGCGGCATGCGCAATGAATCTCGGCCCGGGCAACCCGGCACCCCACACCGTTCGGGTACGAACCAAATTCACGGTGTACGGACCGGACTCCACCCCGATTGACTATTCCGACGACGAAGCATCAAAGATCAGCGGTCAGGTCTTCGGCTCGTGTGTACGCAAGTGGGACGGTGGACCGTACGCCTCGGCCACGGACAGCGTGGACGACAACGGCGCCGTCACTTCGACAAATGACGATGGGCTCGTTACCAACGTTGCGACCTGCGCCAACTCCGAAAATCGGTGGGTATCTCTGGCCCGCATCTCGCACACCGATCTTCTCGCCCGGCGCGGTCGGTTCCGGATCAACGTTCGATCGCTCACGTCTCCCGATAGTTTCGGAACCAACGGGTTTGCGCTGCGGAGTTACTTCGTACCGACGGCGACCAACCCCGGGTGGAGTGCATGCGCCAACGCCCTCTCCTGCGCCTCGATCTCGGGCGATTCGAACATGAGCGTGTTGGCCGACGCTCCGTCGATCAAACAGTTCTATCTGGCCAAGCTTTCGCCCGCCGTCCTCTACCGAGGCAAGACCGTCATGGTCCGCCTCTGGGACGCCGGTGAAGGAGGAAGCAGCCTGCAAATATTGCGCCCGAAGGCCACCGGCGAAACCTGCACCTACCCGGTCACGTGGGTCGATCCCGACACTGCACCTGACCCCAACTACTGCACGCAAAAAGTCGAATGGCAGATCGGGAACGGGGGGATCGCCAAGTACGACGATCCCGCGAAGGCATTCCTTGACACGACGAAAGCATTCAGCGACACGTGCGAAGGCGTGGGCGGCCAGCAGGACGTCTATCAGCTCCCCATCGCCGGTGATCGAAACCAAATCGAAACGCGGACCGGTGGCATATGTCCGAACAGCGTGCCCACCGCGATATTTGAAAGCCGCGGGCCGTACGAGAACCCAGACGGTACGCCCACCGGAAAATTCAATGACCGCCTGATCAATATCAAGATCAACATCCCCAGTACCTACGGATGCGAGCCGGCGACCACGACGTCCTGCGTCGAGTTGCCGAACTCAGCTATTCAGGATGGATGGTGGAAGGTGAAGTACATCCCCCGCCGCAACCCCGTCACCGCGAGTTACGTCACGATGACCGACCGGTCGACGTGGTCAGTCGAGCTTCTCGGCGAACCCGTCCACCTCGTTCTCGACAACTGACCCAGCTCCTCCGGCGAACTCGTCGACCCCGCGCGGAACAAGTAGCCCGCACCGTTCGCCGGCTGATTGCCTGAGCGAGCCGGGTCGCCCGTAGAGTCGTACCCATGTCGCTCCTCGACTCCCCCGCCACTGCCGGAACCATTACGACGGAGGTCGGGCTGGCCGACGGCGCGCCGGCCCCGGCTCAGGCCCGCCCTGACAAAGCCCACTGGGCCCACCTTTGGGATGAGGTCATCACCGGTGGTCTGTGCACCGGGTGTGCCGGCTGCGTGATCGCCTGCCCGCACGACGTGCTGTCCTACGACGACACCAACGGCGTGTACCGCCCGTTTCATCTTGAGGCCGAAGACGGTCCGGGTGGCTGCGGCCACGGCGACCGGGGCTGCACCAGCTGCACTCGCGCCTGTCCCCGCTTTCGCAGCTGGGAAACCGAGATCGACGGATTCCTGTTTCAGCGTGACCGCGCGGCCGATGAGGTTGAGGGCGTCTCGAAGGACATCATCCTGTGCCGGGCCACGGACACGACGGTGCACGAGAAGGGCCAAGACGGTGGTCTCGTCAGCGCCATGCTCATTTTCGCCCTGGAAAAGGGGTACATCGACGGCGCTCTCGTGAGCTATCTCGAAGGCGACGGGTCGTCGTGGAAGGCCATCCCCGGGGTGGCCCGCACTCGTGACGAAGTCCTGGCCGGGGCGGGGAGCCGGTACACGTACTCGGCCAACACGATGGCCTATCCGCAGGCCATCGAAATGGGCCTGACCAAGCTGGCGCTGGTCGGTATGAGCTGCCAAAGCTCGGTGCCCCCGATCATGGGATCGCGAAAGGCGGGCAAGATCACCAAGAAGTTCGCCTTGAACATCGGCCTGCTGTGCTCCAAGACCTTCGACGACGCCATCTTCGAGGAATTGTTCGAGGCCAAGTACGGGCTGAAGAAGCAGGACATGGCCAAGATGAACATCAAGGGCGTCTTCCAGATCTGGATGAAAGACGGCAGCTATCACGAGGTCAATCTCAAGGAATGCCACGCCTGGACCCGCAGCGGCTGCATGACCTGCCCGGACTTTGCCGCCGAACACGCCGACATTTCCACTGGCGGCATCGGCGCGTTCGAAAACTGGACCCTCACCATCGTGCGCACCGACGCCGGCCGTAAGCTGATCATCGAAATGCTCGAAGCGGGCGTCATCGAGGCCCGCCCCGGCGACGACGATCCCGGCGCCATCGAACTCATGCGCAAACTTTCCATCGTCAGCCGCCGCCGCTGGCCCCAAACCGTGAATTTCACCTCCCCCCGCCGGGGCATCCCACCGCCCAAGCCGAAGGTCGAAGCACCAGCCGTCTAGAAGATCAGCCACCGCAAACCCACCCCCCGCCAAAACCCAGGCCGATCCACCACTGCTCCAAACGCAAGTGTGAAATGTGCGCGTCAAAGTGGGCGTTCAGCGGCGCCCTGAACCTACACACTGAAGCGCACATTTCACACTTGGGCGGGCACACTTGGGCGGGCACACTTGGGCGGGGGGGCGGCGGGTGGCGGGACGGTGGGGATGGTGGGGATGGGTGTCGGGTCGATTCAGGCTGAGCTAGCGCTCAACTACTTGAAACTTGAACTTCCTCGGAGACTGCGTATACTTGTTTTCAGCAGATCCTTCCGCCGAGGATCTGCGCCCCGGCTTCGGTCGGGAAGGGCGCGCAAGCGTCGGCTGGGGGGCTACCGCCGAGTCCCCCAGCCACCTAACTAGGCCGGGGCCCGTGACCGTTTGGTCCGGGCCCCGACTTTTTCCCGGCCTCTCTCATCGCCTGCTCAGCTCAGCGTAGCTACGGTGGAGGAATGCGGCTTCTCGTGGTCGAAGATGAACCGAGCATGGCCGATCTCCTGCAACGGGGTTTGCAGCGTGAGGGCTACGCCGTCGATGTGGCCGTCAACGGTGAAGACGCACTGTGGTCGGCCACCGAGATTGAGTACGACGCAATTGTGCTCGACGTGATGATTCCGGCGCCCGATGGTCTCGCCGTCTGCCGCGAGCTCCGCAAGCGAGAGCGATGGACCCCGGTGCTTCTCCTCACCGCCCGCGACTCTGTGGACGACCGCGTAAATGGGCTCGATTCCGGAGCCGACGACTATCTGGTGAAGCCTTTCGCCTTTCCGGAATTGTTTGCGCGCGTACGGTCGATCACTCGGCGCGAACCGGTCGCCCGGCCGTCGGTCCTCCGGGTCGGCGAGATCAGCCTCGACCCGGCCGCCCGAAGTGTTCGCCGCAACGACGTTCCGATTGAGCTCTCCCCCACCGAATACAGCCTGCTGGATTATTTCCTCCGCAATCCCGATCGAGTACTCACTCGTTCGAACATTCTTGAACATGTCTGGGATTTTGCCTACGACGGAACTTCGAATGTTGTCGACGTTTACGTGCGTTATTTACGGGAAAAGATCGATCGGCCGTTCGGGAAAACGAGTATCGAAACCGTTCGTGGGGCTGGGTATGTTTTGCGCACACCTGACGAGTCGATTCCGGAATCCGACGAGGATCTGGTCTCAGCGCGAATGGCGGGAACGCTGACGTTGCCCTCCGCAACCTCGTGACAGCCACAGCAAAGCCGCCTAGTTTTTGTCAGTATCGACGATGATCGGCAGAGCCGGTCCGTCAGCGGGGCGCCCGAGCGGGCCGCGAATCTTTCGTCGCCGACGACGGACCTTGCGTGGGCGCCTCACTGCACTTTTTGTACTCGCGCTTACGGTCTTGATGATCGGCACAGGATTCTTGATTGCCGCGCTACAAAGCCGCAATGCCGAGGCGGCGCTCGACGCCAGCCTGCGCAACCGAATCAACAAGATCGCCGAAGCACTTGCCAACCCGAAAGGTCGGCTTCCGTTGACCGAGAGTTATGGTCAGGTTGTCAGCCTGTCGGGCGAGGTGAAAGACCTGTCGCCCTCCATCGGAAAAGATGAGTTCCTCCTCAGTCGCAGCCAACTTTTGTTAGTCATTGAAGGGGGCCGGCTCCGCGTGGACAAGGAAATTCCGGCCCTCGGCGGTCGGTCAACATTGCTGGCCGAGTTACGTAAAAGTGGGGCGAGCAGGTTCATCGTGGTGGTCGGCGCGCCGCGCGATCAAGCCGCTACGACTACTCGACGGCTTATCACCACGCTGGTGTTTACTGGCGTTGCGTTGGTCTCCTTGCTCGGGCTCGGTGGTTGGCTGCTCGCTGGTGCGGCGCTGCGACCCGTGCGGCGGATGGCTGACCGTGCGGCCCGAATTTCGGCGGCCAATTTGGAGCAGCGAATCCTCGGTCCGCGAGCGCTTGAGGCCGGGGATGCATTCCACACTGCGTCGAATACTTCACCGACCAAGATGCCCGCCGAACTGGCCCATTTGGGCATGACCCTCGATGACATGTTGGAACGTTTGGACAATTCCTTTCGCCGCGAGCGGGCATTCGTCGACGATGCCAGCCACGAACTCCGAACGCCGTTGGCCATTGTCCGCGGTGAACTCGAACTCGCTCTTATGCATCCCGGCGACGCAGTGGAGACACAGGCCACGATGGAATCGTCATTGCAACAGGTCACCCGACTTGGCGCGCTCGCCGAAGATCTCCTGGTGCTTGCACGGGCCGGCGTTGACCGGGGTACAAGAACAATTGTGGACGCCGGTGCTGTCACCGAATCGCTCATCGCCCGTATCGGTCCCCAGTTACGCGCTGGAGTATTCATCGAACATGAACATGCGAGGGATCAGTCCGGGCCACCCGCGGTTATCCGGCCCGGCGATCTCGAACGAGTCTTGACCAACTTGATTACTAACGCCGCACGAGCGGCCCGGTCGACGGTGCGCGTCACGTTGTCCACAGACGACAAAGTAACCCTGGTAGTGGTCAACGATGATGGCTCAGGCTTTGCTCCGGACATCTTGCAGCGGGCCTTCGAACGTTTCGCCGTCGGTTCATCGAGCCGCACCGGATCGGGCACCGGCCTCGGACTGGCCATCGTGCATGCGTTGGCCCACTCGAGCGGCGGATCCGTTACGGCCGAGAACGGCGGCGAGCTTGGCGGAGCGGTCGTTACCGTCCGCCTTCCGGCCTTCCCGCCCAACTCGCCACCATCGGCCGACCGGACGAGGCGGCCGAAACAATCAGGGGAATCAGACCTCCAGACGAGCTGAGCCGAGCGTGACAGTTCCGGACTGACGCTGGGTGCCGCGGACCCATTCGATCGCCACTTGACTTCCAGATTTGTTACTCCTGACGACATCGCCAAGCGACTCTGATTTCTCCACAGCTTGACCGGCGAAGCGGGTGATGATGTCACCGGGACGCAAACCAACGTTCTCCGCTGGCGATCCCACAGTCACCTCAACGACGAGCGCGCCTTTCGCCACCGAGAGGCTGTATTGATCACGAATGGTCTCGTTCATCGTTTGCGTTTTTACACCAAGAAATGTGCGCGGGCCATTGTCTTTTTCGCCTTTGCGCAGCTTCTCGACGATCGGTTTGATGCGATCAATACCGATCGAGAATCCGATGTTGTTGGTATTTCGTAGAATTGCGGTGTTCATACCAATGACCTGTCCACGAGCGTTGACCAGGGGGCCGCCCGAGTTTCCGGGGTTAATCGCCGCGTCGGTCTGGATCAACGCCTGCAGCGCACCGTTGTCACCCTCGATCGTGCGATCCACGGCTGAAACGATGCCGGTCGTGACCGTCGGGCCGCCCGGAAGGGCCAACGCATTCCCTATCGCCACGACCGGATCTCCCACCGCCGCCTCCTTCGACACGCCGAGATCGGCAGTCGCCAAATTCTTCGCTCCGTCAACCTTCACCAGGGCAACGTCGTTCTCGCGGTCACGGCCAATCACCGTGCCAGTGCGGACCTGGCGATCGGCGAACGTCACTTTGATCGACCCCGCTCCTTCGATTACGTGGGCGTTGGTGAGGACGTATCCGTCTTTTGTTAAGACGATGCCGGTCCCTGCTCCAGAAGAGGGCTCGACCCCGAAGAACGAGCCCGAATTGACCTGGGTTTGGGTCGTGATTGCCACCACCGCGGGCTCCACTTTCGAAAGCACGTCGGCGATGGAAAGCGAGGCGCCGCCAAACGCTAGCGAAGTCCTGTCGGTCACCTTGGCATCAACGGTTCGCACGGCGGGCGCAACGACCGTCGTTGTCTTGGAACGGTCTCGGGTGGCAATAAGCACGCCGCCGAGCGCGGTGCTGCTGAAAACGGCTCCGACCAGGCCTCCGGCAAAGGCCGCCCGACCCCACGATGGGCGTCGCTCCGTCACCGGCGGCGACGCAGTTGGAGCGGGCGGCGTTGGGGCTTGTTGTCCAGCGGGATTCATCACCGGTGCAGGGGATGGGGGCGGGGGCGTGGCTGGAGCGGCCGGCGTCAACACGGTTTCGGCGGTGTCATCGCTGTTGGCGGTACCGGTGGAGTCAGCCATGTGCAAGGTGTGAACCGTGTTCGATGTTTCGGTTGTGTTGGCGACATCGGCAGAATCTTCAGGTGGGGGAAGAAAGGTTTCGTGTTCCATAGCGTCAGTGTGAGCCTGAGGAGTTGAGAGGGAAATGAAAGGCGGGCGTTCTGTGCCACGGGTCACCGTTGCGGGGCACGGAGTCCCGCCAGGTGCGCCGCCCGGCCGACAACCGCGTCGAGCATCGGCTCGGTCAGGGTTCCGGTAAAGGTGTTTTGCTGGCTCGGGTGATACGAGCACACCACGTCGACTGCTCGTCCATCGAACAACGTGATCGACGTTTCGACCCCGTGGCCGAACTTCGGCGCCTTTGCCGTCTTCGAAATCGTCGAAGTGAGATCCCGTCTCGCCACATCGTACGCGAACTTACCAAGTACGAGAATCGCGCGAAGCTGCGGTAGTAAGCGCACTTCACGATGGAGGAAGGGCAAACAATTCGTGCGCTCCTGCGGTTCTGGTTTGTTGCCCGGAGGGGCGCAACGTACAGCCGCCGCGACCCACGCGCCAGTCAACGCCAGACCGTCGTCGAGGCGTAACGATGTGGGCTGAGTCGCCACACCAGCGCGATACAGAGCGCGAAAGAGCCAATCACCGGACCGGTCACCGGTAAAGACTCGACCCGTCCGGTTCGCCCCGTGCGCCGCCGGTGCAAGACCGAGAACCAAGAGCGACGCACCGGCATCACCAAAGCCAGGAACCCCCTGACCCCAATAGGTTTCGTGGCGATACGCCGCCCTCTTCTCCACCGCCACCAGCTCGCGCCAAGCGACGAGCCGGGGACAGAGTCGGCAAGCGCAGATATCGGCGTCGAGAGCAGCCAGGCCAGCGGCATTGACCGGGGCCTCCTCCGACTGCGGGACGGGAGCGGGTGACGAGCGAGCCATCGAACCATTGTTCACCGTGACCGGTGCGCCGTGGCGATCGTTGGCTTTTTGCCATCGTGGGTATCCACGCTGACGGTCTTCACCCCACCGGGGAACGCCACCAGCTGCGGGTTGCACCGCCCGTTGCGCCACCGGGGCCGCTGTCTCGGGGTTCCCGACGGGCCTCGTTGACCGATTGGAGCGAAGGCGTGCCAGAATTTGATTCGTTACGAGTCGGGAGTTCCGGCGAGGTGAGACGAGGTTGTCGTGAACGTTGTGGTGCTTGCTGGTCGGGTTGCGGATCGCCCGTTTCGTCCGGGCAACGGCGACCGAGTCGTCATCAAGCTCGATGTCGACGGAGAGAACCCAGCCAAGACCGATCGCATTGAACTGCACTGTTTCGGGGCCGTGGCCGAACGGGCCATGCGCCTGTGGCAGGGCGACTTGATCGGGATCCGGGGCCGCATCGAGTTGCGTATTTGGACCGAGGACGGCGAGGAGTATGACGAACTACGTGTCGTTGCGCATCGGGTGGACGTCATGGTGAAGGGAAATTCCCAACGCCCGGCCCGAGATGGCGCCCGAGAGGTCGGCGGATGGCAGAACCGCGACGGGGGCAATCACGAAGGCGGACGGAGCGGTGGTCGGGACAACAGCAGGGGCGCGACGCGTGGCGGCGAGTGGTTGCGGCCTGACGAGAGCATCGACGTCTCTTCGTCGTCCGGCGGTGGCCGTGATCACGCCGACGATCACGCCGACGATCATGCCCACGATCATGCCCACGATCATGACCACGATTCCGACGACGACTCGATGTAGTCGTCACCACCGAACCTAGGAACGCTTCAAATGATCACATCGAGCACGACCACGAATACGGCAACGACCAAAGCAACGACCAAAGCAACGACCGGCACCACCGACAAAACAACGAAGGCCGCTGCCGGCAAAGCCAAACACCCCCAGCCCACGTCAACGCTGGTGTTGCTCATTCGCCACGGTCAAACGCCGACCACCGGCAAAACGCTCCCGGGTCGAGCAAAGGGCCTGCATCTCGCTGAGGTTGGCCACGACCAAGCGCAGGCGGTGGCCGAACGCCTTGGAGTGCTGAGGCGCCTCGACGCAATTTATGCCTCGCCGCTGGAACGCGCCCGGGAAACGGCGGCGCCGTTGGCCAGGGCCCGTCAACTTCCGATTCGAATCGAGAAAGGCCTGCTTGAATGCGAGTTCGGCGAGTGGACCGGGGCGGAGCTGAAGGACCTCATGAAGAAGCCGGAATGGGGAACGGTGCAGCGCTACCCGTCGGGCTTTCGCTTCCCTGGCGGCGAGTCCTTCGTCGAGATGCAAACCCGCATTTCGTCGACCGTGCACCGTCTGGCGGCGAACCATAGAGGCGGCGTGATTGCCTGCGTGAGCCATGCTGACCCCATTAAGGCGGTGGTCGCCGAGGCGCTCGGGACCCACCTCGATTTGTTTCAGCGGATCTCGATTTCAACCTGTTCAGTGAGCGCCATTTCCTATGGTCCGGGCGGGCCGAATGTGCTGTGCGTGAATTCCGTCGGCGACCTCTCGTCGTTGGCCCCCTCATGAAATGCGTTCGCTCGTCGTGAGTAGCCGCATTGATATGGACCACGTGGACAGTTTCGTGGTCGGCGTGCTCGGCGAGCCCGGCAGCCGTACGTTCTTTTTTCAAGCCCGCGGGCTCATCGACGGACGCACCGGTGTCGTGTCGTTCAAGTGCGAAAAGGTGCAGGCCGCGCTCCTGGCTGAAGCCATGGGCAAACTCCTCGGCGACTTTCCGCTGGGACTGGGTATCGAATCCGGACCCTGGGAGATGCTCACGAGTCCGGTACTGCCGGAGTGGACCGTCGGAACGATTCAACTCGGCTTTGAGCAAGCCGAGGACCGGGTCGTGGTGTTTTTGCAGGAGGTCGTGGAGCTGGAGGAGGGCGTGGATCCCGATTCGATTGACCTCGACAGTATCGACGTTGGTCGAGCCCGCTTTCAGCTCAGCCGGGCCCAGGCATCGGCGATCGTCACAAACGTGCCGTCGATCATCACCGCCGGTAGGCCGCTGTGCCCGCTCTGCGGGTCCACGATCGAAACCACGGGATACACGTGCTCGTGTTTTAACTGATGGCGCTGTGCTGATGATACGTAGGCAGAGCTGATGAAATGCGGGCATAGCCGGTGACGATGCAAGAGCCGATGATGATGCCAGAGCCGGTGGATGTCCTGCTCGACGGTGAGATGCAAATTGAAGGACGCATGCCGTGGAGTTCGAACGCCACGTTTCTCGTGAACCTTCGCCCGCCCGGCGATGGGCTGGACGCCGTGTTGAAGGCGATTTACAAGCCGCACCGGGGCGAGCGGCCGCTCTGGGATTTCCCCGATGGACTCTATCGACGCGAAGTCGCCGCTTACGAGCTCGCCGTTCTGCTCGGCTGGGACATCATTCCGCGCACCGTACTGCGTGATGGTCCATTCGGTCTTGGCTCGGTACAGACGTTCGTCGATGCCGATTTCAGTGAGCACTACTTCACCATGCTGGAGAATCGGCCCTCGGTGCACCCGCAGTTTCGCGTGATGGCGACGTTCGATCTCATCGCCAACAACGCCGACCGCAAAGGTGGTCACATTCTCTTGCGCCCGGACGACGACACGATTTGGGGCATCGACCAGGGCCTATGTTTCAACGTGGAACCGAAACTCCGCACCGTGCTGTGGGACTTTGCCGGCGAAAAGATTCCCAAGGGCTTACGTCCAGACGTGGAGCGTGTCGCGGCGATGAAGCCCGGCGAACTTGGTCCACTCGATTCGTTGCTTCTGGCCGACGAGATCGAGACGATGCTCGCCCGGGCAAAGCGAGTCGTCGAGCGTCCCTTCTTCCCCCACCCGAAGTCGGACTACGCCTACCCGTGGCCGATGGTCTGAGCGCCGATCGGCCGGCCGCCCGCTGCGGCTGTATGCAAAGTGCATACCTTTGGTATGACAGTCACGCAGAGTTTTCGAGCCGAATCGGCCCTTTCCGACGCTCTCGAAGCCGAGTCGAAACGGTCCGGTTCAACGAAGTCCGAGCTCCTCGTAGTGGCGGTCAAGGATCTCCTCTACCGGCTGGCCTGCGAGCGAGACGCCGTGCCTACGACCGGTTGTCGGTGACCGAAACCGAAGCCGTCAACCAACCAAGCGGGACGTGGTTAGAGGACGCTCCGGGCACGAGCTGGGACAAAACGTTCCGCCCGTGAAGCGGGGCGAAATTTGGTTCGCCGAAACCGGCAGCGGCGGCGACCGACCGGTGCTCATCCTCACTCGTGACCTGGTTGCCGACCGCATTGACCGCGTCGTGGTCGCTCAGGTCACCACCACCATCCGCGGCCTCCTCTCGGAGCTCCCGCTCGATGAAAGTGATGGACTCCGGCACAACTGTGTGGTGACGTTCGACAACATCAACACCGTGCCCCGTACGGCCTTTCGGCGCCGGGTATCGAGTCTGTCCACTGATCGACTTCGGCAAGCAGGCGACGTCCTCAACGAAGCGCTCGGTTGCCCGCCCTAGGCCCGGCGACCGAGTTCTGCTCTGCTTCTACGGCAGGGTGATCGCCCCCAGTTCTGCTCCCTGTACAAGCTTGGCGAACTTAGCCAGCACGCCACTGGTGTAGCGGGGTTCGGGGTGTTTGGTGTCGGCGATCCGCTCGGCGATCACGGTGTCGTCCACGAGCAAATCGAGTGAGCGGTTCGCCACGTCGACGCGGATGATGTCGCCATCGCGCACCGCCACAATCGGGCCGTCGTCGACCGCCTCGGGCGCCACGTGACCGATACAGAAGCCCCACGTGCCACCGGAGAATCGTCCGTCGGTGATAAGCGCGCAGTCTGATCCGCGACCAACGCCTTTGAGCGCTCCGGTGATCGCCAGCATCTCCCGCATACCGGGACCACCCTTCGGCCCTTCGTAGCGAATCACGATAACCGTGCCGGCCTTGATGTCCCCGGCGAGGATAGCGTCCATCGCCGGGTCCTCGCCGTCGAACACGCGCGCCGGTCCCTCAAAAGTCAGTTGCTCCTTGGTCAGTCCGGCCACCTTGACCACACTGCCCTTCGGAGCCAACGAACCGGTGAGGACCACGATGCCGGCATCAGCGTGAATTGGATCACTAAGCACGCGTATAACGTGACCATCGGGCTGAGGCGGATTGAGCTCTTCGAGGTTCTCGCCCATCGTGCGTCCAGTCACCGTCATCACGTTGCCATGAAGCAGGTTGGCGTCTAAGAGATGCTTGAGGACCACCGGCACGCCGCCAACGGCATCGAGGTCGGTCATGTGAAACTTGCCGCCCGGCTTCATGTCGGCGATGTGGGGAATATTTGCGCCCACCCGGTTGAAGTCCGCCAGACGAAGGTCTACCCGGGCTTCGTGGGCGATGGCCAGCAAGTGAAGCACAGCGTTCGTTGACCCACCCAGTGCCAGCGTGACCATGATGGCGTTTTCAAATGCCTCCTTGGTCAAGATGTCACGTGCACGTATGTTTTTTTCGAGCAGGTTCATGACCGCTTTGCCCGACGCAATCGCAAACTCGTCACGACGACGATCGACGGCCGGCGCGCACGCGCTGCCCGGCAAAGACAGACCGATGGCCTCGCCCACCGAGGCCATGGTGTTGGCGGTGAACATACCGGCGCAGCTGCCCTCCGTGGGGCAGGCGTTGTGTTCAATGAGCGACAGCTCTGCGTCGGTAAGCTTGCCCACGGCGTGCGACCCGACAGCTTCGAACACGCTGGTGATATCCAGTGCTTCGCCATGGGCGCCTCGTCCGGGAAGAATCGTTCCGCCGTAGAGAAACACCGACGCCAGGTTCAGCCGAGCCGCGGCCATCATCATTCCCGGGAGGCTCTTGTCACAACCGGCCAGGGCCACGAGTGCGTCAAGACGCTCGGCGTGCATGACAGTTTCTACCGAGTCGGCAATGACTTCGCGAGACACAAGCGATGCGCGCATACCTTCGTGACCCATCGAAATTCCATCGCTAACGGCGATCGTGCAGAACTCCATCGGGAAGCCACCGGCGGCGCGAACACCGTCCTTCGCTCGGTCGGCCAAACGGTCGAGGGGCATGTTGCACGGGGTGACTTCGTTCCAGCTCGACGCAACACCGACCTGGGCCTTGTCCCAATCACCGTCGCCCATTCCTACGGCCCGCAGCATCGCCCTCGCCGGCGCCTTCTTGGGGCCCTCGGTGACGTCGGTTGAGCGCGGCTTCATCGGATTGGTCGAATTCGACATGGCCACCAATCTAGGTCGCGCACCACCGGTGTTCCGGTGGAAATCCCCGATCCCCGTTGGCGTCGGTTCACACCATGCGGGACGGGGCACCACAATGGTGGGCGTGAGCAACGTCGATCATCAGCAGGGCGAACGCCTTGGCGAGATCGTGGCGTCGATGACGCCGCGGGCAAAGCTGGTGCGCAAAGCTCGGTTTACCAAGGCGATGGCTTTGGTGGAGACGGTGAGTTATTGCCTGCTGCTGGTGTTCATGTTCCGCAAGTACGCGTTGGACAATCGCACTGACGCCAACTACCTGCTGTTGCGCTTCGTGGCCTACTTTCACGGGATCATCTGCATCGCCTTTGGCGTGATGATCCTGGACATTTTCCGAGCGATGAAATGGTCGCCGCGCTTCGCGCTCTTGACCCTCGTCGGTCCGCCTGGCGCGCTCATCGCCCACCATCGATTGCGAACTCAACCGATCCCCACTCAGGTCAACAAACGAGACATGCTGTTCTGACCAGGCCAGCGTCAATGCGCCGGGCGAGAACCTCTCAGTCAGCGTCGGCGGCGGCACCTTCATCGACCGACGCAAGGCCCGACGCGGCGAGCCGCTCGAGCAGCGCATCGCGAATACTCACTCCGGGCTCACGCGCCGGATCGCCGGTTCGCCGCCATCCAAGGCGAGACGAATAGAGGAGCGGCGGATCCTTCAAGCGGTTCTCTTTCGTCGCCACGACGCGAGCGACGAACAACTCGTGATCGTCGAGCACCGTAAGGCGTTGCACCACTTCGCATTGCAACGAAGCAATGGCGTTGGGCACCACGGGGAGACCGTTCCATTCCTCCACGAACTCGTCGGCCATGTAGCGAAACCGACGGCCGGGATAACTGAAGTACTGGCCCTCGGCCACCTGATCAGCCGCCAACATCGACACGCTGAACATGCCACTGGCCACCATCAAGGCGTAGGTGTCGTGCTTTGGCGACACGCTGGCCATGATGATCGGTTCTTCGAAACTGACCTGCATAACCCAGTGCGAAGTGTAGCAACGGGCAACCCCGTGATGAGCAGCACCGACCACTTGAATCCCGTGAATCATCTGCCCCAACGAACGCTTGAGCTTGGTGTCGATCATATCGACGGCAAACCGTTATAGACCGCTGCGCTGAGCAAACAGCAACGCCAGGCCGATCGCAAATAGGCCAACGGCGACCAGAGCGGCCAGGTCCTGCCATTCGGTGTTGCCGCGCTTGTTTGGCCGCAGAGTGATGAATCCGGCAATCACGCCAAAAATGAAACCGCCTACATGACCACCCTTCGAGATGCCGGGAACGGCAAAGGTAATGACGAAGTTGATGAGCAACGTCGGACCGAGCGGTGATTTCATCACCGAGATACCCCGAGATTGCAGCGCCACGGCGAGGGCACCGAACAAACCGAAGACCGCCCCCGACGCTCCACCGGTAAGGCCGTTCGGCTCGAGGAGGAGCGCTCCGGCGGCGCCTCCGAGCAGGGCGACGAAATACACCGCGGCGTACCGCTTCGGGCCGAGGCGTTCCTCCAACGAAAGTCCGAGCCCCCAGAGGCAATACATATTCAACGCAATGTGGAGGAAGCCGTAGTGGAGGAATCCCGCCGAGACCAGCCGGTAGTACTCGTGTAACGGATTGATCAGAGGCGCCGCGAGTCCAAGGTTGTTGGCCTGCGCCCAACTGGCCCCGCTCTTTCCGAGCACGAAGATCATTAGGTTGATGGCGATGAGCAGCTTGGTGACGGGCATGGCCGAGAGGGCGAGGTTCCTGTTGACCCGAGCGGTCCGGACCACCCGTTCGGCGGCCTTGGGCGTCACCTTCTTCACACATTCCACGCATTGAAATCCGACCGGCGCCTCCGAGAGGCAGGCCGAGCACGATGGCCGTTCACAGCGAGAACAGATTCGGTAGGTTTCGACGTCGGGGTGGCGGTAGCACTGAGCCATGGTGCAACCAGTCTGGCCGCAGTCAGGCCAACCACGGCGACTGCCCGACACCGGCGACTGCTCTGGACCACCTCACGACGCTCTGGTCCCGAAAACGACGTCGTTCGCTCGCCTCGTGTCGTGACCCTCCCGCGCGGCGTGCTCGCCTCGCTCGGTTGCGACGCTGGTTAAAGGCCGGCCCGTGACCGCAAAAGCGCCGTCACTGCTTTGCCGTCGGCCTTACCGCCGGACTTCTTCATCGCCGCGCCCACAAAGAACCCGGTGACCTTCGGATCGCCGGCACGCAGCCGTTCAAACTCGGCCGGATGCGCAGCGATGAGTTCGTCGACGAGGCCCTCGACCACCGAGTCGTCGAGGGCTTCGAACCCCTTCGCCGCGGCGATGGCGACGGGGTCGCCACCATGCTCAAGCAGCTCAGCCAGCACGGTCTTCGCCTGGGTTGCGGTCAGCTGGCCGTCGCCTTCCAGCCGCAACACCGACGCAAACGCCGCCGGGTCGAGCCGGGCTCGTGCGTCGTCACCCACGGCGGCGACTTCGTTGGCCGTGCGGTTAATGGCCCGGCGGGCATCGGCCCCCGTACCGACAACGGTGAGCACCAGTGCGTCGAGATCCTGCTCGACCACCGTGGCAATGGCGTCGGCATTGGGGCCGAGGCCTTCGCCTGGTGCCTCCGCGGTCCAGCCGGTGGCGAGGGCGAGGGCCAGGCGGCGGTCACTCGGCATCGGCGGGAGCGCGTTGACCACAGACGCTATCCATTCCGCTGATGGAACGAGCGGAACGAGGTCGGGCTCGGGGAAGTACCGATAGTCCATCGCCTCTTCCTTGGACCGCATCGACGATGTACGACCGTCGGCTTCTGACCAGTGGCGGGTCTCCTGCACAATTCGTTCGCCTGACTCGATCAAATCGATCTGGCGGTTCGCTTCGTAGTCAATGGCCCGCACGAGCGACCGCAACGAGTTGAGGTTCTTGATCTCGCAACGCGTACCGAATGGTTGGCCACTCTTACGTACACTTACGTTCGCGTCCACGCGCATCGAGCCCTCCTCCATCTTGCCGTCGGACGCACCCGTGGCGATGAGGATTCCGCGCATCTCGGCCACGTAGGCCTTGGCGTCTTCGGCATTGCGCAGGTCGGGACCGGACACTATTTCCACCAGCGGCACGCCTGATCGGTTGTAGTCAACAAGCGAACCTTCCGAACCCTGGATGCGCCCGGTGCCGCCGATGTGAGTGGACTTTCCAGTGTCTTCTTCCATATGTGCACGTTCGACCCGAATACGGGTGCCGTTGGGCAGATCGAGATACCCGTCGGAATTGAGCGGCAGGTCGTACTGCGTGACCTGATAGTCCTTGGGCATGTCCGGATAGAAATAGTTCTTGCGACTGAAGATCGACGGACGAATCTCGCAATGCAGTGCCGTCCCCACCCGCATGGCGAATTCCACCGCCATCTCGTTTAACACCGGAAGCGAACCCGGAAGGCCAACGCACACCGGACAGATGTTGGTATTTGGTTCGGCCCCAAACTTGTTGGCACACCCGCAAAACAGCTTCGTCTCCGTGGCTAATTCAGCGTGCACTTCGAGCCCGATAACGAGCTCCCAACCCTCTTTGATGGCCATGGTTCAGGCCCCTTTCCCATTCGTGCTGGTTGCGTTCGTCGGAGATGTGTTGCCCGCTTCGATCACCGCAGCGGCCCGGAACAACAGTGCCTCGGACAGCGCCGGACCGAGAAGCTGGACGCCTACGGGCATGCCGTCGTCGCCACTACCGCACGGCACGCTGATCGCCGGATCACCGGACAGGTTCGAAGGGATCGTGCACACGTCGTTGATGTACATCGTCATCGGGTCCGCCGTCTTGTCGCCGAAGGCAAACGCCGTGGTCGGTGAAGTTGGCGTGAGGAGAACGTCAAACGATTCATACGCGCGCTTGAAATCGTTGATAATAAGCGTGCGGACTTTCTGGGCCTGGCCGTAGTACGCGTCGTAGTAGCCGGCCGAAAGGGCATAGGTACCGAGCATGATGCGGCGCTTGACCTCGGGCCCGAATCCGGCCGCGCGAGTGGCGGCCATCATGTCCTGCACATTGACGCCGTCGGCCGGATTGACCCGCAAGCCAAAGCGCACGCCATCGAAACGGGCGAGGTTCGACGACGCCTCCGCCGGGGCGATGAGATAGTAAGCGGACAGACCAAGCACAGTGGACGGCACGCTTACGTGATCAACCGTGGCTCCGGCATCACGCAATCGCTGCGCCGCGACCTCAACTCGGGCCAGCACATCGGCACTGATCCCTTCTCTGGAAAGCTCCGTGACGATGCCCACTCGCCAACCAGCAACACCGTCGGTAGCACCGAGCCGGGCCGACGCCACGAGCGACGGAGCCGGAGCGCTGATCGACGTGGAATCCATCGGGTCATGCCCAGCAATCACCTCGAGCAGCAGCGCAGCGTCTTCCACCGTGTGAGTAAACGGACCGATCTGATCGAGCGACGAGGCAAAGGCGATGAGCCCGTAGCGACTCACGACGCCGTACGTCGGCTTCACGCCAACGAGACCGCACAACGATGCAGGCTGGCGGATCGAGCCACCCGTGTCCGAGCCAAGCGAAGCAGCGGCAAATCCCGCGGCCACGGCCGCCGCCGAGCCACCCGATGATCCGCCCGGCACCTTGGCAATGTCGTGCGGGTTGCGGGTCGGACCGAAGGCCGAGTTCTCGGTTGACGAACCCATGGCGAATTCGTCGAGGTTGGTTTTGCCCACGAGGACTGCCCCGGCGGCGGCGAGGCGGGTGACCACGGTGGCGTCGTAAGGCGGACGCCACCCCTCCAAAATCTTCGACGAACATGTGGTTGGAATGCCCCGGGTGCACATGTTGTCTTTGAGCGCAATCGGCACTCCGGCTAGCGGGCCGGGATCACGACCGGCGGCAACAGTTGCGTCGATCGCCGCAGCAGCAGCCTGAGCAGCATCGGCGAGGACCAGGTTGAAGGCGTGAACATTGGTCTCTACGGCCTCGACCCGGGCCAGGTGTTCAGCGAGGACGGCAGCGGCGGTGCGTCGACCGGCCCGAACGTCGTCGGCGATGGCCGAGGCAGTTCCGGAGCTGCCCGGCGCAACGGCGTGAGCAAACGACGCCGCCATTACGCCACCCCGAGGATGCTCGGCACGCGGAACTGGTTCTCTTGGGCCATGGGCGCCCCGGCGAGCAATTCGGCTCGATCGATTGAGGACCGGACCACGTCGGGCCGAAATACGTTGACCAGGGGCAGCGGGTGGGCGGTGGCGACGATGCCGCTGGTATCTAGCGACGCCACATCCTCGGCATGTCGGAGGATTCCGGCCAGATCGGCGGTGTACTGATCAATCTCTTCGTCGGTCAGTGCGAGGCGGGCGAGTTTGGCCACGTGGACCACATCCGCTCGAGTCAGCGAGCGCTCAGCGGCCGCAGTAGTCGCGGCAATCGCCGTGGTCGCCATGGGATCAGCGGGTTCAGACATAAGACCCTCCAATCTACGGGGCCGATGTCGCCCGGCTGATCATGACGCCCTTCGGCCGACCGGCCGATCCGGACGTGAAGATCAGATAGGCCAGGGACGGGGGACAAACGGCGTCGGCGAGCGAGGACCAAGCCGCCACTTCACGCTGCGGTGTCTCCGACGGGTGTGACAGCCGCGACGGATGTGTCGTTTGAGGCAAGCGCTGACGGCCGCGTGTGGAGCGAGTGGGAAATCGCCACCGCCGTCGGGACACTTCATCGAGACAGAATGCCAATGCGCGCACCCGGCACCACGCCGAGCAACCGGAGTTGGGCGGCAGCGGCCGCCACCGCCTCGCCGAGTTATCCGTACCTGAGGTTGAGCGCTCCTTCGGTGAGGGCCGGGGCATTCGGCCGACGCACCACGTGCGATCCAAACCGGGAGAAGAACAACGGATCGGATCCAGCGGCGAGGGTGTCCTTCATTCCAACGTCGGTCACTGTCATCGCGACGCGCCGGTCAGAGCAAAACCGGCAACGGCGAACAACACCATGGCCACTGGAGCAAAGCGCCACCTCGCGTCGGGCTCGGCATCGCTGCGCAGAAATCGATATTCGACAAAGCGATGGAGTGCCTCAGCCGTCGCCAACGAAACGACCAACCGCAGCACTGTAGGCAGACCGATTCCGAACGAACCAAAAAGGTATGCGCACGGAAAATGTACGACGTACCGCGAATAACTACGCGCGCCGATGAACTGGGCCAGTCGACTCTCTAAGACGAGAACGCCACAAACCACGAAGGCCGAGGCCCGCGCCGATGAGCACCACGATCGCTCCGAAGGCCGCCGCTCTTGCCGCCCGTTCAAGCCTGCCCGGGACACTGACCCGGGCGGATGTGGCGTAAGAAGCGAGGAAACGGCAGTCCGCAAGCTCCGTTACATCGACGAGCGGCGGAGTGACCTTTAACCACGCCGAGCGTTGGACGGCTACGACAGCCCGCACACGCGCATGGCGAACTCCGTCGCTTTCGCTTCGATCAGACCAGCGTCGTAGTCCAAGGTGGCGACATGGAAGCTCTTCTCCAGCATGATCCGCTCCACCGGGCCACTCACTCGCGACGCGAAGAATTCGGCGGCGGTCGGAGCGACCACGTGATCCTGGACTGAGTTGAGGAGCAGGCAAGCCATGGTGATCTCGGACATCCTCGGCGCCAAGGCGGCGCC
>JAYVSS010000268.1:0-7423 GCA_043775075.1 Acidimicrobiia bacterium
TGATTGAGCGACCGATCGTGTGACCCCGGCGATAAACGCCACCACTCGGTCGAGACGCTCTCCCCCGAGAGCATCGGGCACAGTGTCCTGGACAATCAACGGCTTGGTTGTTTCTCTAAACCGGGCGACCTGGACGTGTCGTGGCGCAACGAAAGCAGAACAAGGAACACGCACGAAACGCTCAGCACCGCGTCGGCCACATTGAACACCGGCCAAAATCCCACATCGACGAAATCGACAACGGCGCCATTGCGTCGAACCAAACGATCGATCTTGTTGCCAAAGGCCCCGCCGAGCAGGCCTCCAAGGGCCGCAGCATATGCGATAGTTGGCGCCCCTGGGCTTCCAGGGCGCCGCCATAAGGTGCGCAGTACCCATGCTGCCAGCACGATCACAACGACGCCAACGATCCAGCCCACGAGGGGCGAACCGCGGCCCTGCGAAAACGCCATGCCCGTGTTGAAACGCCGGATAAGGCGGACTGAACCCACGATATGGATTTTGTCGTCCGCCGCAAGATGCGACACGACGAGTGACTTCGTGATTTGATCAAGCCCCACGGCCGCACCGGCGACCAGTAAGCCGACGGTACGCGCGGTGTTCTTGCCACCCTGTTCGTGACGAACGCGACGATCCTGCGACGGAAGCGACGGAGTGCCGACGGGGTTCATGAGCCGTTCCGGTCCGCCGGTTATCGACGTGACAGACCACCGTTTTTGCACTCGATACAGAGTGTGGTGAACGGCAGGGCGCGTAGCCGCGGGCGCGAAATTGGCTTTTGGCAGTGGCTGCAGTATCCGTACTCGCCCGTTTCGAACCGGGCAAGCGCGTCTTCAACCTCTTCCACTTTGAGGAGAAATTGGGCGGACATCGCCAGATCGCGTTCGCGCTCCATCGACATCGTTCCGCCCTCGCCGGACTCGTCGTCGAACTGCACGTCGCCCGGTTCCATTTCCGCGGCGATCTGGTCTGCCTCCGCCTGAAACGCTTCGGCCTGCGCTTGCAGGCTGTTTCGCTGCGTGGTGAGCAACTGACGTTGTTGGAAGAGGAACTGACCTTCACTGATTTCGTCGATACCGTCGAATTCGTCGTCGGGGTTAATCGGCGGGGCCTTTACCAACTTCACTGCGGTACGGACCGGAACCGGAGCGGGCATTGAGCGGCCAACGGGCCGCAACTGCGCCGGCTGGCGGGGAGGGGCGTTCTCTGCCAGGGCTAACGCGGCTGCGCGCGCCTCGGGTGACGCGGGTGCCACTGTTGCGCCGGGAATCGGCGCGTTCTTTCCAGTCGGGACCTTGGCCTCTTTCGCCGGCGGCGCTTCCTTAACCGGCGGCGCCTCCTTTACCGCAGGAGCGGTCTTCGCTGTTGACGACCCCGCAGCTGGCGACTCGGCCACTGACTTGGCGGCCCCTGGTTCCTTGGTCGTCTTGGCCGCTGACGACTTTGCCGGTGCTTTTGCCGGTGCTTTTGCCGATGCTTTTGCGTCGGTTGTGGCCCCGGCTGGTCCGGCTGGAGTGGGGTCGGCGATTTTGCTGGTCTCCGCCTTCGGAGCCGATTTTGCGGCCGTCTTCGAGGCGGCCGGCTTCGGGTTGAGCGGTGCCGATTCGGCTTTGACCGATGGCTTGGTTGTAGACGAAGCGGCCGAGGCTGAAACCTTCACCGACGCCACCTTGGCCGAGGTGGCTTTGGCGGTCGCCACGGATGGCCCTGCAGCGGCCGCTGGTGCCTTCGCTTTGGCCGCCGCCTTCGCCGGCTCCTTGGTCGGAGCAGATGCTGGCGGTGCGGACTTCACCGAAGTCTTTTTGCTGGGAGTTGCTGTCACGATTTCCGCCTTGGCTTTTGCTGTGGTTGCTGCTGCATTGGAGGTTGCTGAGGTCTTGGCTGGTGCTGCGGCTTTCGCCGATGGTGCTGACGCCGACACTTTCGACATCACCGGTGCCGCGTTCGTCGGTTTGACCGAAGTGCCCTTGGCTGGCTTGGGGTCGGGGGCGGGCGCGCTTTTCGTTGGAGATTTCAACGTCGCCGCGGCCTTTGCGGAGTCCTTGGTTGGTTTCGCAGGCGAGGCAGCCCGTTTCGTCGCAGGTGCCGTGGGCGCGGCCGCCGGCTTACGTGGTGCACCCGTTTTGACGGCGGGCTTCGCTTTTTGGGTCGACTTCGACGTAATGGCCACGGTTTCTCCCTCATCTCCATTCGGGATTTCTCCCGGTTGCCCCGAGAGGACGGCGCAGGCTACTGCCAATACCTCAGTTCACCGCGCCAATTGCTGCCTGGATGGGAGAATGCGACATACGGCACGTGCCACTCAACCGAGATTGTTCCTCCCGGCGAGCGCGCAGCTGGCTCGGGCCGCTACAGAACCGGGGTTTCGGCCAATTCTTCTTTGAGCACCACAATCGTCTCGGCGCCTGCCACGTTCGACCCACCGGGTGGTACGTCAGTCGACGTGACGAGGGAATCGAGTCGATCGAGACGGGCCAGATGATCGGTGAGCGCGGCACGTAGCCGGTCCCGAGAAGCCGAGGTCAGCTCCCGTACTTCGTCGAGCTCACGGCGACGTTGTTCTATCTCGGCGTTCAGAGCCACGCGCTGGGCCGAAGCGGTTTGCATCGCCCGCTCGTGTTCCTCGTTGGCCAACCGACGGACCGCAGCCGCTTCCTGGCGGGCGTCGAGTTCGGCCCGTTCTTTCGCCGCCGTAGCTGTCCCCGCTGCGTCGGCGCCTATCCGCTCAGCCTGCAGATGGGCGTCGGCGACGATACGTTCAGCCACCGCCTTGGACTCGCCCACGACGAGATCGGCCGCCCGCTGGGCGAGCGTGAGGGTTCGCCGGACGGTTTCGTCAGTTTCCGGGGCGGCACCCCCACCGGGTACCCGGCTCTCTGCACGTTCGGCCCGCGCCTTGAGTTCGGCCAGTTCGGCATGCAAGGTATCGACACCGGCGGCAACTTCTTCGAGAAAGACATCGACGTCGACTTGGTTGTAGCCCCGCCACCCTTCACGAAACTCGATTTTCCGCAGAGCCTCTGACGAGAGAGTCATAACGCTGAATTACTGGTTGCGAAGTCGTTCGTCGACCGGACCCGATAACGAGCCGTCTCGTGGCGTAAGCGTGTAAACGACATCGGATACCCGCTCCATCGCGCCGTTGAGTCCGAAAATGAGACCGGCAGCGAAATCGATGAGGCGGCGCTTCGTTTCCCGTTCAACTTCGCCCAGATTAACGAGAACCGTGTGGCCAGCTCGGAAACGCTCGCCGATCTCCTGAGCGTCGGCGAACGACTTCGGCGTGACCGAATGCAACTTTGCTCCAGTATTGCCAGGTAGGGGCCGAACTGAGCCGCTCGACTGCGTAGGCGCCGGGCGTGCCGGCTGGGCGGTAACAGTACCGATTCCGGACTCGACCGGCACGACCGGAACGGCCCGAACCGTCGGTTGGTCGAAATCGTATGAGTGACGCTCGGGCTGGCGACGACTGACCGGCGCGGGCGCCTGATCTTCGTACGGCTCGTACTCTCCATACGCGTCGTTATCGCTCAGGCCTAAGTAGTCCATCGCCTTGCTCAAGAACCCTGGCATGCATCCTCCGGTCGGCCCATCCGACGAATCGACTGCCATGCTAGTTCGCAGGGATCAACCGGGGGCGTTCCTCGCCGGCCGAACCCCAAAAAGGGCGCTGCCCAGCCGAATCATTGTCGAACCAGCGCGGACGGCATCAACGAAATCGTCACTCATACCCATCGAAGCAATCGACAGGCCGAGGCGCAATCGAGCTTCGTGCAACGCCCGAAATACTTCCTGGCGAACTTCGCTGTCGGCCCCGTCGGGCCCGATCCCCATAAGGCCACGCACCGTAAGCCCGAGTTCCACGGCCTGACGGTGCAACGCATCAAGATCAGCAAACGTGCAGCCGCCCTGGACGTCACGTCCAGTCAAATTCACCTGCAGACAGATGTCCGCATCGGCAAGACGCTTGGCTAAAGCCTGGGCCTGGTGCGGCGAACTGATCGTTTGCCAGAGCGAAACGTACGGCATCAAGCGGTTGATTTTGTTGGACTGCAAGCGTCCTTGAAACGTCCAGCGCACCCGGGGGTCGGCAATTTGCTCAGCCTTCTCGACGAGTTCGTCCGCGTAGTTTTCGCCGAATCTGGTCAGGCCGGCGCTGATCGCCGCCCGAACGACATCGACGCCAAAACCCTTGGTGACCGCAACGATGCTCACGTCGTCAACCGAGCGCCCGGTTGCGGCGATCGAATCACGGATTATTTCGAGGCGGCGGGAGATCTCGGCGACGAGGTCCGGATCGCTCTGGTCGCTCACCGGCCGGTCCGCCAGAGAAAAAGCGCCTGACGTTCACGATCTTGACGGACGCGATGAGAGAAAAAGCGCTCTTGCGCGGTGTCCTCGCACATCGAGGCGTCGAGGGAGACTCGAGCCGCTTTACATGCTGCGGCGATGGCCGCAGGCATATCGAGGGCCTGGGCGCCCTCACGCGTTCGTCCCCGAACGACCTCGCCGTAGCGAGCAGCAAGCGATTCGAGTTCGTCGCCGAACGCATAGGACGTCGGATGAATGCACGGCCCCAAGAACGCAGTGATCGGCGCATTCGGGTCCGAGAACGCCTGCAATTCGGCCGCCGTGCGCTCGATTATTCCGCCCAGGAGACCCTTCCAACCGGCGTGGACAACAGCGCCCGCGGAGCCACACACCATGGCGATCGGCGCACAGTCGGCAGTGACGATGCTGAGCGCAATCCCCGCGCACGTGGTGAGCGCAGCGTCGGCCGCAAAACCGCTTGATCGCGACGCCGACGGATGGTCAAGCACCTTGACCACCTCGACCCCGTGCGCCTGACGGAGCCACACGCAGGGCCGTTCCTCGACCACGTGCGCCCGGCGAACGTTGACTCCGGGAGCGTCAACAGCAAAATCGCCGTCGGCCCGGGACGTGAACACAAACGTCCACTCCCCCGATAGGGCTGACGCCAACGGCGTACGAAACATCGCGTCCAGCAGCGCTACTTCAGGAACGACGGAACGTCGAATTCGTCGTCGTCACCGAAATCGTCGTTGGGCGATGAGAAAACATCGTCGGCGGGGTTTGGCACGGCCCGTAGGCGGTCGCCCCCGTCGCCCGAAGGTCCCGTGGCCGGCGTCGACGTCTTGCGCTGATCATCCCAGCGGTCGAAGCCGGCAGCGATCACCGTGACCCGAACGACATCTTCCATCGAGTCGTCGATCACGGTACCGAAAATGATGTTGGCGTCCGGGTGGGCCACGCCGCGAATTATCTCGGCCGCCTCGTTGACCTCGAACAGACCGAGATCGTTCGACCCGGTGATATTCAGGAGAATGCCGCGGGCACCTTCGACCGACGACTCCAGCAACGGCGACGAGATAGCCGTGCGCGCAGCGGTGGCGGCACGGCCGTTGCCGGTGCCGTAGCCGATGCCCATGAGCGAAGTGCCGGCGTCGGAAAGAATGGCGCGGACGTCGGCAAAGTCGGTGTTAATCAGGCCCGGAATGGTGATCAGGTCGGTGATGCCCTGCACTCCCTGAAGAAGGACTTCGTCGGCCATTTTGAACGCCGTGACCATCGTGGTCTTGTCCGATGCCACGGTGAGGAGACGATCATTGGGGATGACGATGAGGGTGTCGACTTTTTCTTTGAGGTGCTGGATGCCGTTTTCCGCCTGCACACTGCGGCGCCGTCCTTCGAACGAAAACGGTCGGGTCACGACGCCGATGGTTAATGCTCCCATCGACTTCGCCACTTCGGCAATCACCGGGGCCGAACCGGTGCCGGTTCCCCCCCCTTCGCCCGCAGTCACAAACACCATGTCCGCGCCCTTAATGGCCTCGCGGATTTCTTCGATGTGCTCCTCAGCGGCACGCCGGCCGATCTCCGGATCGGATCCGGCACCGAGCCCACGGGTCAGTTCACGACCGATATCGAGCTTCACATCCGCATCGCTCATGAGAAGCGCCTGGGCGTCGGTATTGACGGCGATGAACTCGGAGCCCTTCAGACCCGCTTCGATCATGCGATTGACAGCATTCACCCCACCGCCGCCGCAACCGACGACTTTGATGACTGCTAGGTAATTCTGTGGTGGAACCACACGGACCTCCGAAGAGCGAGAGCCATCAAGTGACAGCTCCAGTTGTGAAGCGGAAGGCTAGTAGGGGGCAGGCGGCGCAGCGTGGCAAGCAAGCGGCGTTCTTGGGAGTAGTTAACGAAAGGACGGCGAAGCAGGACCGGGATGAAAGCAATTGAAAGACCAATCTGCGACAAGGTGACTGATTGGCGACGTCGTTTTCTGGTCATCGTGTCGTGGATTGGTCTTTGATCTGCGAAACCAACTGGGCGGTTCGTCCGATACCCCAGAGCATTTCGGTCGTCGCGCAGATGCGCCGGCGAGCAGCCGAAACGGATAGGGGCAGTTGACGAGTCCCAAGGAAGCGGGAAAGCTCTTCGGTCCATGCGAACGCGGAACGCGACCCTTCCTGCTCTATTCGCCAGTTTTCTCGCGCTCTCGGTGACGGGATGTGGTGAATCGGGTGGATCGGACACCCCCATTGCGGCGGCGCCTCGCCCCACGAAGACGGCACTCGATTTGAGGAAAATCCCCGATGCCAATGGCGTGGTGTCGACCGCCGCGCCGACAACACTGGCCCCGCCAACGACGCTCCCACCAACGACGGTGGCCACAACATCGACGGTCCTGGTCCCGAACATCGTCGCGGTATCGCTCCCGACCGGTGTCACCGAGGAGGATCGCCAGGCGGCCGAAGCCGCAGCCATCGACTGGTGGGAAATGTTTTACCGCCAGCTCGTCGCCCTCCCAAACTTCGATCCCCAAGAAATCCTGATCCGATCAGCCCCCGGATATCCCGGCGGTCCGGCAATGCTCGAACGGTTCGAAAAGGACAAGTCCGGCGGGTTCCGGTTTGAACCTGGATCGCTGCAAATAGTCAAGATTTTGAGCATCAAATTTTCGGATTCCAAAAAAGCGAATGCAGAAGTTTGTGCAGCTGACAATGGGCGAATGGTGCAGTTGAGTTCGGGGAACGTTGAGTTGTCAGGGCTAGGTGCTTCGTATTTCACTATGTCGCTTGCAAAGGCTGGTCCGAGATGGCTGGTTGCTGATTGGGGCGATAGCCGTCCAAGCATCGAAGGACAATCATGCGACGACTAGCGCTTGTCTTGGTCGGAATTTTGTGCGCAACCTCCTGGTCCGCTGAGCCAGGGACGGCACGAGCGATCGCTCGAGCGAACGGACGGACCTTGATCCCACTGATCACAAACAGCGGCGACAAGTCCACTGTGACCCCGAAGCTGGTTGGGGTTGCGACGGGCAAGGTGGGTGCCCGTAAACGCAAAACGACGGTCACCTGTATCGAAGTCGGGAGCGACCCGAGCCCGATGT
>JAYVSS010000269.1:0-7092 GCA_043775075.1 Acidimicrobiia bacterium
CGACGCGACAGCAACATTGCCGTCGTCGGTCATCGTGAAGTTGCCGACGACGAACTGCTCGCACCATCGCAGAACCCGCTCGGGAAACTCGCCGTTGAAACGCTCCAGGAACATCGGCCACCCGATGTTGAAGGTGTCGCCGAGCGTGAGAATCTGCGGATCGTCAAGGCCGGGCATCCACGTGAATGACGCCAGCTGCGGGTGCTCGAACCAGGCGGCGTGATGGCGCGACAGCAGATCGATCGCTCGCTCAGCTTGGTCCAACGTTGCCCCAGCAACATGGTCACCGGGCACCGCGGGAGCCAAGTCCTCAAGCACCAGACACGGTGGTTCGAGAATGTTGACGAGAGCCGCGGGAACGCGGATGTTCAAATGCGGAGCGACGTCGCGGTAGAAGCAGTGCTCGCGCTCCCACACCCGCATCATCTCCCCAATAAAGCGGCCACCGGGATCCGTCGTGGGCAACTTCACGATGACCGACGACGGCAATGTTGCTGTCGCGTCGGACGAGTGCAGCGTGACGCGAGCCAACTCGCCCATGAACCCATGGCCAGCACCGATCGTTTCGACCTCGATGCTGTCGAGCGCGACGCCCAGCGCCTCAGCCATCCATTCGACGGATACGTCCGTCAAAGACTGGGGGGTCGTGGGCATCGGCGCTCGGTTTTGACGTTCGTGGTTGGTAACGTTCGCGGTCTCGGCGGGCCTGGAGTCAGTCGGCGACGGTGGCGTTGACCCAGCTGCCATGGAAACCGAAGGGCACCCGCGGGAGGTGGACGGACGCGACCGGTTCGTCGCTCATCGACGACGCGTCGAAGATCACGCACTCGCTGTGTTCGGTATTGGCGTCGTAGACATAGGTGATGAGGTAGCCGTCGTCCTCACTCTTCGCGCTAGCCGCCGGCACGAACACCGGTTCACCCGGTTGGCGACCGAGGCCGACGTTGATCGAGGAACGCACACCGGACTCCTGGTCGTACTTGAGCAGCATGCCCGACGAGCTCTTGGCGTTCTCGAAGTTCATGTCGACATCGAAGCCCATCAGGTAGCCGAAGCGGTGCTTCAGGCCGATCCGGCTGTCGGGAACACGAGGGAAGTCTGCCGGTTGATCATCGATCTGGCGCTCGGCCACGGTGCCGGCTTTGGTGTCGATGGTCCAGCGATAAAGCATCGGGCTGGGGAAGTCCATACCTCCGTTGCGCCACACATGGCTCATGCGCGACACGTCGAGCACGATCTTGTCGCCGTCCTCATAGGCGTTGAGCGGGTGGAAGACGTAGCAGGGGTTGATGTCGTACCAGACGACCGAGGCGTCGTTGCCGTTGCGGGGCATGACGCCGAGCCGGGCCGGATAGTTGTCGTCCCAGCGGATCGGCATCTCGCCGCGCAGCGCCAAGTCCATGTCGAACACGGCGGGGAGGTCCATGAAGATCACGAAGTTCTGCGTGACGTTGAAGTCGTGCATCATCGTCGGCCCGCCGACGGTGATCTCCTCGCGCTGCACGAGCTGACCGTCGGCGGCGATACGCAGGTAGGTGAGATAGGGCGACATGGCCGAATAGCCGAATGCCAGTAACTCACCGGTGACCGGGCAGATCTTCGGATGGGCAGTGAACGAGCCGGTCAGCTTGCCGCCGAAGTCTGTCGACCCAACGGTGTTTAGCAGCCCGTCAAGCACGTACGGGAAGTGGCCTTCCTCCAGCGCCAGGATCTTGCCGGCGTGACCGACGACGTGGGTATTGGCCTTCGACGACTTCATGTCGAGCGCCACTTCGAGATCCAAGATGTTGAGCTGAGGGTTGCCGATAAATGGCGTCTGCACGTAGCGGTTGCGGTACCACTCGGCCTGGCCGCCGCGAAGCCGCACACCGTGGATCATGCCGTCTCCGAAGAAGGGATGATCGCTCATGCCGGTCAGCGGATTCGCCCCGTTACGCAGATAACGACCGTCGAGCTCAGGCGGAATGGTGCCCGACACCCGGAGTTCGGTGAGCGTCTGCTCCTCTTGCACGGGAGCTCCGTTGCCCAACAGATGCGCTGGGCGAGAAACGTCTTCGGTCATCGACATGGTGTCTCCGGTTCGTGTTCGAGTATTCGGTTGTACATGGTTGCTCTCGTCTGAAGACGGAGTTCTGGCAGCTCGACTGCGCTACCGCCTCACTCCTCACGCTTCGGGGAGTGGACCGGTGTCGTGTCGGCCGTAGTGACCTACGGCATAGCAATTTACCTACCGTAAGTTGTTTGTCAAGTCGAAACATATCTGCGCAGGCGAGGGCGCAAAGGGATGGTGCGGCGACCGCTCGGCGCGTTCGGCGTGGCCGGTTCGCCGCCGCTACTGGGCGGGGCGTGTGGGGGTAATGCCGGCCAGCCCGGACCACAGCAGGTCCGCCAATTGCTCCGCCACTCGTTCGGCCGGCTGATCGGACTCGTTGATCCACCACAGCGAGACCATGTTCAGCAGACCGACCAAGCCGTAGGCCCACGCCAGGGCCACGGACGGATCCAAACCCGCGGCCTTTCGCCACACGGCGATCTGGTCGGCCATCGGTTTGGCTGACTGCCCGGCGAGAAAGAGCGTTCGCTGCGGCATCTCCTCCGACGCCCCTCCGCTGACGAACAGGAAGAGTTCTCGGTGCGCCGCCAGGGTCTCAAGATTGGACCGAATCATGGCGACCAGTTGGGTACGGCCGGCACGTCGTGTTCCGATCGCCGCCGCCGCCGCTTCCATGAGCCGGTCGGCCAGGCGCTGCGCCAACGCGTCCGAGACCTCGGTGCGCTTGCCCACGCGGGCGTAGACGATCGGCTTCGTGACGCCGGCTTCACGGGCGATCGCCTCGATCGACACACCCGCTCCGTACTGGGCGATGGCGCGTTCGGCGGCATCGAGTACGCGCTCACGGTCGACCACATGCTGGCGACCGGTGGGGCGTCCGGGTTTGCGGCGCACTCGATCGGTCATTGGTTGCTCGTGCCCGTCATCTCGTGCCATCCAATCATCATCGGGCTCCCGACTTTCGCTGGTCCGGACATGATGTCATAGTACTTACCGCCAGTAATATATTTCCGAACCCGGGAGAAAATGTGATGACAAGCGCGCATATGAATCGCAAGGTCGTGCTCGTCAGCCGGCCGAAGGGCACGCCGGCGGATTCCGACTTCGAGATCGTCGACGAGCCGGTCGACGCACCGACCCCGGGGCACGTCCTCGTTCAGGTCGACGTCCTCGGGATCGACGCGTTCATCCGAACGGTGCTGGACGAAGGGGCGTATCACGGGACAGCCAGTCTCGGCACCGCCGTGGTTTCGCTCGGCGTTGGGCGAGTGATCGAAAGCAACGCTGAAGGGTTCGAGCCCGGTGATCACGTGTTCGGCCCACTGGGCGCCCAGACAATTGCGACCCTACCCGCAGCAGCGTTGCGCACGCTCGATGTCACGTCGGTGACTCCCACGACGTACCTCGGCGGACTTGGCCTCACCACCGGGATGACCGCCTACTTCGGGATCTTCGAGGTCGGAGCGGTCAAGGCAGGGGACACCGTTGTCGTGTCCGGCGCGGCCGGGGCGGTCGGCTCCATGGCCGGTCAGCTGGCCCGCCTCGCCGGATCCACGCGGGTGATCGGCATTGCCGGTGGACCCGAGAAGGTCGCCTACCTCACCGGCAAGCTCGGCTTCGACGCCGGCATCGACTACAAGAACGAGGATGTCGAGACCCGACTTCGCGAGCTCGCTCCCGACGGCATCGACGTGTTCTACGACAACGTCGGCGGAGACATCCTCGACGCCGTTCTCATGCAGATCGTGGAGGGATCGCGGATCGTGATCTGCGGAGCCATCTCGCAGTACCAGCGCATGGACGACGTGCGCGGTCCGCGCAACTACCTCAAGCTCGCCGAGCGCCACGCGCGCATGGAGGGGTTTGCCGTGACCCACTTCCATGCCAAGTTCCCCCAAGCCGAAGCGGCGCTCAGTGGCTGGCTGACGTCGGGAGAACTGATCATGCCCGAGCACTACGAAACGGGTGTCGAGAACTTCCCCGCAACCCTGCGTCTCCTGCTCAACGGCGGACACCAGGGCAAGCTGCTCCTGCGCGTCAGCGCCACCTGATCGGCGCCGCGAGCCTCGGCTTGCCGAGACCCAACGCCCACCCCGATCGAACCACCCCCTACCGAAGCACAACCATCGAACCACCCACCGTCAGCGAGGACCCCAAATGGACAGCGATCAGATCGACTACGAAGACCTCACCACCATGCGACTCGACGATGAGTCGCTCCGCGCGCTCGTCGAGCCCGGAGGCGAGTGCATATTCAACTGGACCACGACCGACGGCTACCCCGTGGGCGTGGTCGTTGCCTATGTGTACCGCAACGGCAAGTTCTGGACCACGTGCGCTGCTCGCCGTAAGCGCGTGCCCGCCCTGCGCAAGCGCCCGCAGTCGGGCATCGTCATCAACCGCAACGGGAAGACGGCGTCATACAAGGGCGACTCGATGGTGCACGCCAACGGCGATGCTGGTTTCGAAGAACTCAAGACGTGGTTCTATGCCACCCTTTCCGGTGTCGCGGCGGCACCCGAGGATGAGTACCGACGCGCCTTTGCCAAGTTCCTCGACTCCCCTCACCGCGTGATCATTGAGACCGACGCCCGACTTGTCGTCGCCTTCGACACGGCAAGGTTCGCGGCGTTCACGAACGAAGCGATCGCCAAGGGACAGGGTGGCTGAGTCTGCAACCGAAGACGCCACGACGACCACGCCGATGACCGACACCTACCGATCCGTCGTCCTCGCCCGCCGCCCGCACGGATCCCCGCGTCCGGACGACTTCGCCGTCGTCACGAACGCCGTGCGGCCGGCGGCGGACGGCGAGGTCGTCATCAAGAACCTCTATGCCTCACTCGACGCCGGATTCCGCCACTGGATGGACGAGGGCAGCACCGACTACATCCTTCCGGAGATGGCGCTCGGGGTACCCGTGATGGGCCTCACCCTCGGCCGGGTCGTCGAGTCACGCCACCCCGACTTCCAGCTCGGGGAGCTGCTGATGTCTCGGTTGGCGTGGGAGGAATACTCGATCACCGATGCCACCGACTTCTTCGTCCGCGTCCCCACTGACCTCGATTGCCCGCTGAGCTGGCATCTCGGCATCCTCGGAGACACCGGCCTGTCGGCGTATTTCGGTCTGACCGACATCGGCCGTCCGAAACCCGGCGAGACGGTCGTCATCAGCGCCGCCGGCGGGGCCGTCGGGTCCGTTGCCGGACCCATCGCCAAGGTCTTCGGCGCCCGCACCGTCGGCATCGCCGGCGGCGCCGAGAAGTGCCGTCGGCTCGTTGAGGACCTGGGCTACGACGCCGCCGTCGACCGACATGGCGACGTCGACGCGCAGCTCGCCGAGGCGTGTCCGAACGGGATCGATGTGTACTTCGACAACGTGTCCGGCCCGCTGCTCGAGAACGTGCTCGCCCGCATTGCGCCGGGAGCGCGGATCGTGCTCTGTGGCGCCGTCGCCACCTACAACGAAACGGCTCCCCTTCCGGGTCCGTCGAACCTGTTCGCGCTCGTGACCAACCATGCCCGGATGGAAGGTTTCATGACGCATTTCAACCACGACCGATACCCCGAGGCACGACGTCAACTCCTCGACTGGATCGCCGAAGGACGGCTTCACAGCACCGAGTACATGCTCGAGGGCATCGAGAACGTCGGCGTTGCCTTCTGTCACCTCTTCGCCGGGCGCAACCTCGGCAAGACGATCGTGCGCCTGGCCGACGCCTGAGAGCGGCGACCGGCTTCACCGTTTCGGAGAGGTTGCAGTTACGACGGTCGGGGCGCCGAGGCTCCTGAGCCATCAAACTCCACGCTCGGTTCGTGACCGAGATAGATCTTTCCGATTTCTCCGTACAGCGGGTGGGCCACCCAGCGGTGAGTGGCGCAGCCATGTGCATCGCGCAGTTTGCGCTCCAATGGGCTGTCCATTCGAATCGCTGAGCTCCCGGCTGCGTTATGGATCAGATCGACCGCGTGCATACAAGCGTTCGCTGCATGAGTACACGCCAGGCGAGCATTCTGCGTCGCCGCGGCCGAAGGCAGGTCGCGCCCGGCGAGCAACTCGTCAGAGACTTCGCCCATCGCCTCAAACAGGAATGCTCGAGCCGATCGGTACATGGCCATGGACTCACCCATGCGTTGTTGTGCCACCGGCCGATCGCGCAAAAGTTGCGAACTCAGCATCGGTGTTTTGGTCGACGCCAACTCCGCAAAAGCCTCGAGTGTCCCCTTCGCCACCCCGATGGCCACGGCCGCCTTGTTGTACGCCAAACGCAGCGGCACCGGGATCCGGTAGACCGGATTGTCGTAACGGGCGGGGAACGAAACGAGTCCGACGTCGGCGTGGTTTGCGGGCACATGGCCACCACTCACGAGCACATCGTGGCTACCGGAGCCGCGCAGGCAGGCGACGTCCCATGTGTCGAGAATTTCCCATTGACTTCGATGAAGAAAGAACATGCGTACGATAGGTCCACCTTCGGGAGTGCGCTGGAGTTCTTCTCCCACAAACACCGGAGCGGGGACAAAACACCATTCAGCGTTGTGGCAGCCGCTGATGAACGTCGCTTGGCCCCACACGTTGTAGCTGCCGTCCGAATTGAGAACGGCTCGGTTCGGGCGGCTCCCGGGTCCTCCGCCGCCGCACATGATCACCCGCGGATTGTTGAGAAACACTTCTTCAGCAATACCTGGATCCATCCCGCCAGCGGCCATGGCATTGATCTCGGAGCCCAGCATGACGTTCCAACCAACGGATCCGTCTACCGCCGAAATTGCCTCAAGAACCTCAATCGTCTCGAGCACTGTGGCATCCTCACCGCCGAGCTCGCGAGGAATCGTGAAACGAAATAGTCCGGCCTCAACCAACGTATCGACCGTGGGGGACGGAACGCGGCGCAATTGTTGGGCCTCGTTGCCGCCAGCCCGGATCGCGTCGACTAATGCCGCCACCCGCTCTAGCGGACTACCTGTCAGTGTGCTCAGCGAATCCAAAATCGTCATGATCGGCTCCCCTACCTCGTGGTTCGATTGTAGGCAATCGC
>JAYVSS010000270.1:0-2224 GCA_043775075.1 Acidimicrobiia bacterium
TATGCGTAAGTCTGCCCTGCAAAAGACCGCGAATGCGCAGGATGGGCCGTCGAAACCCGACGATTTGCGCATTGCCATGATCGGTGTTGGCCTCCGGGGCAACCTGCTGGAGGTGGCCCACCAACCGGGTCGGGGATCGGTCGTCGTAGCAATCTGCGATCTCGACGTGCCGCTGATGAACGCTCGCGCCAGCCAGATCGAACCCCGCCCGTGGACGACGACCAATTGGCGTGACGTGCTCGAAGCAGCGGACGTGGATGCCGTGATTGTGGCCACCCCCGACTTCACCCATGAGGAGCTGGTCATTGCCTCACTGGAAGCGGGAAAGGCGACCTTTGCCGAGAAGCCACTAGCGATAACCACCGAGGGGTGCGATCGCATTCTCGGTGTCGCCGCCCGCGTGGCGCGGCGCGGCGTGCGTTTGTATGTCGGCCATAACCTGCGGCACTACGCCGTGATTCAAAAGATGAAGCAACTCATTGACGAAGGTGCCATTGGCGAAGTGAAAGCGATTTGGTGTCGACACTTCGTCGGCCACGGTGGGGACTTCTACTTCAAGGATTGGCACGCCCAACGTCGTCATGTCACGTCGCTCTTGCTGCAGAAAGGAGCCCATGACATCGACGCCATTCACTGGTTGGCGGGTGGCGTCTCCCGCGTCGTTCACGGTTTCGGCCATCTCGGCGTGTACGGCCACGTGGTCGACCGCCACGCCGGCGTGAAGCACGAAAACTGGTTTGATCAGGAGGCTGGTTGGCCGCCTCGTGCTCAAACCGGCTTGCATCCAGACATCGATATTGAGGACCTCTCGATGATCCAGATGCAGTTGTCGAATGGCGTTCTCGCCTCGTATCAGGAGTGTCATTACACCCCGGACTACTGGCGGAATTACACCGTTATTGGAGCCGACGGACGACTGGAGAACTTCGGTGATGTCGCCGGTGTGATTCGTCTGTGGAACCAACGATCGGGTTACGAGGAACGTGGCGATCGAGAGTTTCGTTTCCGGGCGGGCCGTGGAGGTCACGGAGGCGCGGACCACAAGCTGATGGCCGAGTTCGTGCGTTTCGCTCGCTATGGCGGGCCCACGGATACCTCGCCGGTCGGAGCCAGAGAGGCTGTTGCGGCGGGCTGCGCCGGGGCCGAATCGTTGCGGGCGGGCGGGATCCCAGTGGCGATAGCGCCGCCGAACGCCGCCGTGGTCCAGGAGCTGATCCCCCGCTGATCCCGTACTCTATGGCTATGACGCACGTCACATAGTTCTTTCTGTCCGGATTCGTGGAGGACGGACTCACCCATGGCAACAAACGACGCAACCACCCCGGTGCGCCGCCCCGCCAAGGAGTCCACCATGAACCGCACCGCCACCCGCACGATCCGCTTCACCGCCGCCGCCACGCTCGGCCTGACCCTTGCCAGCCTGACTGTGGGAGCCGTTTCGGCCCCCGCCATCCCGCTGCCGATCCCGTTCCCCGGCGTCACCATCCCGCTTCCGATCCCCTTCCCCACCATCCCGCCGAGCGCCACGCTCGTCCCGCCGATCGCCACCATCGTCCCGCCCTTCGCCACCATCGTCCCGCCCTTCGCCACGATCGTTCCCAGTGACCTGACCATCTTCTCGATGGGCGCCACCCTGACCGCCCCCGCCGGTCCGGTGGAGCGTGGTGCCAACTACGCCTACAGCATGAAGATCACCATGGGCTCCGCCATCGACGGCCCCGTCACCCTCCTTCACAGCGTCCCCCCAACGATCTCCGGTGCAGTTTGGAGCTGCTCCACCACCGGTGGTGCCTTCTGCGGTGGCGGTGCCGCGGGCGCCGGAAACATCTCACGCAACCTCACGATGCCCGGTGGATCCACGGTGACCTTCCTGGTCAACGGCACCATCACCGACACGGCCACAAACTTTGCCCTCGGCTTCAGTGCCGTCCGAGCGGGGACCCCAACCAATCGTTCAGCCAACGTGGCGGTGAACGTTCCCGCCGCCCCGACCACCGCACCGCCAGCCACCCCCACGACCGCCCCAGCCCCCGCGCCGACGGTCCCGACCGTGCCGCCCGTCATCCCCACGGTCCCCCCGGCACCGACCACGCCCGCGACCCCGTCCCCCACAAGTCCGGCCTCGCCCATCGTCATCGTGATCCAGCAGCCCGCCGTTCAGCCGGTCGCCAAGAAAGTTGTGAAGAAGGCCAAGAAGGCGGCGAAGAAGGCGGCCAAGAAGTCC
>JAYVSS010000271.1:0-21334 GCA_043775075.1 Acidimicrobiia bacterium
GATTCACTTTTCAGCATCAACCCGGAGATGAGCCCGTTCCTGGACCCGTTCCGCAAGGTCGCCCTACCGCGCATCGTGGTCCGCGCCGCCGGCTGAGCCCGGGGGCTTCCTGGGCATTGCTTGCTGGCCCGCTCGGTAGCGTGGCGGGGCGATGACACCGGCTGATCAACCACATCCGTCCCATGCGCTGGTGGTTCCTCTGGCGGTAACGCCGGAGATGGTGGTGGCCGGACGTACCTTGGCCGAGCCCCGCCTCTCCCCTGATGCCACGTGTGTCGTAGCCCACGTGCGTGATGGGGCCGGATCACGACTCGTCGGCATTGACCTCGGCGACGGACCGCGAGTCCAGGTGGGAGTCGAAGTCCAGGTCACCTTCGATCCACCGATCGTCGGTGTTCATCCGTCCGGCGGCGGTTCATGGACCTGGCTGCCGGACAGTTCAGGGATCGTCTATGTCTGCCTCGCCGGACTGGCCATCGTCGGCCGCGCCGGTGGGGTAGGGCGTGTCGTTGCCGAGGTGCCTGAAGGAGCGCGCTTCGTCTCACCGACCGTGTCCCCCGACGGACACGTCCTGGCGGTCATCGTCGAGACCGACGAAACCCAGTCGGTGGCGGTGGTCGCTCTCAGCGCGCTGGCCAATCCCGCCGGTGGTAGAGGTGCGGTGGTCACAGTTGCTGAGAGTGACCCGGCGGTGTTTCGGATGGATCCCGACTGGGGGGCCGATGCGCCGGGCAGGGTGGGGAAGTCGTTGGCGTGGCATGAGTGGCGGGCGCCGCACATGCCGTGGGACAACTCGACGATTGTTCGCGTCCAAATAGACGGAAATGGGTCCGAAAACGCACCGTTTTCGCCGACTTGGACGCGGTTTTCGCCCGACTTGGACGCGGAACTGGACACGGGCGCGGAAGTGGTGTCGAGCGCCGCAGCCATGGTCGGGCAGCCGCGTTTTTCGCCTGATGGAACCCAGCTCGGGTTCGTCTCCGACCGGTCGACGGGCTGGGTCAATGTGAGCATCGACGGTCGGCCGGTGGTCGCCAACGGGGCGGGCGAGGCGTTTGAACACGCCATGGCGTCGTGGGGTCCGGGAGAGCGATCGTGGTGCTGGTCCCCGGACGGCGCGTCGGTGGCCTTCGTCCGCAACGAGGGCGGTTTCGCCACGCTGTGTACGGCCGATATTGGCGGTGGGACCGTGCGCCAACTCGGTCGGGCCTGGCATATCGGAGTGTCGTGGGCCCGCACGACCACTGGCGCCGAGCGGATTGCGGCGATTCGCAGTGGCGGAGCGACCCCGCCGCAGCTGGTCGTCTACGACCTGAGTGTGCCGCATCCCGTAACCAACGCAGGGAAAGGGCCGCCCCGCACGGTGGTCGCTCGCGGACCCGTTGGTGGGTGGGAGCAGCTTGGGCTGCCGGAACCTGAGATCGTTCACTGGTTGGCGGGGGACGGCGCTTCGTTACCCGGCCGCCTCTACCCGGCGATAGCGAGGCCAGAGGCCGGGCCCCCATCGCCGCCCGGCGTAATCGTCTCCTGCCACGGCGGACCGACAGACCAAAACACCGTCACCTTCAATCCGCGGTTTGCTTATTGGATGGCCAACGGATGGTCGGTGTTCGTGCCCGATCATCGGGGCTCAACGGGTTGGGGCCGGGACTTTCAGCAGGCCATGAACGGTCGGTGGGGAGACGTGGACGTGTCTGATGTGGCCGACGGAGTGCGGTGGTTGATCGGTACCGGGCGGGTCGACGCTTCGCGCGTGGTGGCAATGGGTGGCTCGGCCGGGGGATTCTGCACCCTGCATCTCCTCGTGCGTCATCCATCGCTCTTTGCCTGTGGCGTGGCGCTCTATCCGGTGACCGACCTGGCCGAGCTCGACGCCACCACCCACCGGTTCGAGCGCTTTTACTCCGCCACCATTGTCGGACCGACGTCTCGCTATCGGTCCCGGTCGCCGATCACCAACGCCGCGGCCCTGCGTCGGCCGCTGTTGCTGATGCATGGCGACGCCGATCCGGTGGTCACCGTTGGTCAGTCGCGGTCCTATCTCGTCCGCACGCTTCGGGGTGGGGCGGACGTTGACCTCGTGGTCTTCGAAGGTGAAGGGCATGGGTGGAAGAAGCCCGAGACCACGGTGGATGAACTCCATCGCATTGATGCGTTTCTGCATCGACACTGCCCGAGTGGGGCAAATGAATCGACGCCGTCGGATGCGCCGAAGTTCGACTAAATATCTGTACCCATAGTGTCTGGCGTGCTGAGCCCGGCCGACCGGCCGAAGATATCTACGCTTATCAACCTTCGGGGGCGGCGACAGAGAGCGCAACATCTTGCGCCACACCGCGGATCGCCCGAATGGCGGGGGTGGTAACCGAGCCCACATTGAGCTGCCTGAGTTCACCGTTGTGCCAGACGGCGAGGGTGGCCGGTCCATCGCACGTACCCTTCGCTCGTTGCTCCACCACGAGCCGTCCGTTCGGTAGCCAACCAACCGGTTCGAGCGAGAGTGGCGAAGGGACCACCACAGCATCGATCGCAGCGTCGCCGGCGGCGCTCCCGTCGACGTTTTTTGCGCTGACGGTGGAGGCGCCGCATTCGCCCACCCGCACGGCCCACTCAGGTCCGTATTCCGACACCACGAGATGATCGAGTGGCTCTGTTGACGTGACGACGTTGGTCAGTCCGCCGGCCTCCTCGCTGCGGTCAAGGCGATGGACATGATAAGTGCGCGTTGGATAATTGGGCCCTCCGGGATGGTCGGCAAGAAAGTACAGCCGGAGGCCGGTGGCGTCGTAGCGAAGGTTCCAGACGCGCTCCGCCGTCTGGTTCTCCACCAGTTCTGTCAGCCCCCCGCCAACGTTGGTCATGGCCCAAACTCCGGTGCTGGTCACCGTGTCGTCGTCGGCTCGCGGGGTCTCGCCGATCGTGGTGATGCTCGTTCCCGCCGGTTGGTACACGACCTCAGTGACGGTGCTCATGCCGGACTCGATCACGGTCCGCTTGAGGGTGCGGGGATCACGTTTGGCCAGGTCCCCGTTGGCGGCAATGCCGATGAGATTGCGCCCGGTGGGGTAGGACCACCGCACGGTGACGTTGGTGGGGAGAAAGCCGCTTGGCTTGGTCAAGCCATTGTTGAACAACACCCGGTCACTGTCGAGCAGCGCCGCCGTGCCCGGTGGATTCCACGTCACCCTCGCGGTGGGCGTGGCCAGGGCGGCGATGCACCGAGTCGTCGTCCCGTTCGTGGCGAGCAACGTTGCGTTGAGGACGAAGGTGATCTCACCGTTCGGGTCCGGCTGCCCGACATCGCAGGTACTGAGGTCGACGGCGGGAATTGCAGGCGTCTCGGTGACGGCTGTGGCCTCGGTGGGCCTTGAGGCAACGTCGGTGTTGTCGGCGTTCGGGGCCAGTTCGGTAGAGCCGGGCGTGCCACTCGACGACGCAGCGCCCGTGGCGGACGTGGCGGACGTGGCGGAACTAGACCGGGTGTCAACCGCGCTTCGCGCCGCGGTCTCATCTGGTGTTTTGCTGGAACTCGAACAGCTTGCCGCCAGGACGGCGAAGGCCAGGCCGAGGGCAACGACACGAACGCGGGCGACCGTCATGGTCCGAGGATACCTACGGTCCTGGGCCGACGGAGGTAGCGCAGGAGCGCCGGTAACGTTGAGCGAATGCTTTTGGCCGAGTGCGAGATCCGACACTCGCGTCCGGTCGCTCCCACCCGCCGGGTGGCCCTCGGCTTGCAGATGCTCCCGACGGAACCGGCGCCGGGATGGGGTCCGGTCCTCCTCGGCGGCATGGTTGCAGCGAATATCTGCGAGCTCGAACCTGACGAACTTCCGGACGTGTGGGACTTCGTCGACGACCTTGAAGCCGGGCGTCGTATCTCCCAGCCGCGTTTACGCCACCGTTTCCAACGCGACGTCGTCGGCCTCGATCGCACCGTGTACTCGCTCATCGGTGAGGGCGAACATGTCTGGTTCGATCTCAGTGATTCGGCCCTCCCGGCGGTGAGTGTCCTCGGCGCGCTATACGCCGCCGCCTCTCTGCCGATGGAGCACCATCCCGTGGTGTTTCGAGTCATGCGTAAGGCGATGCTGTGGGAACACAAGCTCGACGGTGAATTCGTCGCCCATCTGCTCGGCGACGACGCGGCGTTTTCTCGGTGGCGGTCACTCCCCACGGATCACCGTTGGGCGCTCAAGTTGCTGGGCTTCGGGCCTAACGATTCGCCCACACGCGAAATGATCCAAAACGCATTTCGCGAGGCAGTGTGGACGGCTCACCCCGATCGCGGCGGCAAGCGCGACGATGCCGGGCAACGAATGGTCGAACTGACCCAGGCCCGCAAACTTCTCCTCGCCTAGTCGCTCCGCTATCGGCGGGTTGGCGCCGTGTTGGTTGGCTTCACAAAACGTGTGTTCTCTCGGCTGCGTAAACTCCGACCCGTGTCCTTTCATGACCTTCAAACACGGCAGACGAACTAGTGGCTCGGGCCAAAGCGGCGGGCCTCGTGTTGTTCCCAAGCGCGGGCACGGACGCCTCGTTTAGCGCCATGGTGGCGATTGAAGAACGGGTGTCGAACAACGGCGAGGGCATCCCCGTTCGTCGAGTCGATTTCCCCTACCGCCTCGCCGGTCGACGTATCCCCGATCGCCCGGCGGTGATGGTCGACGCCGTGGTGAAAGCGACGAAGGCGATGGCCCGATCCCTGAAGGTCGAGACCGATCAGATTCTGGTTGGTGGTCGGTCGATGGGCGGCCGTATGGCCTCGATGGCGGTGGCACAGGGGCTCGAGGTTGCCGGACTTGTGCTCGTTGCCTATCCACTCCATCCGCCGGGACAATGGAACGAAATGCGCCACGAACACTTTCCCGACATCACAGTTCCGTGCCTCTTCGTGTCCGGTGAGCGTGACTCGTTCGCCACGCCAGAGCAATTGGCCGAATCAGCGCGTCTGATTAAGGGCCGAGTCGTAATGAAGACAGTGCAAGGCAACCGTCGACGCGCCGGACACGAGCTGTATGGCCAAGACGAAGAGGTCGCGGACCTCGTCGCGGCGTGGGTGCGTCGGCGCTAGCGCGTGCTTCCTATCGCGTTTCGAATTCGGCGGTGTGCCCGACCAGGTCGTCGGGATTGAGTTCTTCGAGTTCCTTACGTGAGGTCTCGGGGGTGGCGACCCACAACACGATCACCGCGAGTACAAGCGAAAACGACAGCGTACTTATCACTGTGCCTTGATTACCGCCGAAGTATCGATCGGAGCTAAACGAAACGATCAGCAGACCGATCGAACCGAACACTCGTGTGGCCAGGCTGGTAAAGCCGTTGGCGGTGGAGCGAATCGCCGTCGGGAAAAGTTCGGCGGCCAGGATGCCAAGGCCGGGCAACGCGGCGGCTCCGAGGAGCGAGCCAAACATCGCCCAGACCCAGATGGCGGAGCCATGGGAGCGGTAAATACCGGCATCGCCAGCGGCCAGGGCGAGGAGCGCAATCGAAATGACGATGCGCCGGCTGCGTCGATCACTTACGACGGTGCCGAGCACGACCCCAAACACGCCGGGTGCGTTTGTAAGGAGGCCAAAGAGGGTGAGCTGATTCCCGCTGAAGTCGCGTTCTGATCGAAGGAAGTCGCTCCGGAGTTGTCTGGCCGGATTGCTTTGCAGGGCAATGAGGCCCACGAGGAGAGCAACGCTGGCGAGGCGTCGGCCGTGCTGGCGAAGGGCGGCGAACGTTGGAAGGTCGAGCGATTCGTCGTGATCGGGTGGGCCGTGCTGAGTGTCGGCGTTGACTAGGGCGTTGGCGGATCGGGCCTTCGCCAGTTGGACGAAACGCCGGCTTTCCGTCATCCCGCGGCGGGCGAAGAGGAGGACCGGTAAAGACACGAGGGGAAGCATGAACGCATATCGCCAGCCACCGGGGGAGCGATCGGCGATCGAGCTCGCACCCTGCACGACCGCCGATCCCAGCGCCGCCGCAGCAACCATGCACCCCGCTCCCCACGCTCGGCATGCGGCCGGCAGATGCTCGACGACAGTGACAGAAATGAGGATCGCCACAGCGGTTACGAAGGCCCGGGAAAGGATCTGCATCGCAATGAACTGGGTGAGCGATGTTGTAAGTGCACATAGTGATGTGAGTATCGGGCCAAGGGTGGCACAGAGCAGCACCATGCGACGACGACCAATACGATCGGCGGCACGAACGAGCACCAACGTCAGCACGATGTCGAGACGAATGAACGCCAACGCCTGCGACTGCTGGCGGTTCGTCGCCCCGAAACTATCGGCGACAAAGGTCATCAGCACGCTCGGAAGCGAGCCCTGGTAACCGGCGCCGGCGGCCACAGAGAACAGACTGGCCAACAAGATCCAGCCGGAGCGCCCGATCGGTTCCGGTGGGGCCAGGAGGTTCGTGGCCCTCGTGGCCCAACTCCTTTTGGTCTGACGGGTCTCCGCGACGAATGGCTCATCGGGCACCCCGGTAGTGTTGTCGATTCGTGCGTCGTCGTGATCCATCCCTGTTGTTTGCGCCGGCGTGTACTGGTGATCGCACCGCTCTCGCTCGTTTGCTTTCCGTGGTGGAACAAGGTGGCGAGCCTGCGCGGGTCGCGGCCGAGTTGGCGTGGCCTCAAGGTGGGCGGGGATACACCGTCGGCATCACCGGCGCGCCCGGTGCGGGCAAGAGCACCCTCACTGATCGGCTCATCTCCGTGGCCCGTCGCGACGGCTCCGAGGTTGCGGTCCTGGCCATAGATCCGTCATCGCCCTACTCGGGCGGGGCGATTCTCGGCGACCGCGTGCGCATGGGGGATCACTATGTGGACAGTGGTGTTTTCATTCGCTCCATGGCGACGCGCGGCCACCTTGGGGGGTTGGCGATCGCGGCGCCGGCCGTCGTCCGTGTGCTCGACGCCGTGGGGTTTCCTTGGGTCCTGCTGGAGACCGTCGGGGTTGGTCAGGTCGAGGTCGACATTGCCGGCGCGGCGGACACCACGGTGGTGGTCGTCAATCCGGGGTGGGGCGATTCCGTGCAGGCCAATAAGGCCGGGTTGATGGAAATTGCCGATATCTTTGTGATCAATAAAGCCGATCGGCCGGGGTCGGCGGAGACGGAGCGGGACTTGCTCGGCATGTTGGAGCTGTCGAGCCTCGGTCACGATGATTGGTATCCGCCGATCGTCCGGACGGTGGCCTCGACCGGCGACGGCGTCGTCGAACTGTGGGATGCCGTGGTCCGCCACCGGGCCCATGTGAGCGCCGACGGGTCCCTCCAGCGGCGGCGCACAACTCGTTTGCGGACCGAGGTCGCCCGCCTCGTGCAGGTTGAGCTGGAGCGGCGCTCGCACGCAGTGGTCGACAGCCCCGAGGGCGCGTCGATCCTCGCCGCCGTCGCCGCCCGCGAGATCGACCCCGAGACCGCCGCCGCCCGCCTCGTCGGTTCGTAAGTTTCCATCTGTCGCCCTCCTGTCGCCCTCCGCCCCTCCTCCTCCCGCTGGGGCTCCCCGTCGCCAAGTGTGAAATGTGCGCGTCAATGTGTGCGCTCAGAGGGCCACTGAAACCACACTTTGAAGCACACATTTCACACTTGAGATGATGGATGGGCAGATGTGATGTCGACGGGGCTTCCCATCTGGTCGGTAGGGTCGGGGCATGACTGATGCTGCCGACGCCGTAGTTGCTGTGCCCGCCCCGCTGGTTCGCCTTGAGCACCACGTGGGAACGTCCGGAGAACGGGTGGCGATTGTCCGTCTCGACCGACCGAAGGTGAACGCTATTTCGCCTGAGCTGACCGACGATCTGATGGCGTGCGTGCGAGCGATCAACGCCGACCTTCCCGGCGCCGTGGTGGTCTACGGAGGCCCGAAGATTTTCGCCGCTGGGGCCGATATCGCTCGCTTCGGTGGACCAGACGAGGCTCGAATCATCGGAGCGGCGCTGCGCTCAACGTTCGACGCGCTGGCGGCGATACCGCGTATGGTGATTGCCGCCGTGGCCGGTTACGCCTTGGGCGGGGGCTGCGAACTTTCGCTGGCCTGCGACGTGCGCTTGGCCGCCGAATCGGCGGTGTTCGGGCAGCCAGAAATTTTGCTCGGAATCATCCCCGGAGCCGGGGGAACGCAGCGGTTGGCCCGGCTCGTCGGTCCGGCCAAAGCGAAGGACATCTGTCTTTCCGGACGCCAGATCAAGGCTGACGAAGCGTTGCGAATCGGACTGGCCGATCGAGTGGTTCCGACTGAAGCCGTGCTCGACGAAGCGCTTGCCTGGGCCTGTGAATTCGCTCGCGGCCCCGTGAGCGTGCAGGGCTACGCCAAGCGGGCCATTGATGGCGGTCTCAATGGCTCGCTGGCCGACGGTCTTACCCTCGAGCAGGACATGTTCGTCGCAGCGTTTCGTACCGCCGATGCCCCGATTGGGATCAAGAGCTTTTTAGAAAACGGCCCGGGAAAAGCGGCGTTTACGGGGCGGTAGTGGGTGGGTTGGTGGGGCGCGGACTTGAGCGGAGCGGCGTTTACGGGGCGGTAGTGGGTGGGTTGGTGGGGATGATGCGTGAGCCGCGATCGAAGGTCACATAGTTCCACGCCCAGTTCACGAGCACGTTGGCGCGATTTCGAAAGCCCATCAGATAGACGATGTGCAAGCCGAGCCAGGCGAACCAGCCGATGACACCGTGCAGCTTTAGTCCGCTCGGAAATTCGGTCACCCCATGGTGGCGACCAATCGTCGCCATAGAACCCTTGTCGTGGTAGCGAAAGGTGGTTCGAGGAGAGCCGGTGAGGGAGGCGATGATCTGAGTGGCCACGTGCTTTCCCCCCTGGATCGCCGGTTGGGCGACCTGAGGAAGCGGCGTCCCGCTGTCCGTCGGTGACGACGCGATGTCGCCGATACCGAAGACTTCGGGATGACCGGGGAGGGACAAATCGTTGAGCACCGGGATCCGCCCGCCTCGGGTGAGCTCGACACCGACCAGGGCGGCAACCGGGCTCGCAGTGACGCCGGCCGCCCACACGATGGTCCCGGCATCGAGCCGCCGGCCATCGGCCAACACCACCGTGCCCGGCTCCACGTGGTCCACGCTTACGCCGACTTCAACTCGCACGCCGAGTCGCCTCAGGGCGGCTGATGCGTGGGCCGAAAGCGACGGATCGAAGGGCCCGAGTAGACGCGCCGTGCCCTCTACCAGCGTTATCGGCACGTGCCGTAGGTCGAGCTCCGGGTAGTCTTTGCGGAGCACGTGATCGATGAGTTCGCGCACTCCACCCGCAGTCTCGACCCCGGTGGGGCCACCGCCCACAATGACCACCCCAAGGTCAGGTCGGTCCGCCTCAATCGCCGCACTCGCCCGCTCGAACAGGTTGAGCAAATGGGCTCGGAGGGCGAGTGCATGATCGAGCGACTTCAACGCAAACGTGTGCTCGTCTACGCCGGAGATCCCGAACGTGGCCGACACTGTCCCCGCGGCGACGACCAGGTAATCATACGTAAGCATACGATCAGAGTCAACGGTGATTGTTTTGTGAGCAATGTCAATGGCCGTCACGCGGCCAAAGACGAAACGAGCGTTGCGAGTACGCCGCAGGATCCCGCGCACCGGAAAGCAAATGTCGTCGGCATCTAGACCAGCCGTGGCCACCTGGTAGAGCAATGGCTGGAAGGTGTGAAAGTTGTTGGAGTCCACAATCGTCACGTCCACAGGGGCGCTTCGCAGACCGTTAACCACGCGCAAGCCGCCGAACCCAGCACCAACCACCACCACAAGCGGACGAATCATGGCCCCCACTCTTCTCGACCCACGTTCGCTACCGTGAGGATTGGCCTACGCCAGCCCGGTGCGCCGGAGCGTGATGTTCCATCGGGATTCGTTGGCTTCTAGGGAATCAGCGGCTGTTCCCGGGAGTGTCTTGGTGATGCCGTGGAAGGCGAGTCGGGACGGTCCGCTGAAAACAAACAGGTCGCCGGATCGCAACTCGATGTCGGTATACGGCCGGTTCCGATTGGCGGTGTTTCCGAAGCGGAAGACGGCGCTGTTGCCGAGGCTGATTGACACCACCGGCGCATCGCAACGCTCTTCTTTGTCCTGATGCATACCCATGTGAGCGGCCGAGTCGTAATAGTTGATGAGCGCGGCGTCGGCGTCGAACGGTTCCGCCGATGGGCCGAGGGCGTCGATCACTGCTTGGCGGCCGAGCTCGACGAGTGACCGTGGCATGGGTTGTACGGGGGACCCGTCCACGTCCTCGGCGAACCGGCTGTACCGGTAGGGAAGCCAATGCCAACCCAAGCACATCGTCTTGACCGACATGACCCCGTTTCGAACCTTGATGGCCCTCAGTCTCGGCGGTTTGGCCCACCTCGCACAGTCGTTCAGGAGGGCACGTTGCTCGTCCACGCTGAGCCAACCGGAGACATGCACGGCCCCGGGGGCGATTTCGCGTCGCCCTCGATCGAATAGCTCCACTCGGGCGGTGCTAGCCGGCCCAGCTCACGCAGCCGAGCTCGGCCCACGACGCCAGGTGCGGATGCGAGGCGACGACGCGGACGGCGAAGCCGTAACGACCGGGAGAGGCGCATGGCCATTCGGCTGTCCATTCGCCGCCCGCATCGCTCGACATCGCCACAACCGATGTCGCGGTCAACTCGTCGTTCAGGCCGACCGCGCCGTGGACCAGTTCGACGGCGACGTCGGCGGAGGTGAGGGAACCCAGTTCTATATGTGCGCGTACGGTTCGCGAGGAGCCGACGTCGGCCACGTCCGGCCCGTCCACGGTGACCGCCGCAACTTGCACTCCGCCCCACGCGGAGCGCACTGCATTTTTCCAAGCAGTGAGCGCGCGTGCTTCTGCGAGCGCGGCGTCTGTGCCATCGAGCGCGGCGGCCCGCCGAGCGGCTGGTTCGTAGAGATCGGTGGTGTAGTCCTTCACCATGCGGCCCGCCGGCATGAGGTGGCCGAGGGTGGCCAGCGAGGTCTTCAACTTGTAGACCCAGCGGCGCGGCAACACGCCGTCGGGACGGTCGTAGAACAACGGCACGACGTCTCGCTCGAGCGTTTCAAACAGGGCATTGGCTTCGAGCCGATCGCGCTCATCGAGCGAGCCAGCCGCTTCGGCCGAAGGAATCGCCCAGCCGTTTGCCGGGCGTTCGCCGGAAGCAGGCACGTACCATTCGTCCCACCAGCCGTCCAGCACAGACAGATTGAGGGCGCCGTTGAGCGTGGCCTTTTCTCCGCTGGTTCCACATGCCTCCATGGGCCGACGAGGATTATTGAGCCACACGTCGCAACCCTGGTAGAGCTGGCGGGCGACGCCGATGTCGTAGTTCTCCACGAACGCAATGCGATGGCGAACGGCGGGGTCGGCGGCGAAACCGATGATCTGCTTGATGAGTTCCTTCCCCAGTTGGTCGGCCGGATGGGCCGTGCCGGCGAAGACCAACTGCATCGGTCGATCGGGATCAAGCAGAAGGCGCTTCAGGCGATCGGGGTCCGACAACAACAGCGTGGATCGCTTGTACGTGGCGAAGCGCCGGGCGAAGCCGATCGTAAGTACACGTGGATCTAGGGCACGGTCGGTCCACGACAACTCCGCACCGGCGAGACCCCGCGATTCTCCGGCCAGCCGCAAGCGGTCACGAATGAACGAAATCATGCGCGACCTGCTCTCGTCTCGGGCTCGCCACAGCACATCGTCGGGGCAATCATGGATTCTTTGCCAACGATCGGCGCCTGCTTCGGGCCATTCGGGGAGCACGTAGCGGCTGAAAAGTTCGTCCATCTGCGCTGAGGTCCATGTGCGGGCGTGCACCCCGTTGGTGATTGAGCCGATGGGCACTTCCTCGGCCGGCACATTGGGCCACAGACCCGAAAACATCTGCCTACTAACTGCTCCGTGTAGTTTCGAAACACCGTTCGCCTGCCCGGCGAGGCGCAGGCCCATGACTGCCATGTTGAAGGGTGCGTCGTTACCCGCATCGGGCTCGTGACCCAGGCTCATGAGGCGGTCAAACGAGATGCCGACAGACTCGGCGTAGCGGGCAAAGTACTTTTCCATCAACGGACGGGGGAAGCGGTCGATCCCTGCGGGCACGGGGGTGTGAGTGGTGAACACCGTTCCCGCCCGCGCCGCCTCAATTGCTTCATCAAAGGACAGTCCACGATCCTGTACGAGCTCGCGAATGCGCTCCAGGCCGAGGAACCCGGCGTGGCCCTCGTTGGTATGGAAGACCTGTGTGGTCACACCGATCGCACGGAGCGCCTTGACGCCGCCCATGCCGAGCACGATTTCCTGACGCATCCGGTGTTCTTCTCCGCCGCCGTAGAGACGATCGGTGATCGCTCGGCCATCGAAATCGTTCTCCTCGATGTCGGTGTCCAGCAAATACAGGGTGATCCGACCGACCTGTGCCCGCCACACTCGAGCGATGACCTGGCCGTCGCCGAGGGGAATGGTGATCCGAACTTCCGGGGCATCGCCGTTGGCGGCGGGATGGGCGGCGTGGCCGTTCGACGCTCGTCCGACCCGCATCGGGGTGATCGCCATCAGGTGGGGCTCAAGCACCGGATAGGACTCAAGTTGGTACCCGTCGGGGCTGAAAGACTGCTGGAAGTAACCCATCCGGTAAAACAAACCGATGCCGGTCAGGGGTAAATTGAGCGCGCTGGCGGCCTTGAGGTGGTCCCCGGCAAGCACCCCGAGGCCCCCGGAGTACTGCGGCAGGGCTTCGGAAATACCAAACTCCGGACTGAAGTATGCAACCGCTTTCAGAGGCGTCTCGCCCCGGAGCTGGAGCCAGCCGGGTGAATCCAGGTACCGATGGAGGTCATCGCGCATCTCGTCGAGGAAGGCCATGAACGACGGATCGGCGCTCAATTCCTCCAGCCGAGAGACCGGCACGGAGGCGAGAAGGCGCACCGGATCGCGACGCACCTGCTCCCAAATTTCCGGTTCTACCCAGCGAAACAGCCGTCGAGCCCGGTCATCCCAGGACCAGCGGAGGTTATTCGCCAATTCGCCGAGCGCCGCCAGGTTCTCGGGGAGCTGCGTGCGGACCGTGACACTGCGGTATGCCTTCACGCCGTTCAGGCTACCGAACCAGCAGCCGAGCGCAACACCCTTGGTGGCGTTTGCCGCTCATTTCCCCGGCACTCATGAAACCGCTTTCAACGCCGACCCCCGATCACCCGTCGAAAACGTTGTCATCCCGATAGCGTGCTCATCGTGCCAAGCAATGCCGACCCCCGCTGGGGCGAAATCGATCGCTACCTCTTCAACGAGGGCCGCCATCTTCGTCTGTGGAAACACCTCGGTAGCCACGTCGGGGAACACGAAGGGGAGGCCGGCGTGTGGTTTGCCGTTTGGGCTCCGTCGGCGACCAGCGTGTCCGTGGTGGGCGACTTCAACGACTTTGCTCCGGGCCGCCATCAGATGGTTTCCCTCGGTTCGACGGGCGTCTGGTCGTGCTTCGTCGGCGGGGCCGTCGTCGGCCAGTGTTACAAGTTTGCCGTGACCGGGCCGAATGGCCGGACGGTGGAGAAGGCCGACCCCATGGCTCGGGCCACCGAGGTTCCGCCCCGCACGGCGAGCGTTATCGAACAATCGTCGTACGAGTGGAACGACAGTGATTGGATCGGTCGCCGCACGTCGGTAAATCCGTGGCGTTCACAGATGTCGATCTACGAGGTGCATCTCGGTTCGTGGCGGGGACCGCGTCACTACGTGGAATTGGCCGAGGAACTGGCCGCCCACGTGAAGGATCTCGGGTTCACTCACGTGGAGTTGATGCCGGTCGCCGAGCATCCATTCGGCGGATCGTGGGGGTATCAGGTCACCGGATATTACGCCCCCACCTCGCGCTTTGGTTCACCCGACGAGTTCCGTCACTTCGTGGACATCCTCCATAACCATGGCATTGGCGTGATCGTTGATTGGGTGCCGGCCCACTTCCCGAAAGACGAGTGGGCGTTGGCTCGCTTCGATGGCACGGCGTTGTACGAGCACGCCGATCCGCGCCAGGGGGAACATCCCGACTGGGGCACCCTGGTGTTTAACGTGGGACGCAACGAGGTCCGAAATTTCCTCGTAGCTAATGCGCTGTATTGGCTTGAAGAGATGCATATTGACGGACTCCGCATTGATGCAGTGGCTTCGATGCTTTATCTGGACTATTCACGTAAAGAGGGCGAGTGGATTCCGAATGAACATGGGGGACGAGAGAACCTCGAATCGGTCTATTTCTTGCGTGAATTGAATACTGTGGTGCATGCCGAGGTGCCCGGAGTCTTGGTGATTGCAGAAGAGTCCACGGCGTGGCCGTCGGTGTCGCGCCCGGTCGAAGCTGGCGGTCTGGGCTTCGGGTTCAAGTGGAACATGGGTTGGATGCACGACACTCTGGAGTACTTCGCCCGGGATCCGTTTCATCGCCAGCATCACCACCACGGCCTGACATTCGGTCTGCTCTATGCCTTCACCGAAAACTTTGTTCTGCCTCTGAGTCACGACGAAGTTGTGCACGGCAAGGGTTCGTTGATTGGCAAGATGCCGGGTGACGATTGGCAAAAACGCGCCAATCTTCGCTCGCTCTATGCCTGGATGTGGGCTCATCCCGGCAAGCAATTGCTCTTCATGGGAGCGGAGCTCGGACAGTGGAACGAGTGGAATGCAGACGGTTCGCTTGACTGGTGGTTGTTGCAAGACCCGGGCCATGCGGGCATTCGGGATTTGGTCCGTTCGCTGAATCAGATCCAGGCCGCTCACCCGGCGCTGTACGAACGCGATTTCGCTCCCGAGGGGTTCGGCTGGATTGTCAGCGACGACGCGCCGGCCAACGTGTTTGCCTTTGTCCGGTGGCCCGGTGACTCCGGGGCGAACGGTGCGGGACCGGTCGTGTGCATTGCCAATCTGGCCCCGGTGGTACGGGTTGACTACCCGATCACCCTGCCCCGAGGAGGCGAATGGAAAGAACTCTGCAACACTGACGCCGCCATCTTCGGGGGAAGCGGGGCGGGCAACGGCGGCACCGTGTGGGCCGATACTCTCGGGCGGGCTACGCTCACCCTTCCTCCGCTCGGCGTGCTCCTGCTCGGCCAGGAGTAAAACGCTTCAGTAGCCCCTAGCCGGCGCCAGAATGCAAAGGCCAGTAGGTCCAGCCGGGGTCAGGACCGGGCAAAGACGGCAAGCGCCGGGAACGTTGGCTCCCAGATGCCGTCGACCACATCGATGGGGGGATCGACGGAAAGCGTGGTCGAAAGCAATAGCGACCAATCTCCCTTGGGGAGCACGAAACGCTCGGGCTCGTGACCCTCGTGGAGGATGAGGAGGCGATCCTGGTCCGATGCGTCGCCGAGGAGGAGGAGCTGGAGCCCACACCCTTCCGGGTCGTCCCAGCGCTCAATCGTCATGAGTTCTCCGTCGGGCGAGAACCACTGCGCATCTTCGTCGGTCAACCAATCGCGCTGTCGCAGTACCGGCGAGGATTTCCGCAGTGCGATAAGCGCGCTGACGAATTCGATGAGCGCGGTGTCCGCGCCGGCCCAGTCAATCCACGACAGCTCGGTGTCCAGGCAATATGCGTTGTTGTTGCCGCGTTGGGTGCGTCCCATTTCGTCGCCGCTGACAAGCAACGGCGTACCCTGCGACAGCAGGAGCGTGGCCAACATGTTCCGTTGCGTACGGGCCCGAGCAGCACGAATAACCGGGTCGTCGGTTGGGCCTTCGATGCCATGATTCCACGAACGATTGTCATTTGAGCCGTCAAGATTCTCTTCGCCATTTGTCTCATTGTGTTTGCTGTTGTAGGAAACAAGATCGAGAAGACAGAAACCGTCGTGGGCGGTGATGTAGTTAATCGATGACCATGGCCGACGACCACTCGCGGCAAAAAGGTCAGGATTTCCGGTGATTCGTCGGGCGATAGCTCCGAGTGGACGATCGGCGTTGTGCCAGTGATCGCGAATGAGATCGCGGTATCGGTCGTTCCACTCGGCCCAGGGCGCAGGAAATTCCCCAACCTGGTAACCGCCAGCGCCAACGTCCCACGCCTCGGCGATCAGTTTTATCTTAGAGAGGACGGGGTCCTGAGCAACTGCGCTTAAGAACATCCCCTGGGCGTCGAACTCCCCCGTCCGGGAACGAGCAAGCGTGCTTGCTAGGTCAAAACGGAAACCGTCAACATGGAATTCATTGACCCAATAGCGGAGCGAATCCAGCGCTAATTGCAGGGCGATCGGTTGGGTCAGATCGAGGGAATTTCCACAACCAGTGGTGTCGTAGGACCGATACCAACCGTCTGGGTCAAGTCCGCGCATCGACAATGCGGGGCCGGCCGGTCCTGCCTCGCACGTGTGGTTGTATACGACGTCGAGAATCACTTCGATGCCCGCCTCGTGCAGCAGCTTGATCATTCCCTTGCACTCGCGTACCAACGCGCTTGCCTCGCGCTCAGCGCCATATCCCTGATGGGGAGCGAGGAAGCCGATCGTGTTGTAGCCCCAATAGTTGGTCAGACCAAGGCTGGCGAGACGCTCTTCCGGAACGATTTGGTGGATCGGCAGGAGCTCCACGGCGGTTACGCCGAGGCCGTGCAGGTGCTGCACGAACGCCGGATGGCAGAACCCCGCATAGGTCCCCCGTAACTCCTCGGGGATACCTGGATGGGTTTTGGTGGCCCCCTTCACGTGCACTTCGTAGATCACGGTATTCGTCCACGGGGTGCCCGGACGCTGTTCGTCCCCCCAATCGAAGTGTTGATCGACGGCGACGGAGCGCACGGTCAACGGGGCGGTATCGGTCGGGTCGCTGAGGCAATGCCCGCCGGGAACGGTCAGCCAGTCCACGGACCCGTCGAAGGCGAGTGCCCACGGGTCCGCCAACAGCTTGGCGGGATTATGGCCTCGACCGTCGACGCGAATGCCGTACTGAGTCCCGGGTGCCACGAGCCCCGGCGCCAGGGTCTCCCACCAGGTGTTTCCGAGCCGGTTGGTGAGCGGGATGCGAAGTTCGGGGCCGGCCTCCTGTCCGCCGGAGGGAAACAGACAGAGGTCCACACCGGTGGCGCCAGGGCCGGTGGGCACGGCGAAGGTGTCGGATTGCCCGTTGCTGCCGAGACGAAGACCGAAGGGCGGCGCCACTTCAGAGAACGTCATTGCGGGCTCCCTGTTCGGCCGGGCGGTGACGCCTGAGGGCGGTGGAGCGGAACATCAACATGCGACCGTTCACTGTAGTTCGTGATCTTTCAGCGACCCGGCCAGCGGACGAACGGTCGCCCGGCGTGTTGTAGGAAGGGCGGATGGATCGACGGGGAATATTGCGGGCGTTGACCGCCGTGATCTTCGTGAAGCCCCGCCAGGTGGCCAAGGCCACGACGAGCCCGTCGGCCGCGACGCCGCCGACAACCACGAGCCCCGTTCCGCCGGTCGACGTGGGCGGGGGGCTCACTGTCCATCCCCGGGCGAACTGGGCGCCATCCGCGTGGCCGATGCCGACCGGCCTGGTGGTAGAGGAAACGGTCAATGTTGTCGTGGTGCACCACTCCGAAACGCCGAACGCTTACGAAGCGACCGACGTCGCCGCCCGCCTGCGCAGCATCCGGGGCTATCACGTGAGCTCAACGAAGGGGTGGCCGGATATCGCTTACAACTTCCTCATCGACCGGTTTGGCGGGGTGTGGGAGGGCCGCGCGGGCAGCTTGGCCGGGGCGGTGAAAGGCAGTGCGTCCGACGGGAATCAGGGCCATAGTCAGCTGGTATGTCTTATCGGAGATCACCGGGATGAACCGCCCACGCCAGCGGCGCTCAACTCTTTGGCCCGGCTTCTGGCCGTTCTAGGAAATCGGTACGGCCTGAGCCCCGAGCCCGAGGTGACGACCACATTCTTGTCCGAAGGTTCGAGTCGTTGGGCGGTCGGTGAGCTCATCACAACACGCGGCATCGAGGGGCATCGGGCGATGTCATTAACGGCATGCCCGGGCCACGCCGCTTTGGCGTTGCTGCCTTCGATCCGTCTCGAGGTCCAGCGGCTGCGTTCGCTCGCCGGACGCGCGTGACGTTCGGCCGAGGCTGATAATCAGTTCGTTTCCGTGGAGTCGTGGTCGTACACTTCCTTCCTCGTGACGGCACCTGAGGTGGGGATGGAACTTGCCCCGCCTGCGTTAGTGGCCCTGCTTGACCCGGAGTCAGTCCGGCGATCGTTTCGCATCGAGGTCGCCCGTGGTCTCCCGGCGGGCACCATCGAAGCATTCGGTTCCACGTTCCTGCTCTTGATCGCCCTGCGCCACTTCCACCTCTCGACCGGATGGAAAGCCAGCATCGGGGCCGCCCAGCAGATCGGTCTGCTGGTCGCGCCGGTGGCCCTCACTCGGGCCACGAGGTGGGGATGGTCAGCGAGCAAGGGCATCTCCCGCATGTTCCTCGTCGGATCACTTGGTGCCCTGGCCCCGCTCCTGTGGCCCCATCCGACGGTCTTCGTGCTCGGTTGCCTCGTCGCGTTCACTACCTCGGGGGCGCAGTGGGCCCTGCTGCAAACGATCTACACCGACCAATTTCCCGCCGCGCGGAGAGGCCGCATGCTCTCGCTCGCCATCGCCGCGAAGTTTGCCTTCTCCGGTCTGGTGGCCATCGGCGTCGGTCGTCTGCTGGGCAAAGACGCATCCACGTGGAAGTGGGCGCAACTCCTGCTTCTCGCGTCGTTGCTCGGTTCGGCGATGTGCATTCGAGCGCTCGGAGGTGCTGCGTTGCAACCGCACGTGGACACGATGGCGGGGGTGCGGGAGCGTCCGTGGGCGCGGCGTTGGGTGTTGCTCAAGCGAGACCGCACCCTGCGTCTGACGTTGAGTTCGTGGATGTTCATGGGTTTCGCCAACCTCATGATGATTCCGCTGCGGGTGGAATTCCTTGCTAATCCTCGCTACGGGATCGATGCCAGTTCTTCAACGATAGGTCTACTTACCATCACGATTCCTGCGGTATTGCGACTTGTACTTGCTCCACTGTATGGCTGGGTATTCGATCATTTACCCTTCTTCGTAGCTCGAATTCTTGTCAATGTTGGGTTTGCTATCAGTATTATTGCGTTTTTTTCGGGGAAGGCAATGATCGGATTGGTGATCGGCGCGATTGTTTTCGGGGTCGCTGCAGCCGGCGGTGATGTCATGTGGGCCCTGTGGACCTCGCGCCTTGCTCCGCCGGAACACGTGGCTGACTATTCCGCGTTACATACGTTTTCGACCGGTATTCGTGGAGTTATTGCTCCCTTTGTTGGCCTGTGGCTGCTCGATCACGATTTCAGCCCGCAGGCTGTCGGCTCGGGCTGTGCGGCTCTGATCGTCGTTGGCTCGTTGATATTGATTCCAGATCTCCGAGCCGAACGGGCCCGTCTGGCGCTGGCCAGCTCGCCCGCTACCGTGGGTCTGCCATGAACGTGAAGCTATGAACTGGGTCGACGAAGTACAACGCGCGCTTATTGCTGTGGCTGATCCGGCGAGGGTCCGACCGATGCAGGGATACATGAAAGACATCGCCCCGTTTCTCGGCATTGCGTCCCCCCAACGGCGCGTTGCGGTCAAGTCACTTGGCTGTCCTGCGGCGGATGAGGTTATCGACGTCGCTCGTGCATTATGGGCGCTTCCCGAGCGAGAGTACGCGTACGTAGCATGTGACTATCTCGAGCGGGCATCGCGAAACGGTCCCGCTGAGATGCTCGCCGTGGTCAACGAATTGGCCCGATCAAAGTCCTGGTGGGACACCGTCGATTCGCTCGCCCACGTGGCGGCCAACCTGGTGGCGGCCAATCCGGCATTGGTGGCCGACATGGAGCGGTGGATCATCGACGAGAACATGTGGATCGCTCGGATCGCCCTGCTCCATCAGCTCGGCGGCAAAGAAGCGACGGACGCCGAACGTCTCTTTCGGTTCTGCCTTGTGCAGGCCCCAAGCCGAGAGTTTTTTCTCCGTAAAGCGATCGGTTGGGCCCTGCGGGACTATGCCTGGACCGATCCGTCGGCGGTCACGGCGTTCGTGGATGAGCACCGTCGAACGCTCAGTACGCTTTCGATTCGCGAAGCCGTCAAGAACGTCGAGAAAGCCTCCGCCCGGTTCTCCACCGACGCGTAATGCGCAGCCGGGTGGCCGGCAGTATCGGGTGGGCGTGAGAGGACGGGTTGTGCCTGGGGTTAGACGAGGGCGGCGCTGAGCAGCGCGGCGGCCTCTTCCGGCGGAACCACGTTGATCATCACGCCGGTACCCAGTTCGAAGCCGGCTCGGGTGGTGACCTTTGGATACACGTGAGCATGCCAGTGGAAGTTCCCCTGGGCCCGGTAGGGGGCCGAGTGGAACACGATGTTGTACGCCACGTCTCCCAGACCGTTGCGCAGCGCCGCCAAACCGTTGCGTAGACCGATGCCGACGGCGCCCAGATCGCTCAATTCGGCCGTGTGCAGATGACCGTTGTGGCAGCGAGGAATGGCCAACATCTCGAACGGCGTGCCGCTCCAATACGGGCAGATCACCACGACGCGATCGTCGGAATAGACGATCCTCGCTCCCGCATCGAGCTCCGCTTCGATCGTGGTGCAGAGCAGACAGGCGCCGGAAAAGCGGTCGAACCCGAGCTGCTCGCCGACGATCTCGCCCGGCACGAACGGGAGGCCGAGGAGCTGACCGTGCGGATGTTGCAGCGATGCTCCGGCTTCACGGCCGTAGTTCACAATCGCCTGGCTGTATCGCAGTTCCGGCATGGCCGCATGAGCCTCGGCCCGAGCAGCGATCGCCGCCATTACGTATTCCGCCTGCTCATCGTCCACATCGGCCCACGACGAATCGTGATTCGGATGGACGACCAGCACTTCGTGCATGCCCGAGGCGTCGGCCTGGGTGAAAATCGGTCCGAGGTGCTCAACCACCATGGGCTCGCGACCTTCGAACGCCGGGTACAGGTTGGGCACCACGAGGACCCGCCAGCTGCCGTCGGGACCGGGCGTTACCAGGGTGGGCGGTTCGGTCTCGGCTCGGCCTGGACAGAACGGACATGGTCGACCTGGATCGGTCTCCACCTCAAGCTTGCGGGACTGAAACTCATTCGGACGCTGGCGCCGCTCGGCGTTAATCGCTACCCAGCGCCCGGTCAACGGATCAAGTCGGAGTTGACTCATTTGTCTGAAGAGGCTAGTGGACCAAGGCCCTACTCTGGTGTTGTCCGGATTCAGCGTGACGGATTCTTCTGTCGCCAACGTCATCGCCGGACCTCTTCTCACTGACCATGCACTATCTCGACCATGCAGCTACGACACCCATGCACCCCGCCGCCATCGACGCCATGGTCACAGTGCTGCGCGGGCGTTTTGGAAATCCGTCG
>JAYVSS010000272.1:0-11148 GCA_043775075.1 Acidimicrobiia bacterium
CGATCGGCCTCGTGCGATATCGGCGGCACCCGGTTGATGATCACCCCAGCGATGTCCAATCCATCGTTGAACCGCTCCCACACGCTGTCGATCAGATCACTCACGCCAGCGATCCCGCGAGCCGAAAGGGCGGCCGGCTCCACGACCATGAGCGCCAAGTGGGCCGCCGTGAGCGCATTCGTGGTCAGCGGCCCCAGGGCGGGCGAGCAATCGATGAGGACGAGTTCGTAGTCGTCGGCCACGCCTTCGAGCGACACTGCCAACCGGCGGGCCATACGCTTCTTCCCGCTCTCGATTTCTCGTTCCTGAAGTTCGCCAGACGCCGGAAGAACGTCGATCAAAGTGCTCCACGTCGATGGAGACACCCCTTTGACTGCTGCTCCGGACCGTTCGGTGACAATCGCCCGAGACGTACCAAAGCGAACGGTCTCCGGATCGACGCCGAGGGCCCATGTGGCGTTTGCTTGGGGATCAGCGTCGACAACGAGCACACGGTCCCCCTGGGCCATCGCCGCCGACGCGAGACCGAGGGTGACCGTGGTCTTGCCCACTCCACCCTTTTGGTTGACAACGGCAACGACGGCGCCCATAGCCCCTGCATCGTCGCGCATCGCGGTCGGCCCGGTAAAACACTCCCCTGCGTGAGCGTTACCGGGGCGGGCTACGAAACGGTGATGCGTCCTGCTTCGCCCGGCCGAGGCAACCGCACCGCTCCGATGACGACGCCCGGCGTTTCGGAGGCGTCCAAATCGGCAAGAAGGCCTTCCACGGCACCGGGGGCTACACAGAGGACCAGACCCCCCGACGTTTGCGGATCAGCGAGCAGGTTTTCCCACTCATTCGGCGACGCCACCCAGTCCAGAAACGTCGAGACGAACTCAAGGTTGCGCTCGGTTCCGCCGGGTACGAATCCTCCCTGCCACAACCGGCGGACGTCGGGGAGAATCGGCATGGCCGAGGTGACCAGCTCCAGGCTCATTCCGCTCCCCAGGGCGAGCTTGTGCAGATGACCGAGCAGCCCGAACCCCGTGATATCTGTCCCGCAACGCACTCCGGCACGCCGCGCCGCCGCTGCCGCATCGGCATTGAGCGTGGTCATCGATTCCACCGCAGCAGCGTAGGCCGCTGCCAAGTCCCCACCGACGACGATGGCCGCCGCCGGCGATCGCTTCAGCGCCGTGGTGATGATCCCGGTGCCGAGGGCCTTCGTCATGACGAGAATGTCTCCGGGATGGGCGGCAGTATTAGTCATCATGTGCTCCGGGTGTACTTCGCCCGTCACCGCCTGGCCGAGGAACGGCTCCGGTGCGTCCACGGTGTGTCCGCCCACCACGACCCATCCTCCGCGTTGGGCAATTTCCGAAGCTCCGGCCAATGCTTCGCCGAGTAGGTCGAACGGCAGAAGGTCACGCGGCCACCCGGCGACGTTCAGAGCAAACAGCGGGCGGCCGCCCATGGCATAAACGTCCGACGCCGAGTTGGCGGCGGCAATCATTCCCCACGTCCGCGCGTCATCGACGACCGGGGTGAAAAAGTCCACCGTCGCCACCAATGCTCGGTCGTCCGAGACGCGCCAAACGGCGGCATCGTCGCCCGAGGACGTGCCGACCAATAGGTCAGGGGCAGAAGGAGCAGGCATACGGCGCAACACGTGCGCCAACTCGGTTGGTCCGAGCTTGCCTGCTCAACCGGCGCCGTGGCTATATGCGCTGAGCCTCACCTCTTCGGGAATCGGCTGGTTGAACTGGTTCGACATGCCCGCCCAGTCTGGCAGCGGATCCCGCCGCCATCGGTACACCGAGTTCCGTTACGCTCCCCCAAAGGTCAGGGTGACCACCGCACCGCCCTGCGCATGGTTGGCGGCAGACGCAGTTCCACCGTGGGCCTTGGTCGCTTCGGCGGCGATGGCCAGGCCCAGGCCGGTGCCGGGTAGCTGACGGGCAGTATCGGAGCGGTAGAACCGGTCGAAAACCCGCCCGAGATCTTCGTTCGCGAAACCCGGACCGTGGTCTCGCACGCTGATGCGGTCACCGTGCGTCGTGACCCGGACGGGTGCGGTGGTGGGATCAAACTTGGCGGCGTTGGCCAGCACATTGTCGACCGCCCGGGAAATCTGCATTCGCCTTCCGCGAATCGACGACGGGACACCGGTCAACTCGACCTCGCGTCCGGTTCGCCGCTCGAAACGATCAACGGCGCGCTGCGTGAGCTCGAAGAGGTCGATGTCGGCGACCGGATCGTCGGGCGTGGCGTCCGTGGCCAGGACGAGCAGCTCATCGGTAAGGGCCGAAAGCTCGCGCAGTTCAGCGTCCATTTCTCGAAGGACCACAATGCGTTTTTCGGGTGCTAGGTCGGGGTACTTCGTGAGCACATCGACGTTCGTTCGCAGCGAGGTAAGGGGCGTCCGCAACTCGTGTCCGGCGTCCTGTGCCAGTCGATGTTGCTGTTCGCGCGAGCCGCGCAACGAGCCGAGCATGGACGAGAAGCTGGAAGCGAGTTTTCCGATCTCGTCTCGGCGGTTGGTAATCGACGAACCAATGCGCGCGTCGGCGAACAATGCCCCTTCGGTGGCGATCGAAGCAGTCACACCAGTAAGCGCGCGTATCGGCTTGGCGAAGGCTCGCGCCACGACCGAGCCCACGGCTGCCGCCACCGCAACGACCGCCAATCCGATGAGGGCGAATCGTCGACGAAGCCCGCGAAGAATGCGATCTCGCTCGTCCAAATCGCGAGCGATCATGATGGCCCCGCCACCGCGAATCGACGCCGTCGCTATCCTCAGCGAGGTTCCATTCACTGAGACCGTACGTATGCGTATTTCTTCACTGCCGACGTCGGACAGTCGGTCGGTCCGGGCTGGGCGAGGGACGGACGGACGGATCGTGGTTTGATCATCCTGACCACCCACGCCGTCGCCGCCGCCACCCAAGCCGCCTCCCCGGACAGGCGTCTCGCCTTGTCGTTGCGTCGCCAACGCTCGGTCAACCGCGTCCACCGGGAGACCGGACGCGGGCGCGTCTCCCCCGTCCGTCGACGGGTCCTCGGCGTTGAACGACACAATTGCTCCGGTGGCGTCGATGCACTGGAGGCGCGATCCCGGCACATCAAACTGCCGGCGACGATCAAGCCGACGACCGTTCAGCGCGGCATCAATCGCACATATACGGTCATCGAGCCCCGGACCAACGGCCCGGCTGACTCCGACCCGGAGGGTTTGATCAATTTCCATCTGTACCCGTTTCGCCGTGCTGCTGTATCCGACAAGAGCGGCGGCCAGTACCGAGAGACCAGCGAGCGCGACGAAGAGCAACGTCAATCGCGTTCGTATCGACATCGTGGGCTTAGCCTTCCCGCAGCGAGTACCCGACGCCACGGACAGTGTGAAGCAGCGGAGAATCTCCCTCTTGATCGAGCTTTCGCCTGACGTAGCCGATGAACACCGCAAGGGTTTTCGACTCAGGACCGAAGTCGTAGCCCCACACCATATCGTACAACATCGTAGGTGTACAGACAGTTGGGGACTGGCGAACAAGTGCCTCAACGAGATCAAACTCGGTCTTAGTCAACGAAAGTTCGCGCTCGCCTCGCCAGGCCCGGCGACCGCCGAGATCGAGACGGAGATTCCCGACGGAGTGTTCGCCAGAGTCACCTTCACTGTTGCCATACGACGACCGACGGAGCAGGGCGCGAAGCCGGGCAAGAAGTTCGTCCAGAGCGAAGGGTTTGGCGAGGAAATCATCGGCCCCCGCGTCGAGCGCCGTGACCCGATCACCCAAGTCTGTTCGCGCCGTCAGCATCAGGATTGGGGTGTGCGAACGAGCCGAGCGCAGCCGTTGACAGAGCGTGACCCCATCGAGGTACGGCATCATCCAATCGGCGATGACCACATCGGGTTCGTTTTCCCGGAAGGCCGCAAGCGCAACCTCGCCGTTCTCCGCAATAGTCACGTTGTATCCCTCCAGTTCGAGGGCGCGCGCCAGGGAAGTTCGTACCGAGCGGTCGTCCTCGGCCAATAGCACGTTGATTGGCATGAACAGTGTTTACCGCTCGCTGGTGAGGGGCGGGTGAGACTGAGCGTTGCTTTCAGCTCGCTACGACTTCCAGGGCGTCCCGCAAAAACCCGACGTCCGACGCCAGTCCTTCTTCTGGGGTTTCACAGATCACCGGAGCATTCGCCTTGCGCACAACCTCGACGAGGGTCCGAGGCGACACCGTATTGTCTGTGCCAAGCACAGAGAAGTTTTGGTGGCGGTCGCGCCCGCTTCCTTCTCCGTCGCGCGATCCGTTGCAGTGCACCAGATCAACTCGTCCGGTAATCGCCATGATGCGGTCCACGCTTGCCGCCAGATCTTCACCCGACGCATGGGTGTGACAGGTATCGAGGCAAAACCCGATACGCGGATCGTCGCCGATTCCCTCCCACAGGCGCGCCAGAGTGTCCCATCGTCGGGCCATGGCGTGATCGCCACCGGCCGTGTTCTCTAGGTAGATCGGCATATCCGATTCGATCGAATCGAGGCCTTTCTTCCACCGAAGAATTCCCTCTTCGATGTCCTCCGCTGACCGCACGTGGCCCCCATGGACGACGACCGCTTTCGCCCCCGCGGCGGTGGCGCAGTCGCAAGCGGCCTGCAGGGACTTCCGGGACGGAATCCGGATCTTGTTGTCGGCCGACGCCAGGTTCACGATGTACGGAGCATGAACATAAATCGGGATGCCGCAGGCCTTCAGCGCCTCGGAGTCTTCTCGGGGTTTCCACGGCTTCCAACTCTGAGGATCACCACAAAACAACTGGATGCACGCCGAAGTGGTGGCTTCGGCCGCCCCGAGGGGCTCGTTGTCGCGGACGTGGGCACCGATCAACATCTCTTCAGCGTAGAACGACCGACCATGACCTTTCGGGCCGTCCCGAGGGGTGTCGAGAAATGGGAAGAAACGGGGCGCGACGGGTAGGTTCGCCACTCACGCCATGCGAGGGGTCGAGAATGAAGTTCACCTGGTTCAACCTGATGCCGTGGCCCACGCTGCCCGCCGATTTCCGTCAACAGAATCGCTCGGTGTGGGTCGACATTCCGTCGAGCTACTTCGACCCCGTGGTGGCGAACCGCGTGTACAACACGTATATGGATCAGCTGGAGTTTGCTGACCATGTTGGCTTCGACGGCATCGGCGTCAATGAGCACCATCAGAACGGCTACGGGATTATGCCATCGCCGAACATCATCGCCGCCGGGCTGGCGCGGCGAACGAGCAACGCCGCCATCGCAGTGATCGGAAACTCCATCGCCCTGTACAACCCGCCGATTCGGGTCGCGGAGGAATTCGCCATGCTCGATTGCATCAGCGGGGGGCGACTGCTCGCCGGATTTCCCGTGGGAACAGCCATGGACACGAACTTTTGCTACGGCCAGATTCCCGCTCTAACGCGTGAAAAGTACACCGAAGCTCACGAGCTGATCATGAAGGCGTGGTCTGAACCGGAGCCGTTTGCCTTTAATGGTCAGTACACAAAGCTTCGGTATGTGAACTGTTGGCCCAAGCCGATTCAGCAGCCGCACCCACCGATCTACATCCCTGGTGGTGGTTCCATCGAGACGTGGGACTTCTGTCTTGATCATGACTACAACTATTCGTACTTATCATTTTCCGGCTACAAGGCGGGAAAGACGCTTCTCGACGGTTACTGGGATCGCGTTGCTGCTCGAGACAAAGACGACTCGCCGTACCGCGCCTCGTTTGCCCAGATTATCTGCGTCGCTGACACCGACGCCGAGGCCGAGAAGTTGTACGCCGAGCATCAGCTGTACTTCTTCAATCGCTGCCTGCACGTGTACCCCGGTTTCGCTGACCCTCCCGGCTACCGAACAGTGAACACCATCAAAGCCGGAGTGCTCAATCAGCTCCGAGCCGAGAACCAGAAGATGTTCTCCACGCTGTCGTGGAAGGACCTCATCGACGGAGGCTTCGTGATCGCTGGGTCACCTGACACCGTGGCCGAGCGAATGGAGGAAATGATCAAGACGCTGAGACTCGGACATGTGTTCTGTCTGATGCACATGGGCGACATGCCGGACTGGAAGGTGCGGTACTCCACGCAGCTCTTCGCCGACAAGGTCATGCCCCGCCTCCGCAACCTGTGGCCCGAATGGGATCACGACGATCGCTGGTGGTGCAAGCCATTGGTCGACCGTGTTCGCATGGAAGACAGCCTCGCTCATCGGTTTGAGCCGGGTCGGCCCGATGCCCCCGTGGACGGACAATGACCCAGCCGGTATTTGCCGTGGCTGAAGGTCGAACGGCACGTGGCGTCAACTTCTCGTGGCGTTCCTACGGATCGCCTGACTCACCGGCGCTGCTGTTCCTGCACGATGTGTACGGATTGTTTGCCGACGAACCGCTTCTGGAGGCATTGGCGGCGACCCATCACGTTCTTGCCCCGCACTGGCCCGGCTACGACGAGCATCCGACGGAAACCGGGATCAAAGACATGCTCGACTTCACGCTGCACGCGTGGGATCTGGCGGACGCGGTTGGCAGCACCGGCATAAACCGGCGAGCGTCAATTCGTCTCATGGGACAGGGCTTCGGGGCGATGATTGCCGCCGAGATGGCCAGTGTGTGTCCGTCGCTGGTGAACGCGATGGTGTTGCTCTCGCCGTTTGGTCTCTGGATCGACGACTCTCCCCTTCCCGACTTGTTTGCTTCCCTTCCGTTCGAGATTCCAGGCCTGTGGTTCGCCGGTTCCGCCTTGGGCGCAGCAACGATGTTCGGTGGGCTCGATGTTGGCGACCCGATCGCCCTGCAGCGATTCGTGATCGCCAACTCGCGTCGCCTCGGCACCGCCGGCAAAGTCATGTTCCCGATTCCCGACCGTGGCGTCTCCCGTCGTCTGCCCCGGATCACCGCACCCACGACGATCGTTTGGGGTGCCCAAGACCGCCTTATTCCGATGCATCCTTACGGCCAAGCATGGACGTCCGCCATCACCCATGCTCAGTTCGTGGAGCGCGCAGACGCCGGCCACGCCCTCGGCCATGACGGCGATGTCATTGGCCTGGCGGCGCTCATTGCCGAACGTCTCGCGTAGCTTTCACGGCGAGTGGACGGCGCGAGCAAACTGGAGCGATGACGAAGGTTGCCTTTCTCGGTCTTGGGGTGATGGGTTCGCCCATGGCCCGCCATCTCGCCCAACACGGCCACGAGGTGACCGTGTACAACCGCACCTCCGCCAAGGCCGAGGCGTGGGTGGCGGCCCACGGAGGGCGGGCCGTGGCGACCCCGGCGCAGGCGGCTGCTGGCAACGACATCGTGTTCTGCTGCGTGGGCAAAGACGACGATCTGCGTTCGGTAACTACCGGCGCCGAGGGAGCGTTCGCCGCCATGGTTCCAGGAAGCGTGTTCGTTGACCACACCACCGCTTCGGCCAACGTTGCCCGGGAACTCCACGCCATCGCCGCCGAGCGCGGCATCGGCTTTATCGACGCCCCCGTCTCGGGTGGCCAAGCTGGCGCCGAAAATGGCGCGCTAACGGTGATGTGCGGAGGAGACACGGCAATGTTCGCCAAGGTCGAACCGGTCATTGCATCGTTCGCCAAAGCAGTGACGCTGCTCGGGCCGTCGGGAGCTGGGCAACTCACGAAGATGGTCAACCAGATCTGTATCGCCGGGATCGTCCAAGGTTTGGCCGAAGCAGTCAACTTCGCGCAGAAGGCCGGGCTCGATCCCGACCTCGTCGTCGACACGATCGGCCAGGGTGCGGCCCAGTCATGGCAGATGGACAATCGAGCGCGCACCATGGCCAAGGGGGAATTCGAGTTTGGCTTTGCCGTGGAGTGGATGCGCAAAGACCTGGGCATTGTTCTCGACGAGGCCAATGCCAACGGGGCGCGTCTGCCGCTCACGGCGATCGTCGACCAGTTCTATAAGCAAGTACAGGATCGTGGTGGCCAGCGCTGGGACACCTCCAGCCTCATCCACCTGCTCCAGAATCCGTAAGTACGCTGTCGACATGGCCGCAATGGCAATTCCCAACTTCGGAGCCCTTCTCGCACCCCACATCGGACAGGTGCCGCCAGAAGCGATGCCCCGTTTTCTGGCGTTGCTGGAGCGGGGCGCAGCGGACCGTTACCGGTACTGGTCGGAACTCCTTCCTCAACACGCCGACGTGCTGAGCGCCTGCGCTTCGAGCGAAGACGAGATCGCCGACCGGATCGAAGCGGCGTTCGTACTCGATCCGTCGCTTCATGAACTGCTCCATGCTCCGCTTCCCGGGGCGCGGGAGACCTACTATCAAGTCTTTGACGGGCTGGACGTGTGGGATCAGCTTCGCGTCCAGGCTAACGCCGAACGACAGGGGGCCCAGGCGTGGCGCAACATCGCCACTCGACTGACGGATCGGTCGATCCTCGATGCGCTCGCGCACTGCTCGGCCCTCGAAGAGAACGCCGCCGATTCACTTGACGCACTCATCGCCGCGTTCGCCCCCAGAGTCGTCGGCGCGACCTGAAACACTCGTCGAGCGAGACCCATTCAGAAAACGCGGCGTACCTGCAACGATGGTCGGGGGGGCGTCTCAACCGAACCGGTGGGCCAGCCGAGATACACCAATCCAACTACCCGCGTGTCCTCGGGGAAGCCGCAGAGCGTATTGACTGCGGGGGACACGGTGACCGGCGCGGTGGACCAAAACGATGCGAGGCCGAGCGCCGTGGCTCCCAAGAGAATGGTTTGTACGGCCGCCGCCACCGCATCGCGATCATCGTTGGCCAGGTGGGTCGTGGGGGAAGGAGCACACCCCACGACGATCACCGTTGGTGTGCGGGCATACTTTGTTCGAGTCTTCTCCCGCTTGCCTTCGTCGCCAAATCCGGTGGCCACCATGTCGGCAACAAACGCCTCCCCCAGTTGGAGGCGACCGTCGCCGGTGCACTCGGCAAATCGCCATGGCCAGGTCCGCTTGTGGTTCGGCGCCCATTGGCCGAGGTTGCACAACGACGCCACCACGTCTGCCGGGACTGCTCGATCGCGGTCAACCACCATTGAGGTCCGACGAGACTTCACCAGTTGAGCGAACTGATCGAAGGCGTCACTACGGTCCGAAATCAAAAGCCCATGCCTCCGTCGAGGTGGGCGGTGTCGTTGAACGAACGCATCCGCCACCGGTCTCCCACGCGCACGAGCGTAGAAATCGAACAGTTGTCGGCCCCCAGAAAGAGCGACGCCCGGCCGCCAAGTACGGTCGACATCGCCGCGGCGATCACTCCGCCGTGGACGACGCACACGATCCGCTGATCACGATGACGCTCGGCCAATTCGACCAATGATCGCATAACCCGCTCGCTCAATTCCGCTGTCGTCTCGGCGCCCGGCACTGCGCCCCATTCCCCACCCTCGATCGCTTCGACCGCCGCCGGATGTCCTTCGGCGGCCTTCTCGCGAAACATCCCGCCCTCCCATTCGCCCAGGAAGACTTCACGTAGGTCGGCGATGACCACTGGCTTCATACCGAGTTCGGCGGCGAGCGGCGCCGCCGTCTGATGGGTCCGGGTCAGCGTCGTCACGTACAGCGCGGAGATAGTGCGGCCGCCGCGATGCTCCGCCGCCAACCGAGCGCCGGCCAACACCGCCTGGGCATGGCCGTCTGGGGCCAGCGCGGGGTCACCGTGTCCATCGACCAGAGGAAAAGGGGCTCCGGGTACATAACCTTCGCTCGCCCCGTGGCGCAATAGCGTGATGATGGTCGATCCGGTCGGCGGAACCCACCGGGTTTGGTGGTGGCCGGAGGCAGTGATTTCCCGGCCGGAGAGGACAGAGGATGCGGTTCCCGTCATACCGTCAATTCTGGTCGAAGTTCGGCTCGTAGCAGGTGAGACATCAGAGCCCGCGGCGATAGGTCAACGTTTCACCCATCGATCGTCTTGGCGGCCCGCGAGCTGGCCGATTTATTTTGCCGTATCTACCGGTCGGTACATCGGATCGTGGCTTCAGCGGCATCGTCCGAGTGTCGATACTGGAAGGATGGATGGGGCGAGCACGGGCACCGCAACACGTCACCTCCCCCACAGGCAGGTAAGCGGCTCGTTGCCGTCCACCGAGACGACAACGTGGACGCCGATCCTCCCCGAGTTTTCGGCCGTAGCCAACGGCCTCTCGTTGCTCATGCCATCGCTTGAGCCCTACGTGCTCAAAGCCGTGAGACGTGGCGCGAACGACGAACGGGTCAGCGCCGAACTTCGGGCTGCGGCGACGGACTTCGTGGCCCAGGAGCTCGCCCACCACCAAAAGCACCGCACGTTCAACGACGAGCTCCTCCTCCAGGTCCCAGCGCTTCGCCACATTGAGCGCATGCAGCGAAAAATGTTTCGATCGCTCGATCGACACACCAGTACTCACACGGGTTTGGCCTACGCCGCCGGCGCCGAAGCAGTGGCGTTTTTCACCGCTCGATGGGTGGAGCGCCGAAGGCATCGGCTTCTTTCCGACGCCGAAGGCGATGCAGCGAATCTCTTTGTGTGGCATCTCGCCGAAGAGGTCGAGCACAAGAACGTGGCGTTCGACGTGTACCAGGCGAACGGCGGGGGGCGTCTCCGTTACCTGTTTGGAATCATAAGTGCGCTGATTGTCATGGCACTTTCGGTTGTTGCGGCGAGCGTGGTGCTGTTGGTGCGCGAACGCCGTTGGTGGCACCCAATGACCCACATCCACCTCATCGTCTGGGCATTGTCGTTTGTGTTCGAGGTCTTCCCCATGCTCGGGCTGTGTTTGCTCAAAGGTCACCATCCGTCGAACTGGTCCAACCCGGAATGGCTCGGTCAGTGGCTCAACGAATACGACATCCATGGTGGCGTCGCCCCGGTGTGGAATATCGACACCCTGGACGGGATTTTTCCCCCGACGCTTGCGCGCCTCACGTCGAAGACTCCAGCAACTGCTTCTTCAGTTCTCGTTTGACGAACTTCCCATTGGCATTGCGGGGAATCGGTTGATCGAGAATCCACACCCGGGCGGGGATCTTGTATTTCGCAATCCGCTCAGCGAGGAACGCCTGGAGCGACGCTTCGTCGATTGACGCTCCGGGATGGGGAAGCACAGCGGCAGCTACCGCTTCTCCGAGGCGATCGTCGGGCATACCAAACACCGCTACCTCGG
>JAYVSS010000273.1:0-3630 GCA_043775075.1 Acidimicrobiia bacterium
GACGAATCGCTCCTGGTCGGCGAAGACGTGGATCTGGTGTGGCGTCTGCATGCCGCCAATAAGGTGCTCCGTTATGAGCCCCTGGCCCAGGTCGGCCACGAACATCGGACCGACGCCGTGGACTTCGTGCGACGACGATTTCAGTACGGCACGTCAGCGGCGTTGCTCGACCGTCGCCACCCGGGGCTGGTCCCGCCCGTCGTTCTTTCACCGTGGAGCGCGGGAGCGGTGGCCCTAGCCGCCGTCGGCCCCTTCGGTCCCCTCGGCGTACTCGGTGTCGTGGCGGGTATCACCATGGCCGGCCTGAGCGCCACCGCACTCCCAGCCAAATTGCCGCAGTTGGCCGCGTCCGACGCCCGGGCGTTGGCCCTTCGCGGCCATATCGGCGCGGTGGAGCAACTAGCCGAGTCCACGGCTCGGACGTGGTTTCCCCTCGCCGCCATTCTCGCCCTCTTCGGCCGACGGGCCCGCTGGCTCCTCTTGGCCAGCATCGTCGTTCCCGGCGCCTGTGAGGCCCGACGGCGCCGACCTTCGCTCCGTTCAGTCACGTTCATTGGGCTGCGAACGGTCGACAACGCCGCCTACGGCTTTGGTGTCTGGGTTGGATCACTACGTGCGCGTAGCTTCGGGGCCTTGATTCCAAAGATCCAAGACTGGCCGGGTCGATCATCGCTCGGCGAGGATACGAAGTCATGACGGGCCCGAAGTTCGTAAAGTCGTTCGATCCGCTCACCGGCGTTCTGGAGGACGTAGCTCCAGGCATTCGTCGGATCGTTGCCGCCAATCCCGGACCGTACACATTCCGCGGCTCCGGCACCTACGTCATCGGGCGGGGTGAGGTCGCGGTGGTCGATCCCGGACCGAACGACGAACGCCATATCGCCATGCTGGTACGCCAACTCGCTGGCGAAACCATCACTCATATTCTCGTGACCCACACCCACCCGGACCATTCACCCGGCTGCGCGCCCCTACGCGTGCATACGAATGCTCCAACCTTCGGTTTCGGACCGCACCCCGGGACAACAGAGGAGGCCGGCGTGAAGAGCTCCGAGGAGACCGGCGACACCACGTTCATCCCCGACGAGCGGACCAGCCATGGAGAAGTCATTGCCGGCGAGGGCTGGCGAGCGGAGGCCATACACACGCCGGGCCACATCAGCAACCACCTGTGCTTCCGAGTGGCGTTCACTCGCCATTCGCCAACCGAGCGGGTCTTGTTCTCCGGCGATCACGTGATGGGCTGGTCAACGAGCGTCATTTCCCCGCCCCACGGTGATCTGCGCGCCTATCTTTCGTCGCTGGAGCTGCTCCTTGATTCCCCCGACGCCCGGTATTGGCCAACGCACGGAACAACGATTAATGAACCTCACGAGTTCGTACGCGCGCTCATTGCTCACCGTTACGAACGTACGAGGCAAATCGTCGAACAACTCGGGCGCACCGCGGCGACAATCGACGAACTGGTAAGCGCGCTGTACGTCGGGCTCGATCCCCGCCTGACGAAGGCCGCTGGGCGCAGCGTGTTGGCCCACCTCATAGAACTCGAGCGCCAAGGATCAGTGACCCAACAGCTGAGCGACGCAGCCGGCACCCCCTCGACCCGTTATGAACTAGCGCGGTAGCAACGACCCTCTACTCGTCAAGCCAGGCGCCGGGGTCCGATGGCACGTCTGCCTCGAACTGCTGGAGAACCTCAAGCGGGACGATTGACAGCACACTGGCATTCGTTGCCGCCAACACCACCGGCGTGTACACACCATCGTTGTATGCCCGGGCCCAGTTCCGAGCTGTGACGCACCACCGATCGCCGGGCACCAAACCAGGAAACCGGTACTGCGGCATGGGCGTGGAAAGGTCATTGCCGATGCCGCGTTGGTGGGACAAAAACTCGACCGTGACCACCGCGCAGATGGTGTGGCTCCCGGTGTCCTCAGGCCCCGAGCTACAACAGCCGTCGCGGTACCAGCCGGTGATCGGATCGATCCCACATGGCTCAAGCGGGCCTCCCAGCACATTTCTTTCGCTACGGCGATGGGGAATCCCGACGTCACTCATGGGCGTCCAGCTTGCCCGAAGGCGAAGCGGGACAGTGAAATCTCCCAGCCGACTTTGACCGACGGCACCAACAGATAGTGTCCGCCCTGCACTCCGCTGCTTGCAGCCGCACGAAGGACACCCCCCATGCGCTTTGACGACAACGCCAATCTCGATACCAGTCAGGTCAACGACCAGCGCGGGAGCGGTGGTGGGGGTGGCGGCCTCGGTGGATTGGGCGGCCTTGGCCGGGGCATGGGCGGCGGCGGCTTCCCCATGGGTCGGGCCGGCGGTGGCGGACTTGGTCTGATCATGATCGTCGTCGTCGTCGGTCTGCAGATGTGTAGCGGCTCCAAAGGCGGCCTCGGCGGCGTGTCCCAGAGTCAGTCGCAAAACCCCGGGCTCGGATCCAACTCGGCCTCGAATTCGAACTCGGCGTTCCCGGCCGGGAGCGCCGGAGGGAACACCAACCTCTCGTCCACATGCAAGACCGGGGCCGATGCCAATGCCCGCCAAGACTGTCGAAACGTTGCCGTCGTCAATAGCGTCCAGGCCTACTGGGCCGACGAGTTCCAGCGCGCGGGTCTGGAGTACAAGAAGGCGTCCACCAACTTCTTCAGTGGCCAAACCCAAACCGGGTGCGGCGCCGCCACCAGTGCCGTTGGACCGTTCTACTGCCCGGCTGATTCCCAGGTCTACGTGGACCTGGCGTTCTACGCCGAACTGCAGTCCAGGTTTGGGGCGAAGGGCGGGCCGTTCGCCGAGGCCTACGTAATTGCCCACGAATACGGCCATCACATTCAAAACCTGCTCGGCACCAGTGACAAAGTTGGCGGGGACCGCCAGGGACCGAAGAGCGGATCCGTGCGTCTTGAACTTCAAGCCGATTGCTATGCCGGCGTGTGGGCTTTTAACGCCACCCGCGGTCCAAAGCCGCTGATCGTGGAGTTGACCGAAGACGACATCAAGCTCGGTCTCGACGCCGCGTCGGCCGTGGGCGACGATCGCATCCAGAAGGAAATGCAGGGCCGGGTCACGCCAGAAACCTGGACCCACGGCTCGTCGGCCCAGCGCCAAAAATGGTTCTTGCAGGGTTACCGGTCGGGTGAACCGACCCAATGCGACACCTTCAACGCGACTGAGCTCTAAGCCATGGACTTCGAGACGTTGCAGATGAGCGCGGGGGCGCCGGGAACGAACGACGCCGGGATCGTGACGATCACCCTGAACCGGCCGGAAAAGAAGAATGCCATCAATGCCCAGATGTGGCGCGACCTGAAGACGGTGCTGCGCCACATCGTCGATGAAGACGTCGCCCGTTGCGTGATCGTCACGGGCGCCGGTGGTGAGTTCTGCTCAGGGGCCGACCTCTCTGCCCGCGGCGACGGCGCGCTCCGCCATCAACTGCTGTCGATGCGCGAGGTGTCCGAAGTGGCGTTGGCGTTGCATCGTCTCCCCATGCCAACCATCGCCAAGGTCGACGGCGTGGCCGTCGGGGCCGGTTGCAACATGGCCCTCGGTTGCGACCTGATTGTCGCCAGCGACCGGGCGCGGTTCTCCGAAATTTTCGCCAAACGAGGTTTGGCCGTGGAC
>JAYVSS010000274.1:0-6730 GCA_043775075.1 Acidimicrobiia bacterium
TCGGGGTTGCGGTGTTGATGAGTCTGTCGCTCTCGATCCGTGAAGCGCTCATGCTGTTTAGCTTGTTCTGGGCCCAGTTCATCGTGCGGGCCGTGGTTCCCGATGGTTGGGGCGGGGCCGAACGCATCGGCGTGGGAGTGGCGTACCTCGTACTCGGCCTGTACTTTATGGTTCGTCAGCGCGCATATGTTCGCCGAACGCTGACCGACGGATTCCGCACGCCGTATTCTGTAATGGCGGCCGAGTGAGCTCGCGTCGGATGCGTCAATGACCCCAGTGCGCTTCGTCCGGTTGGCGATTGAGGCGACAGGGATCCTCGCCCGAATCGCGTGGAGCCGACTTGGCGGACCGCCAACACGAGGCGTCATGTGCCTCGTTCTCAACGAAGCGGGCGAAGTGCTGCTGGTGAAAAATTCGTATCGCAAGCGGTGGTCCCTACCCGGCGGCTGGGTTGATCCCGGCGAGTCGTTCGAGGACGCCGTAGTACGTGAAGTAGCCGAAGAAACCGGCGTGATACTTACCGATGCACCCGAGTTTCTGGCCGAGTTAGTGAACGGCCGGCATAGTGATCGGCTGTACCGCGGCATCCCGACGACGACCAGGGTGACGGTCTCGACTCCATGGGAGGTGTCGGCCACGCAATGGTGTCATGTGGATCAGTTGCCCAAGTTGGCCAACCCCGCGAGCCGGATTCTGGCCCTTGGACACTGGCTTGCGGTTCACTGAGGTTGACGCGTTTCGTGACGAACTCGACCACACTTGGACGGTGAACATTTCCGGGTTGGTTGAGCCGAAGGCGGCGGGAGCGGGGGCTACCACCGCCTTCTTGACAGCGGGCTTCGGTCTGGCGATCGCGTACGCCGCCAAGTGGTTCTTCGATTGGTCAACCGGAGGCGTGGCCACGGTGGCCACCGTGTTCGTCGTTTTCGGATGTGTCCTGGGCGGGTTTCGAGCGGGGCTTGGCGCGCCGCAGTCACCGTTGACGAACGGCGCGGCAGCGGGCGTCATCGCTGGAGTCTTGATTTCTCTCGCTCAGCGACTCATCGCCGGCAAGGGCGTGAGCCCGGTCGGGCTCATTTTCGTGGCGTTCCTGTCGGCATCCCTCGGCATCTTTGGCGCCATGGTGGCCAACGGCTCCAGGCGAGTTCGCGGGCGGAACTAACACCTCCCGCCTACCCGCCCGGAGCTGACCTGGACTAGAGCGCGTCGACCGAGACCGAAACGCGTCGATGCATTTCAGTCCCGCTCGACGCGAATCAGTCCAGCTCGCCGCAGTCTCATCGCCGCGCTCGACGCGAATCAAAACGCTACGAGAACAGGTGGCCCTTCGGGACAACCACGACGCCATGATCCGAAATCGTCAGGCCCCGCGCCCGGTCGGCCTCGATGTCCACGCCGATTTGCATCCCGGCGGGGATAACGACGTTCTTGTCGATGATCGCTCGTCGGATGATGGCGCCCGGTTCGACCCGCACATCGTGCAGCAGGATCGAATCGGACACGACGGCATGGTCGTCCACGTAGGCGCCCGGCGACAGAACGCTGCGCTCCACATGCCCGCCGCTCACGATGACGCCCTCGCACAGCAGGCTTGACACCGCCGAACCCGGGGCCCACGAATGCCCCTGGACCAACTTGGCGGGAGGTAGTGAGGACTGCGCCGTGAACACCGGCCACCGCCGGTTGTACAAATCGAACATTGGATTCGGTGTGGTGAGGTCCATGGTCGCGTCGTAGTAAGCGTCCATAGTACCGACGTCTCTCCAATAGCCACGGCCGTGTTTCGTTTCACCGGGGATTTCGTTGGTGTCGAAGTCGTAAAAATGGGCTACGCCCGTCTTGGTGAGGTTCGGGATGATGTTGCCGCCAAGATCGTGGGCGCTGGATTCGTCGTCCGCGTCTTCGCTGATGGAATCGAGCAGCACCTGCGTGTCGAACACGTAGTTGCCCATTGACGCCAGGCAGCGATCGGGGCCGTCGGACGACGCCTTCGGCATGAGCGGAGGGGACTGCGACTTCTCATGGAACGCCTTGATGCTCGTGCCTTCCACCTCCATGACGCCGAAGTCCCGAGCTTCGTCGACGGTGACGGGGATACCGGCGACAGTGACTCCCGCACCGACGGCAAGATGATGTTCAATCATCTGGCGGGGGTCCATGCGATAGATGTGATCGGCCCCGAAGACGCACACGATGTCCGGGCGTTCATCGGAGATCAGATTGAAGTTTTGGTAGATCGCATCGGCCGAACCGACGAACCACCGGGGCCCACGGCGCATCTGGGCGGGTACCGGCGTGACGTAGTTCCCCAGGAATTCCGAAACCCGCCAGGTGGCCGAAATGTGGCGGTCAAGACTGTGGCTCTTGTACTGGGTGAGCACGACCATCTTGAGCATGCCGGCGTTGGCAAAGTTCGACAGCACAAAGTCGACGAGACGGTAGGAACCAGCGAAGGGAACCGCCGGTTTGGCCCGATCCGCGGTCAGCGGAAAGAGGCGCTTGCCCTCCCCACCGGCCAACACCATGACGAGAACCTTCGGGTCTTTGCGAGTGACGAGAGACACCATGAGCCGACGCTAACTCGCCGAGCCTGTGTGCGTCGTGAGGGTCACCGTTTTGCCTCGGGAGCAGCCTCAGATGCGGCGCCGGCAAAGCCGATCACCAGCGCGATCTGGACCATGCCGAAGCCGAACGTCCACGGCGCATGATCGAAAAGGGCATGGCCAACCATGGTCAGGAGGACCGTCAGGGCGAACGCGCCTCGGCGCATGCGACGGGCCATTGCCAGACACAAGCCGGCGAGCGCGACCGCGCCGAGGAAGCCTGATTCAGTAACGATGAGGAGGGGCACGTTATGCACCTGCTGATCCTCGGTGGCGAGCGCCGCAATGTTCGGGTGGGCATCGCGAGTGGCCATAAACCGGCCCGGACCGACTCCGAGTAACGGCGATTGCTTGATCATGGCAAATGCTTCGTCGATCATCCCCGCCCGCCCGTTCGACGCCGCCGCCACGTCGGTGGTGGCCGTGCGTTCGGCTTTGAAGCGCCAACCGTCGATCGAGGCCCCGGCGGCAATTCCGAACACCACCACGATGCCCAGGAGAACGGGGAGAACACTGGGAGCCAATGCACGCTGCCGTCGGAGCCGAACGGCGCGGATCGACGCCGCAAGGAGTAGCGCGGTCAGCGACACCGCGCCGGCGGTGCCACAGGTGACTCCAACGATGACCGCTCCGGCCGACGCTCCCACTACCGCCCATCGCTTCGACACGTAGCCATGGTGTGTTCCGAACAGCGCGAGGCCGATGCCAACGAGACCCATGGCGGCGATCGGGTGGGGTCCGTAAGAGGTGCCGGTCGGTACTTTGAAGCCGTTGAGTTCTTCGAACGGAATACCCACCTCGCCGGGTACGCCAATGGCGCGGCCGAGACTGACCTGGGCCACGGCGAGAACCGCCTCAGCCACGCACCAGGCCAGCCACACCTTCGTCGCCTGGACGCGAAGTTGGCGGGGCGCGGTCGCCAACGTTTGGGCCAACACAATGGCCCCGGCGAAGCGCACCATCGTCATGGCCCCCGTGCTGGACGGGTGCACGACGAAGGAGACGCTCAGAGCGGCGAACAACGCCACTAGTGCCGCGCCGGGGCTGCGGCCCTCAGCGCGGGCCGAGCGAACGACGGCCGCCGCGCCGAGGACCGCGAGCGCGGCGAGGAAGGCATCGATCAGCTGGAAGATGACGCCGCGCTTCCAGCGCGACGGATCTCCAGAAAGCACGAGGAATACGGGCGCCGCGGCCAGGGCGCCGAGGGCCACCCCCTGACGGAGTTGGTTCAGCGAACCGGTGGCGTGCGCCGCGGCGGAGGTGCGGCGGACACTCTCGTGGGCAACGGAGGACATACCTCGGAGGTATCGACCGTATCGCTCCCCCGCTAAAGCCCGAACGGGCCGAATGGACCGCTAGTGACGGAGGCTGTCGTACAGGTCCATGTACGCCGCGGCGGGAGCGTCCCATGACCAGTCGATGGTCATCGCATTGCGAATCAGCGTGGTCCGACGCCCCTTTCCCTGCCACGTACGCGCCCCGCGGTGCATGGCGTCGACGATCCCCGCAGCGTTCACCGCTCGGCTGACGAAACCCGTGCCGTTCAACGGGTCGATGTCGGCATCGATCACCGTGTCATGCAGTCCACCAACATCGGTGACGATCGGCAGCGAGCCGTAGCGCATTGCTTGCATCTGGGCCAGCCCACACGGTTCGAACCGGCTCGGCATGACGAACAAATCGCTGGCCGCAAACATCCGATGGGCCAGGGCCAGATCGAATCCTTCAACAAACCGAAAGCGCTCCGGGATGTAGTGCTCCACCGTGCGAGCGTTGGCGCTTAAAGCGGGATCACCGGCGCCAAGAAGGACGAACTGGGCATCCATACCAGGGAGGGCCACGGTCGCATCGAGGGCGATATCTACGCCCTTCTGTTCGACCAGTCGGGTGACCATGGCGATCAGCGGCCCGCTGGATGGGGGAAGGCCAAGTTCGACCCGCAGCGCAATGGCGTTGGTCGCCTTGGCGGCGACCGCCTCGCGTACGTTGTAACGCATCGGCAATGCGGCATCGGTGGAGGGGTTCCAGGCGTCGGTATCAATGCCATTAAGGATTCCGACAAGAGCCGAGCCTCTCTCGGCGAGAAGTTCATGAAGCCCTGCGCCCTCAGCGGCGGTGCGTATTTCATCTGCGTACCTAGGACTCACTGCAACGACACGGTCCGCCAGCGCGATCGCCCCGGCCAGCGGATTGCACGACGGTCCAACGTCATAAGCGTGCCGACGATCAGCGCGCAGAACATCGAGCCAACCGCGATCGCACCACCCTTGATAGGCAAGGTTATGAACGGAAAGGACGGTCGCCATCTTGGCGTAAACAAATCCCAAGGCTGCGGCGGTGTGCCAGTCGTTCACATGCAGCACGTCGACCCTGTGCTTTTCCGCCAACGCCGCCACCACGGCGGAGAAGGCGAAGAACCGCTGATCGTTGTCTGGCCAGCCGTCGACCTCGCCAGGGGGCACATAGGGGTGGGGCCGCTTGATCCCGGGAACATCAACCAGGGAGACCTCGCCGTAGCCCTCGAGTTCCCCTGTGCGAATCGTCGCCGTAGCAGGCCCGGCCTCGGGACTGCCACTGCCGGCGGCCCACGCGGGGAGAGCAATCGTCTCCACCTTTTCGTTCAGCAGAACCGTTCCCTCCGTCCCGGAATAGTCGGGTACCACCAACTCAACGGTCACTCCCGCTCGACGAAGGGCCTGGGCCAGGCCGCCGGCTGCTTCAGCCAGGCCACCGACTCGAACGAGTGGGGCCAACTCCGCCGTGGCAAAAAGTATGTGCACCCTCTACACCGTGGCGCGTGCCGGGGTCGGGGTCGGGGCGGTGGCCGTGGTCGGGATTCCTCGTCGCACGAGCACGTCGCCCATGAGGTCGGCAAAGTTGTCGGAAAAGAACGCCTGCTTCGTTCGTGCATCGAGTTGAGCGACGGACTCGTCAAAACGCTTCAACGGGTTGCGTCCGCCTTCGACGTGAGGAAAGTCTGAAGAGAAAAGACAAACCTCGGGGCCGGCGTTAGCAATGATCCATCCGGTGTCTTCGTGGGGATAGGGCGTCACCCGTATCTGTCGACGCACGATCTCGCTCGGCTTGGCCGAGAGCTGTTGTAAGCGCGCTTCGTTCTTGCGAAAAGCCCCGTACGCCGCGTCGAGGTTGCGCATCCAACCCGGAAGCCACGAACCACCCTGCTCGATCACGCCCCATTTGAGGCGGGGGAATCGATCGAACACGCCGTCAAACAGCAGCGCAGCAAGCGTCTGCATCGGCGGGTTCGGAATGGCCATGTAGTCAACCGATCGAAAGTTTTCAGCGCCGCCGTGGAAGTCAGGAACGGGCGGCAGGCCGTTGTGGAAATACGTGGGTGACAGCAGCGATCCCCCACCGCCGACATGCAACACGATCGGCGTCTCCGCGTCTTGGGCGATGGCCCACACCCGATCGAAAGCGATATGGCTGGGCGAACGATCCTTCGGACAGACGCTGGCAATCATGAGCGCGGCACAACCCATATCGACGGCGCCCTGAGCGACAATCGCCGCCTGCTCGGGGTCGGCGAGCGACACGTACCCGACGGGCAGCAGGCGCTGGTCCGTGGCACAAAAGTCAGTAATGGCCCGGTTGTGGGCGATCGACATCGCCATGGGCACGCCCGGATCGTCGTGGTGCTCGGCGGTGGCGAGAGGGATTGAGGCAAACGTGTTGAACACCAGTTGGGAGGCAAATCCGAGCAGATCGAGCGCCGCCGGGCGGTCCCTGGCCACAAACGAACCGAGGCCCGCCCAATTCTTACGGAGCATGAGCTGCGTTTTGTCCTCGGCCCGGAAGGCCGGATCGTTGTTCGCCGTACGACACCAATCGAGCTTGGAGTCATTGTTCCGACCCACGGTGTTGATGTCGAGTGAAACGGTCTTGCCCCGCCACTGCGGGTCGAGGTAGTTCTCGATCCAATCCGGTGTTTCCATGATGTGGGAATCAGCGTCGTGAATGAACCGACCGTCGGCGTAGGTACCAACCGCCGGGGAGAACTCGCTCGTCGCGTGCGTGGTGTTCGTCGCGTTCGTCATGGCCCGAACTCTACGACGAGCCGCTAATGCCGCGCCTCGCCCGTTGGTGCCCAAGGCAACCCGGGGGCC
>JAYVSS010000275.1:0-3747 GCA_043775075.1 Acidimicrobiia bacterium
GGCCGTTGACGGACTGCTTACCATCCCGATGCTCGGCCGTACCGAGTCCCTGAATGTGTCGGTGTCGTCGGCGGTGATCTGCTTCGAAGCGGCCCGCCAGCGAGCAACGGGCGAAGCGTTGCATCCGTCACCATGAAGAATGCGTTGTAGTTCGACCTGAAGTGGGCGAGCCGTCGGGCAGAATCAACGGCGTGACTTTGGAAGAACTGGCTTCTCTGCAGGATGCCGCATTGGGGGAAATTGCTCACTGTGCCGATCTCGACGCGTTGAAGGGCGCGGAAATCGCCCTTCTCGGCAAGAAGGCGCCAATCACGCTGGCCAACCAGACGCTCGGCGCCCTCTCCGCCGACGACCGTAAGTCGTTCGGGGCGGCGATCAATGCTGCACGGGGAGCCGTAACCGCCGCGGTCCTTTCCCGTCGGACGGTGTTGGCCGACAGTGAGCGTCGGGCTCGCCTCGAAGCCGAACGTCTCGATTTGACCGAGCGGGTGACAACGGAACTCCCCGGCACCCTGCACCTGATTAGCCGAACTATTCGTGATCTTGAGGACATCTTCGTTGGAATGGGATTCACTGTGCACTACGGCAACGAGGCGGAGACGGACTGGTTTAACTTCGAGGCGTTGAACTTCCCGCCCGCGCACCCGGCGCGAACGATGCACGACACGTTCTTTCTCGATCTTCCTGGAACCGAAGGGCGCACCGATGACGTGTTACTACGTACGCATACGTCACCAATGCAGATTCGACTGATGAAATCCCAAACGCCGCCGATCTATGCCGTGATGCCCGGGCGCTGCTACCGAGTTGATACCCCGGATGCTCGGCATCTTCCGGTCTTCCACCAAATTGAGGCGTTGGTCATTGACAGAGGGATCAGCCTCGGACATCTTGCCGGCACAATCGAGCAATTCATCGCGGCGTACTTTGGCCGGGATAATTTGAAAGTGCGCTTACGACCCTCGTTTTTTCCGTTTACCGAGCCGAGCGCCGAGTTCGACATCACCTGCCCCTTCTGCGGCGGGAGCGGTTGTCGGGTGTGCTCGCAGTCTGGATGGATTGAGCTCGGGGGATGCGGCATGGTCCACCCCAATGTGCTGCGCAACGGAGGAATCGATCCCGAGGAATTCACCGGGTTCGCGTGGGGATTCGGCATCGATCGGCTGGCCATGAACCGACACAGTGTTGAGGACTTGCGGGTCTTCCTCGACAATGACATCCGCCTTCTTCGACAGTTCTGATCGCTAGGTGCACCTATGAAACTTGTTCTCTCCTGGCTGCGCGAGATCGTCCCTGTGACTTCCACCGTCGAGGAACTGACAGCGGTGTTCAACGGGCTCGGCCTTGAAGTTGAAGGCTTGCAACACGTGGGCGGTGGACTCGACGGCATCATCACTGCTCAGGTCCGCACGATCCGCGCTCATCCGAATGCCGACAAAGTTCGCCTCGTCGACGTCGTCACGGCAAACGACCAGACCGAGACACTGCAAATCGCCTGCGGTGCGTGGAACTTCGCCGAGGGTGACATCGTGCCGCTAGCGATCCTCGGCACCACGATGCCTGGGGGCATGAAGATCGAGCGCCGCAAACTGCGGGGCGAGTGGTCAAACGGCATGCTTTGCTCGGGGCGCGAACTCGAACTCAGCGATGATCATGGTGGCATTATGCAGTTGCCCGAGTCGACGCCGCTCGGTATCCCGATCATCGCCGCCCTCGGCATAACCCCCGATGTCGTCTTCGATCTCTCGGTGAACCCCAACCGGCCTGACGCCATGAGCGTCATGGGTATCGCTCGCGATGTTGCGGCGAAACTCAACCTCCCCTTCACCCCGCACGCGCTGATCGCCGGCGTTGTGGACGCGCCGTCGTCGGGCAACCCCTCGATCAGAGGATCGATCACTGCCACAGACCTGTGTGACCGACTCACGGTTGCGGTACTCCGCCACGTCCATGTTACGGACTCGCCCACTTGGGTGCAGGCCCGGCTCACCCTCGCCGGTATGCGTCCGATCTCGAATCTTGTGGACGCATCGAACCTGGTGATGATGGAGCTCGGGAGCCCCAGCCACGCATTCGACCTCGACCAGCTCACTGGTGGCCGCATCGACGTGCGTTGGGCGCGCGATGGTGAGGCGCTCACCACCCTCGATGGCGCCAACCGCACGCTTGCTCCGGCGGGCACGCAGGATGGGGTGATCGTCGATGGAGATGACACTGTCATCGGTATTGCCGCCATCATGGGCGGGCAAAGCACCGAAGTGAGCGCCTCCACCACCAATCTGCTGCTGGAAATCGCTCACTGGACTCCCATGTGCATTGCTCGCACGGCCAAGCGGCTCGGCTTGCGGAGCGAGGCGTCGGCCCGTTTCGAGCGCGGAACCGATCCGCAGGCCCTCGGCCGGGCGGCGGCGCGCTTCGTCGAGATTGCCCGTCTCACCTGCCCCGACGCCACGGTGGAATCGTTCGATGACATCCGTCCGGTGCCGAGCGTACCGATGACCGTACGTGTACGTACAGATCGGGTAAACCTCATTCTCGGGACCGACCTCTCGGACGCGACGATCAAGAAAATTCTCGACCCTATTGGGTTCGAGGCGGTACTCGCCGAAACGGGCCAGCACGACGTGACGATCCCGTCATGGCGACCTGATTCCACGGCCGAGATTGATGTCATTGAGGAAATCGGTCGCCATCACGGGTACGACAACATTGCGCGCAGACAACTGCGCACGGACCTTGTTGGGTACCTCACACCGCTGCAGCGCGAGCGTCGTCGCGTCGGGGACCTGCTCACAGCGTCCGGGTGTCACGAGGTGTGGACGTCAACATTCCTTGGCGATTCCGACCTGACGAAGAGCCAACACTTTGCAACAGTGGTGCGGGTGGCGAACCCGATGTCGGCGGATGAGTCGGTGATGCGCGCGAGCTTGATGCCCGGTGCGATGCGGGTTCTTGCCCACAACGCCAACCATCGCAATCCGGCCCTCCGGATCTTTGAGATCGGACACGTGTTTGGTATGCCGCGGCCCGACCAGATCCTGCCCTACGAACGCGAGCAGCTCGCTGTTGCTCTGGCAGCGGACGGCGACGATGGACGAACGGCGGTGACGATGCTCGATCGATTGGTGGCGCTCCTTCGCCTCAACCCCGCGGCCATTGCTGTGCGGCCGGCCGAAGTCGAGGGGCTCCATGCCACTCGCGGCGCCCGCGTCGTCAATACCGGGACCGGGTTTCCGATTGGAATAGTCGGTGAGATCGATCCGGTGGTGACCGAGGCCTGGGGGATCGACCGGCGAGTCGGATATCTGCAGGTGGATCTAGAGAACCTCATCGCCCAGCCACGGCGCAGCGGCGACGTGGCATCGTTCAGTCGATTCCCATCGAGCGATTTTGATCTTGCCTTCGTGGTGGCGAACGACGTCGCGGCGGACAAGGTGCTCGACGCCCTGCGCATGGGAGCTGGAGAGTTGTGTGAAAACGTCGCCCTGTTCGACGTCTATCGGGGCAAAGGTCTGCCAGACGGAACCCGCAGCATGGCGTACCGGTTGCGGTTCGCTGCGCCTGATCGCACCCTAAATGACGCGGAACTCACGGCCGTCCGTCAGACCTCAATCGACGCCGTCGCGGCAGCCACCGGGGCCACGCTTCGCTGAATGAACGCAACCCGTTCGGTACGTACACTGAGGATTCGCTCCGACCAAGGGTCGAGGCGCGGCGTCCTGCCGGCTGTCACCTTGAAGAACGTGG
>JAYVSS010000276.1:0-9346 GCA_043775075.1 Acidimicrobiia bacterium
GCTCGGGGCTCGACGCTCGGTGATGGCCAGTACGTCGACCTGTTTGGCCAGCCGGGCACCTACGGGCGGGCCCACAGGGTTCACGCCAAGGGCGGTCAACCGTGTCCCCAGTGCCGCCGACGCCTCGTTCGCGTGATCGTCGCCCAACGATCGGCCGTCTACTGCGAGCACTGCCAACGTTGACCGCAGTCGACACCGACCGGCATATGGCAACAACGCTGGTTTTCCACAGTGGCCACGGGGTTTTCCCCAGATCTGGCTGAGCTTTCCCCAGGACCCTCAACAAGCTGGCGTGTGCGAGGATTTTCGGCTGCATGTTCCTCAAGTCGCTCACCCTGAAGGGCTTTAAGTCCTTCGCTGAAACCACCCACCTGGAGCTCGAGCCCGGGCTGACGGTGGTTGTTGGGCCGAACGGGTCAGGAAAGTCGAACATTGTCGACGCCGTGGCGTGGGTGCTTGGGGCCCAGGGAGCACGGGCGATTCGCTCGAACAAGATGGAAGACGTCATCTTCGCCGGCACGTCGAAGAAAGCGGCGCTGGGCCGAGCGGAGGTCACGCTGACGATTGACAACCACTCGGGTCGCATCCCCGTTGACCTGCCGGAAGTAACTATTACTCGCACCCTGTTCCGCACAGGAGAGAGCGACTATGCGCTCAACAGCGTGCCGTGTCGCCTTCTTGATATTCAGGAACTGCTGTCCGATTCGGGCGTCGGGCGCCAGCAGCATGTCATCGTAAGTCAGGGCCAGTTGGCGGCCATCTTGGACTCTCGACCCGAGGATCGACGCTCCGTGGTGGAAGAGGCGGCGGGTATCCTCAAGTACCGCAAGCGGCGTGAGCGGGCCCAGCGGCGCCTCGAAGCCACGGAGGTGAACGTCGTGCGCCTCGGCGATGTGCTGCGCGAGATCCGTCGCACCTTGCGTCCGTTGGAGCGTCAGGCCGAGGCAGCCCGCAAGCACGAGGAGATGTCCATCGAGCTTTCGTCTATTCGCCTCCATGTTGCGGGTCGGGAATTCGCCGGTCTTCGCACCCGAGCCGAAACCAGCGCCCGCCAGAGATCGGAGTTCGCCGGCCGCGAGCAGGTACTGCGAAGCGTGTTGGCCAAGCTCGATGCCGAGGTCACGATGGCCGAAGCCGAGCTGTCCTCCTACGGTCAGGGTGGCGCCGCGGCGGCGGAACGCATCGACGATCCTTTCGCCGGTCACGACATCAACGACGCCCTCACCCGGACCGAGTCGCTGTATCAAAAGGCCCGGGGCCAGTTGGCCTTCCTCGGAGAACGCCGCCGGTCGATTGAGCGCGATCGGAACGCGTTCCTTGATCAAGGCGTGGTCGAAACGCTGTCGGTTGACGCCGCTCGACTTACCTCTGAGCTCAACGATGTCGACCATCTCGCGGCTAACCTGCCGCCCCGCTTTGATGCCCTAGACGACGACGAGGTTGCGCTTACCACCGCCCGTAACGACTTCTTGGAGCAGTGGGGCGCCGATACCGACGACTCCGATCGCACCGGGCCAACTGCCGCTCAAGTCCGTGGAGAACTCAACGGGGCGCGCTCGGCCTCAGAACGTACGCGCGCTGAAGTTCAGCGCGCTGATGGACGTTTCACTATTCTGAGCGAGCGAGTCACCCGTCTGGCCGATCAGGCCGCCCAGATGGAGACCGAACTCAACGCAATCACCGCTCAGGTGGGCGAGGCCGGAGGGGAGTCCGCCCAGGAAGCGCTGGCGGTAGCCAGCGCCACGTCAGACCGCGTGGCAGCCGAGGCGGCCCTGTCGGACGCGGACACTGCCGTTACGGCGGGCGAGGAGGCGCTGCGATTGGCCGAAGGTGAGCGGCGCGCCTGGCAGGCTCGTTTGGAAGCTCTAACCACTGCGCTCGATGAAGCCCGGGCCAAGGCTGGGGCCAAACGCCTCGCTGGTTTGGATGGAATCGTTGGGACCCTGCTTGACCTCGTCGATATCGATGCCGGCTGGGAGGCGGCGTTTGAAGCGGCGATTGGCGAGGCGGTTTCGTCCGTCGTCGTGACCGACGCCGATGCCGCCCGTGTCGCCCTCAATCGGTTGCACGATGGGAAGACCAGCGGCGCCGTCCTCGCCCTTGGAGCACTTGCCGCCACAGTCAATCCCGGACCTCCAGCTGATGGCGTTCCTGGCGGGTCGCCGGTGCGCTCACGCGTTCGGTCGTCGCACCCGGCCGTGGGTCCACTCCTCGACGCTCTTCTCCGATCGGCCGTGATCGTCGACGGCACGTGGACCGACGCGCTCGATCTGGCGTTGGGATATCCGGATGCCGTGGTCGTGACCAAGGGCGGCGACCGTTTTAGCGTGGCCGGATGGCGGGCCGGGGCCGGTTCGTCGGGCGCCACGGGAGCGGCTCGAGACGACGCTGCCACCCACGCTGCCACGGCGAAAGAGCATGCCGAACGCGCCACCGTCGCCCTAGACGCCGCCCGGGTGACGTTGCGCGACGCCCGCCAGGCGGCGTCGGCCGCCCGGTCAGCCGAGCAGGAGCGGCTCGCCGATCATCAGCGGCTGGTGTCTCGGCTGGGGGCGCTGCGTACATCTCAACCCCGTTTGGTCTCCGATAGGGCCGAAGCGTTGGCGGAGTTGGAAAGCATCCAATCTCAACGCACGGAGCTTGCCGATCGTCAGCGCGCAGATGGAGACCACGTCGATTCGCTCAACGATTCGCTCCCCGCGCTCGTCGAAGCGGAAAGTGAGATGGCCCTCCGGCAGGCGGCGAGGCGTGAAGCGGCTCAGCGTCTGGACGCTCGTACTGCAGCAGTGGCGGCACTCCGACGGGAACTTGAAGTCCAGGCGGCGGGGATCGAGGAGCGGCGGCGCATGCTCGGTGCCCGGCTCGACGAAATTGAAGCGCGCTTATCAAGATCGGTGGAAGAACGGGAACAAGCGGAGATCCGGCGTCATGAACTCGACGCGCTGGCTGAGCACACCGAATCGCTGCACGCCGTTGTTCTTGATCGGGCCGAACAGCTCGAAGTCGGCATCGTGCAGTTGCGTGAAGCCCGACGTCGGCAAAACGAGGCGGCACGAGCGGCCACCGGTCGCCTCGACGGGCTTCGGAAGGAACGGCAGTCGGCCGAGCGCGAACTCTCACAACTCCGAGAAAACATCCAGCGCACGGAAATCGAAGATGCCGAGATCCGCCTCCGGTTGGAGACGCTCGTCGCGTCCATCCGACGCGAGTTCGAAGTTGAGCCTGAGGCTGCAGCCCTGGCGGAATGTCCGCCGATGCCCAATGCCGCGACTGCGCCCACCACGCGGGCGAGAGACCTTGAGCGAGACCTTCGTCTGCTCGGCCCCATAAATCCGCTGGCGCTAGAGGAATTCACCTCGCTGCAGGAACGTCATTTGCTCATCGAAGGTCAGCTCGATGATGTGAAGACCTCGCGCCGAGACCTTGTCAAAGTCATCAAGGCCATCAACGACGAAATCGTCACGGTGTTCACTTCGGCCTTTGCCGACGTGGCGGAAAACTTCGAACGTCTGTTCTCCACGCTCTTCCCGGGCGGTCAAGGTCGCCTGTCGCTCACTGACCCAACGAACCCGTTGGAGACAGGTATCGAAGTCGAGGCCCGTCCGAGCGGGAAGAATGTCCGGAAACTCTCCCTGCTTTCCGGTGGTGAACGTTCGCTCACGGCGATGGCGTTCCTTTTCGCCGTGTTCCGGTCGCGGCCGTCCCCGTTTTACCTCCTGGACGAAGTGGAGGCTGCGCTGGATGATGTGAACCTTCACCGGTTCATCGCTCTTCTCGATGAGTTCCGGGCGGAGGCGCAGCTCCTGGTGGTTTCCCACCAAAAGCGAACGATGGAGGCTGCCGACTGCCTGTATGGCGTGACCATGCAACCCGGAGGCTCATCGAAAGTAGTGAGTGAAAAGGTCGCCACTCGGGCGTAGGGCCTGCCAAGAGAAAATTTCTCCTCAGTTATGGAGCCGTAGCTACGGCGGTCTCGAGTGCCAGCTCGACCATGGCTCGAAACCCGGTCTGACGGTCGTCGCTGCTCATCACTTCGTGGTTCACGAGGTGATCGCTCACCGTCGCCATGCACAGTGCCCGTGCCCCCTCGCGGGCGGCGATGGTGTACAACGCGGCGCATTCCATTTCAACGGCCAGGGTGCCGTGCTTACCCACTAATTCGAAGGTCTCAACGTCGTCGTCGTAGAACGCGTCGCTGGTCAGAACTGGTCCAACGTGGTGGGCGGCGCCTCGTTCCTGAGCAAGTCTCGAAGCCGCGCTGGCCAGCTCGAACGACGCCGTGGCGGCGTAGTCGATACCTCGAAAGTATCGCCGATTCATATTCGAGGTTGTATGCGCACTTAGGGCGATGATGACGTCGCCGAGGGCAATCGACGGCAGGATCGCCCCGCACGAACCAATGCGAATCGCCGTTTTCGCCCCGTAAAACCGGAGTAGTTCGGTCACGTAGATGGACATCGATGGCATGCCCATACCCGTGCCCTGCACACTCATTCGAGTGCCCCTGTAGGTACCCGTGTACCCGAGCATGTTGCGCACCCGGTTGTAACACTCGGCGCCTTCGAGGAAGTTCTCGGCAATGAACTGGGCTCTTAGGGGATCGCCCGGAAGCAGCACGATGTCGGCGATTGCGCCAGCCGGCGCTTCGAGGTGGGGGGTGGGAATACTCACCACCTGGACGATACCGGCCGCAAGAAGGCGAGCCGGTAGACGAGCCGACCAGTACACATAGCAAAATGAATCGGCCAGCCTGCTGGCGGCCAAGACAATCGACGCGAGAAATGTTGACCTATCGGCGCGGGTCTTAGGGTTCAGACCGCAGGCCCGTAGGATCGTGAACTGTGGAATTTGTTCTGATCGGTCTTGCGGTTGTGGTGTTGGGCGTGTTCGGATTTGTCCTGGCCCGGTCCCGACGTCAGCGTGGCGAACTGGCGACGCCGCCGCACCGCCCAACGATTGACTCGTCGGTCGAAACCGTCGAACCCCTCTACCCCGTTGAACGGCATGATCTTGGCGCCGAGGTCGCCTCCTCCTCGGACTCCTCCGGCGATGAGTTCGCCGTCGAGGAGCAAGCATCGACGACACCAGAACCGGTGGAGATCCCCGCAGAAAGTCCTCGCTTTCGTGATCGTCTGACTAAAGCGCGGTCTGCCCTCGGCGGGGTAGTTGGTTCAGTACTCGGACGTTCGAAGATCGATGCGGCAACGTTCGATGACCTCGAGGAAGCGCTCCTTCTGGCCGACGTGGGCGTGGGCACCACGACGACCCTCCTCGACGACCTTCGTCGGCGAGTAAAGAGCGAGTCCATCGGCTCGGCCGGGGAGCTCGTCGACGCCCTGAAGACCGATCTCAAGAAGAAGCTGGTGTCCGCCGACCGGAGCCTCCGTTTTGAGCCGGGGCGCCCAAATGTTTGGTTGTTCGTCGGGGTGAATGGGGTGGGCAAAACAACCACCATCGGCAAGCTTGCGAAGCAACAAATCGCCAACGGCCGTTCGGTGATCGTGGCCGCCGGCGATACGTTTCGGGCTGCTGCCGCCGAGCAACTTGGTATGTGGGCAGATCGAAGCGGTGCCACCCTCGTACGAGGTTCTGAAGGCGGCGATCCAGGATCGGTGATCTTCGACGCGGTGGAGAAGGCGGCGTCGAAACAGGTCGACTTAGTGATGGGCGACACCGCTGGTCGCCTGCAAACCAAGACCAATCTGATGGAGGAGCTGCGTAAGATTCGCCGGATTGCTGATCGCCACCCAGGCATCGTGACCGAAGTTCTTCTCGTGCTCGACGCCACGACGGGTCAAAACGGTTTGGTGCAGGCCCAGCAGTTTGCCGACGTGGCGGACATCACCGGCGTGGTTCTGACGAAACTGGACGGCACCGCCAAGGGCGGTATTGCGTTCGCCATCCAGACCGAGCTCGGCATACCGATCAAGCTCGTCGGTCTCGGGGAGGGCGTTGAGGATCTGATTCCATTCGATCCCGACGAATATGTGGAAGCCCTGTTCGCGCCGTGAGTTTAATTTCATGATTCCCTACGTGCTCATAGCATCGGTGCTGGTGTTCATCACAGCGGCGGTGATGATCGGTCGGGAGACGCGGCGTCTCGACGCGTTCACGCCCGAACCGGTGCTCGATCTCGCTGAGGCCGTCGTGTGGATCGAGCGACGCCTACCGGAGGAAGTCCGCGCACAGATCACCTACAGCGACGTGCGCGACCTGGTCGACTGGCACGTCTCGGACATGGCGGGCCGGGGCGTGGCAACATCAGCCGGGCCGGGTGGTGCCCTTGTTGTTGTTGGAGCCGAAGACTCCGTCGATTCGTTGGTCATGCGCATGCTGGAAAGTGGGCGAGATATTGCTCCGGCACACGTAAAAGCGGTGCTCGACGGCGAACTGAACTACCTCGTCGCTATTGGAGCACTCGGACCAGAAGCGCCGTTGCCGGCCGGTGCCTAGGTCGCTCGGACCTATTGACGAAAAAAGCTGGCATTGCATTCTCGACGGTGCTTAGATACATAAACCAGAGAAAAGGAGGTGGTCCAAATTTCCGTAGGAAAAAGTTTTGGGATCCTGGAGGTGGCTGGCCGCTAGTCGGCTTGCTGGACCAGCTGGCGAATACCCGCCAGTCACCCTCACGAAGACTGTTCAGATGATGGTCCCCTCTGATGTCGTTTGGTCAACGTGAGTTTTCCGCAGATTTGCAATATCCGTTGTTCGAGTCGGGAGTGTGCCCATGTGGGTGCGCTCCCGCTTCGCGCGCCGGTGCGAAACTAGAGACCATGTCTGGCCGTCCTTCTCGATTTGAACACTTCCGCTTCCTCGGCGATAAGCGCACGCAGGTGGTGTATGACCTTGACCACGCAGCCACGCCGAAGGCCACAATCGACGAACTCGTCGAGTCTGGTCAGGGTGCCACCTTCGGCCCGGATTCCCTCGCCGAAGCGCGTAACCGCAACTACAAACCATTCAAGGTCAAGCGTTAGTTCGCTTGATCGTCATTGCGCCATGAGTTGCGCGGCCAACTGCAACAGCTGATCCTCACGACCGTAGGCCGCCACCAACTGCACTCCGATCGGGAGGCCATTGCTGCTCATGCCCATCGGAACGCTGATCGCCGGCAGGCCAGACGCATTGGCGAACGAGGTGAACGTAGCAAACGGGGTGGATTGGCGAAACGGTCGGGTTGGGTCGGTGGCCGATGTCTCCAAAAGGCCGAGAACAGGTGGGGGCGCAGCCATCGTTGGCGTCACGAGAATGTCGAATCCCTCGCCGCCGTCAGCCTCCGTCGAGTCGGCCCACCAGAGCGCTAACGCCCGTCGCATGGCCGTCATCGCCGCCATTGATTCGTTCAACTCCAAGGCGGTAGCCCTTCGGCCCATGTCCACGAGAAGCTGGGTAGTAGGCTCCACGTCGTCGGGCCCGAGTTCACGGCCGATGAGTCGACCCATTCGAGCCACGTTTGCCGCAGCGTTTACCGCCCACTGGGTGGAGAACTGAGCGCCGAACGCCGCCAGCCCATCGAGCACGCTCGGATAGGACTCCTGTATGTCGTGGCCGAGCACGGCGAGCCGGCCCGCTGTTGCCACGGCCACCGCTGAGCATTGCGGTTCGGTATCGCATGCCGGCGAAACGGCCAGGACGCCGATGCGAAGGCGACCGGGTTGGCGTTCAAGGGCAGCAGCGAATGTGCCATCGGGTGGGGGAGGGGCAATGACTCCGTCGCCGGGAAACGGGCGACACGTCGCGTCCAGGGCGAGGGCGCAGTCCCTCACCGAGAGGGCAACGACGTGCTGGACGGAAACGCCCCACTCGTCCTGTGCCGGGCCCATGGAGTTACGGCCGCGCGATGGCTTCAGGCCAATCAATCCGCACGCCGACGCCGGTATGCGGATAGAGCCGCCACCGTCGGAAGCATTGGCGATCGGAACGAGTCGAGCGGCCACCGCGGCGGCCGCTCCACCCGATGATCCTCCCGGTCCATGCCCGAGGTTCCACGGGTTGCGCGTCGGGCCGTATGCCAGCGGCTCGGTGGTGGCGACCAAGCCCAACTCCGGTGTATTCGTCCGTCCAACAAATACGAAACCAGCCGCCCGGTAGCGCCGCACCAAGTTGGCGTCCGTGGGTGCCCGGTACGCCGCGGCCTTCATCGCGAGATTGCCGAGATGCATGGGATCGCCGGCAGAGGACGGCCAGAGGTCCTTCAACAGAAACGGGACCCCGCGAAACGGGCCATCGGGGAGCGGTCCGTCCGCCTCTGTCAACGCCTGTTCAAATCGGCGATGGATCACGGCGTTCAAGCCGCTGCTCGGATCGTCGAGTGCTTCTATTCGGGTGATCGCCGCCTGGACCAATTCTTTGGCGCTTACCTCACTGCGCCGAACGAGTTCCGCCTGACCCGTGGCGTCAAGCTGAGCGAGCTCATCCGTCGCCCTGTGCGGCGGAGCGGGAACAACAACGTCGGCACCGGAGATCATGCCAGGAGAACGTACTTCGCGCAGGCAAAGACGGCGAGTCGACCCGCCGCGTGGCTCAAGCTCAGTGACCAAACAACGACAGGGTGACCAAACGGCGACGTCGTTATCCGGTCATTGTGTCGCTAATTGGTCAGTGACGCCGGCCGAGAGCAGCGGGATTAGGCCACGCGTGGGTCGGGGGCGTCGGCGTTGATACCCGTCGCGGCGATGGCCTTGGCCACGACGTCCGGTGAGACCTTGCCCTCGGCGGCGAGGGCGTGGAGCACGGCGACGACGATGTGCGCGGCGTCGGTCTCGAAGTGACGACGCAGTGCCGCCCGGGTGTCGGAGCGACCGTATCCATCGGTCCCGAGCACATGAAACCGTGACGATCCGCCGGGAACGAAGCGAGCGATCTGGTCGGGGACCGCCTTCATGAAGTCACTCACAGCAACAATCGGTCCGGGGGCGTCGGCGAGGAGCGACGTCACCAGAGGCACACGGGGCGCTTCGGTGGGGTGAAGGCGGTTCCATCGTTCGACTTCGAGGCCATCCTCGCGCAGCGTCTTGTATGACGTGGCGCTCCACATCTCGGTGGCCACGCCGTAGTCATTCGCCAAGACCTCCGACGCTTCGTTCGCCGCCACGTAGGCCGTGCCACTGAACACAATCGTGGCGGTCGGCAGATCGTCCGCCCGTCCCGCTGGTGCCGGGCTGAATTGATACATACCCTGACATATATCGGCGCTGCTTACTGTGGCCGGCCGCGCGGGCATCAGCATGTTCTCGTTGTACAGGGTCACGTAATAAAACACGTCGTCGGGCTTGTCGCCGTACATGCGCTTCAGGCCATCGCTGATGATTGCTGCCAGCTCGTAGGCAAACGCCGGGTCGTA
>JAYVSS010000277.1:0-3264 GCA_043775075.1 Acidimicrobiia bacterium
CTCGCGTTGACCTAAAGGCCGACCGCCAGGCGGGGGTGCTTCGGGTGCAGTCGTCGTGGGGCGAGGTGGGGATCGATGAGACCGAAGTAGCCACCGAACTGGCCGACGAACTGGCTTCGATGGCCGCCTGGCTCGGCCTGGCGAATGGCGTCGAGGTCATGCCCTGCGGCGATCTGCAACGGTCCCTCACCCGCGCCGTCGCTGCCCGCTGACCGGATCCCCGGATCCACCCGGCCCCTCCACCCAGCCCCGCTGAAAGACCAACTGTGGCATCAATGACTGAATATGGCGCTCCGTCATTGGTCTTCGATGACACCTCCAGTCTTTGAGTGGTCTTTGGCCAGAGTTTGCCGATCGCCGCTCTCCCTCGGCGGAACGGCGCGACTCGTCCGACCGGCTCCATTTCGTGTGCGCCACTCACTGGCGGAACCGTCTGGCGGCTCATCTTGAGCGGGGCGGACCAACGAGCGCGATCAGTCACCGCGGGGCATGCTCGAGCCCAAGCTCAGGTGGTGGCAACGATGATGTCCTCGTGATTGGAACGACGAGCTCCTCGCCGCGTTGTTAGTGGCCATCGACGTTCGTCGCGTACCTCGGAGCCTGCGTGTTGTTCTCGATCGTCGTGGTTCACAGCTGCCGACGGGTAGCTACGCCGAGACTCTTTTGGCTCAGGGCGTTCGACGGCAACGTATCGACGGGCTGGTGCGCCAAGCAGTGATCGAGGTCTTGGGTGTTGAGAAACGGTGGGTGTTCTATCCCGACTTTGCTGATCTCAATCGTGGTCTTCTCATCGAAGTTGACGGCAGGAAGGGCCACGAAGGAGATGACAGGGTTGATCGAGACGATCGTCGACAGAATCTGTTGTCCGAGGGTTTTCGTATCCTTCGCTTTCATGCACGAACGTTGATGGCCAAACCCGACAAAGTTGCTGCCACGATTGCGGCGGTTCAGGCGTCGATGCCGATCCGGCCGAAGTTGTGCCAGCTCGGCGGGGCCACGGTGGTACTCACCGCCACCGGGGCGCAGATGACAATTCACCGCGATGGCGGTCGCTAACTTTCGGGTGCGTCGCCCGAGGCTCGGCCGACGGTGGCGTCAAAGACCGGTTGTGGCGCCAAAGGCTAATCAAGGTGCTCCCCGCCCGGTCATCGAAGCCACGGTTGGTCTGTGAAACTGCACCACACCTGCTACCGCTCCTACGATCGGTCGAGGAGTTCGGCCACGCGTTCTTTCGGGCGACCGATGACGGCGCCAGTGTCCGTCATCACGATGGGCCGTTGCAGCAGTTTGGGGTGTTTGGTGAGCAGTTCGACCACGGCGGAGGGCGTGATGTAGTCCGCCTCGACGAGGCCGAGTTTGGCGAACACCGAATCTTTTCGCACGAGACCTTCGACTGGGCCGTCGAGCTTCTCGACGATCTCCATGAGCAGTTCGCGAGACGGTTTGGTCTTCATGTATTCAACGGTGTCGAACTCGACGCCGCGCGCTTGCAGGATCTTCAGCGCGTTCACGGAAGAGTTTCAATGGGGGTTGTGGAAAAGCGTGATCATGCCCACCAGTCTGACGCAACAGACGGACCCACTTCGGGCCGCCGATGCCGTGCGGAGGGAGGGGCCCGCTTAGAGTCGAGCGCCATGGCCCTCCCGGAAGAACTCGCCACCCTCGACGCCACTGCTCAGGCCGATCTCGTTCGTCGGCGAGAAGTCACCGCGGCTGAACTGGTCGAGGCCGCCATCACTCGGGCCGAGAAACTCCAGCCCCTGCTCAACTGTTTCACCACCACTCGGTTCGAGTCCGCTCGGAGCGAGGCCGCGACAACCCAACCGGGGGACGGACCCTACGCTGGAGTCCCGACGGCGATGAAGGACCTCGAACTCGACATCGCCGGCGAACCGTGCCACTACGGTTCGCGACTGCTACAAGCGCTTGATATCCGGCCGACCGTAAGCGCGCATCACTATGAAAGGTTTCGAGCGGCCGGCCTCATTTCGCTGGGCCGGACGAACAGCCCGGAGTTCGGCACCACCATCACCACCGAGCCGTTGGCATACGGCCCGGCCCGAAACCCGTGGAACACCGATCACTCCACCGGCGGATCGTCGGGAGGGTCAGCTGCCGCCGTGGCCGCCGGAATTGTGCCGGTCGCTCACGCAACAGACGGTGGTGGCTCGATCCGCATCCCCGCCTCCGAGTGCGGGCTCGTTGGCCTGAAGCCGACACGGGCCCGGATCTCTCAGGGACCCCGTGTCGGTGAGGGGTGGGCCGGTTCGACCGCAGGTCACGTGGTGAGTCGATCGGTGCGCGATTGCGCTGCCCTTCTCGACGCGTGCCATGGCTACGCGCCGGGCGATCCGTACGCTGCGCCGACTCCGCTTCGTCCGTACGTCGACGAGCTGGGCGCCGCAGTTGAGCCGCTGAAGATCGGGTTCTTTGCCGGACCCACCCTGGACGGTCACACCGTGCATCCCGAGTGTGTCTCTGCGGTCGACGGTGCGGTGAAGCTGCTGGAGTCTCTCGGTCATCGGGTGGAGGCGGCCCGACCGGAGGTGCTCATCGATCAGGGATATGGCGATAATTTCGTGACGATAATGTGCGCCAACATGGCCAATGATGTTGGCGCCATTGAGACGGCGATTGGACGTCCGGTCACGGATCAAGACTTCGAGCCGGAGAATCTTTTCTATTACTCGCTGGGCCAGTCGATCACAGCCGCGCAGTATCTTGCCGCTGTCGGTTATGTGCACGCATACCAACGCAGGATGGCGCAATGGTGGACGTCCCCCGACCATGGGGGGGCCGGGTTCGATGTGTTGGTTACGCCCACGATTGCCCAACCTCCCCCACTCATCGGCTGGATGACCGACCCCTCGGCGCCACCAGGGTGGCGGGTGCGAATGCTTCTCCAATACACATCGCAGTTCAACGGCACCGGTCAACCAGCAATGTCACTCCCGCTGCACTGGAGTGCCGATGGCCTGCCGATCGGAGTTCAGTTCGTTGGTGCCTACGGACGCGAGGACGTGCTCCTACGCCTGGCGTCGCAGCTTGAGGTGGCGGCACCGTGGGCCCCGCGTCGACCACCGGTCCATGCGTAACCTCGCGGCAATCCGCACGATCTTCACCAACCTGAACTGAGCCGACATGACGAACAAACGATGACCACCGACCGCGTCGATCCGCTGCCTGTCGTGTGTGACGACCTGGCCGCCGAATCCGCTGATCTCATTCAGGTGCTAAGTACACTTACTGAAATGCAGTGGTTGT
>JAYVSS010000278.1:0-3544 GCA_043775075.1 Acidimicrobiia bacterium
TGGTCGCCGTGGTCGTCACCCGCAATCCCGGCCCGGCCCTCGACGACACGCTCGCGTCGCTCCTCGGCCAGGACCAGCGAAACCTCTCGATACTGGTGATCGACGACGGCTCGGACGATGCCGTGTTCGATCGGGTCGCCGCCGTTGCTCCGGGCGCCTTCGTGCGTCGTTGTGAGCGCCCTATCGGCTTTGGTGCCGCCGCCAACCTGGTGACCGAGATGGTGCAGGGCGCGTCGCATTACCTTTTCTGTCACGACGATATTGCTCTTGCCCCGGACGCCGTTCGGCTGTTATCGAGCAGCGCCGTTTCCCTCGCAGCTGCGGTCACCGGCCCGAAAGTGGTGGCCTGGGAAAACCACGAGCGCTTCCTCTCCCTCGGTTACGCCATCGACCGAGTGGGCACTCCGGTGTCGCTCGTCGAACTCGACGAGCTCGATCAGGGCCAGCACGACCAGGTGCGCGAAGTGACAGCGGCCCATGGCGCCGCCCTGCTCGTTTCGACCGAGACCTTCGCCGCCATTGGTGGATACCTCGCCTCGCTCACTGACCCGGCCACGGGCACAAACCCGGGTTCGGGTGTGGCTCCCGGGCCTGATCTGGGAGAAGACCTCGATCTGTGTCTGCGTGCTCGGCGCGCCGGTGGGCGCGTGGTCATCGTTCCGTCGGCCCGTGTCGCCCATCAGGGTTTGGTGCACGGCCTTACCGAAGCGGTTGAAGGCCCAGCCTTGGCTCGGCCAATTCCATCGGAATCGGAGGTCCGTCCGGTGGCCGAGCAGCGGTTGCTGCGCGAGCGGAACCGGATTCGTTCGATTGTGGCCAATTCCACCGGCACCCAATTGGTCATCGTTTTGCCGCTCCTCGTGCTGCAAGCGTTGCGTCGTGGTGCCCCGTCGGCGGCTGCGGTCGGTGGTCGGCGGTCGCGGTTCACCGCCCTACGTTTGGCCTTGGGTCGTCGGGCTGATCGTTCGTCGGCCCATGCTCAGGCCAGGCGCAGCGGGAGTGGCGATCTGGGTCGAGAACTGGTCCCGGTCTCTCGTAGGTTTCGCGCTGGCGTGCGCTCCGATCTCACTGCTGATACCGCCCGGCTCTGGCGCGTCGCTGAACGCGCCCTGGGAAGTCGCCGAGGCGGACGGCTGGCCGTTGGCTCGTTTGCCCTCGTCGGCACCGTCGTCGTGTTCGGCTCACGAGGGCTCTTCGGGAGCGGAATAGGGCGAGCGGGGCGTCTGGTTCCCCTGCCGCCGGTCGCCGATCTGTGGCGGTTGGCGTTGTCTGGCTGGCACGAGCCAGCTCTCGGTCACTTCGGGGTCGCCGATCCCGGCCTCGCCCTGACCGCGTTGGCCGCCACAATTGCCCTCGGGGCCACGGGGTTGGTTGGCACCCTGATGGCGGTGGTTCCGCTGTTGTTAGGCGGAGTTGGTATGTGGCGGTCGGTGCGCGATGGCTCATCGGTGGATGAGGGACGCATAGGTGTGGCGATCGGCGCGTCGGTTACATACCTCCTTGCTCCTATCCCGTTTGACGCGCTGTCGACGGGGAACCGCGCCGCGCTGTGGGGATATGCATTGTTCCCGTGGTTTATGCGATCCCTTGATCGGGTGCTGAGCCACCGCAACGAAACCGCGTCCGTTGCTGACGGATTGCCTCCACGACGGACTCGGGGGTTGCATCGTTTCGCGTTCGCCGACGCACCCGCACTCCGCCTGGCGATGTTGCTCGCGGTGTGCTTCGCGATGGGTCCTGGTACATCATTTGTTTGGGTACAGACGATTGTGCTCGTGGGGCTGGCGGTTGCTGTCACCTCGGGCCGGGGAGCGCTCCGATCGGTCGCTCGACATGGCGTCGTGGCGTTCGCTGGTGCCCTCGTGTTGGTATTTCCGTTGGTCCTTTCCCTTTCCCGGTCAGGATTTTCCGGCTGGTCGTTCGTCGGAGACGACGCCGCCCGAACGTCGCATCTGCGTATCGACGAACTTCTGCGCCTCCACTCATCGGCTCACGGGGCGATCGGCTCAGCCTTTTTCGGCGGGTTCTTTGTGATTGCCGCGGTCTTCCCGCTTCTCGTTGCCGACGGCGAGCGTCTGCTTCTCGCCATCCGCTGTTGGATGCTTATCGTTGGCTCCGTGCTCCTGGCCTGGCTGGCTGGTCGCGGTTGGTTGCCGTCTGCAGTTCCCGGCCCGGCGTTGCTCCTGTTGCCGGCGGCCTATGGAAGTTGTCGGGCGGCGGCCGAAGGGCTCGGCGCACTGGTCGCCGAAGTTCGTCGACGGGGATTTGGATGGCGGCAGGGTTTTGCTGGCATCGCCCTTGTTTCCGTGGCCCTGTCGGCCCTACCCGTCGTCTCGGCGTCGGCCAACGGTCGTTGGGGTCGCCCGCTACGGGCTCCGGTAGACAAACTCAGCTGGATGCGCGGACGCAACGATGGCGGGTTTCGCGTCGCCTTTCTCGGCGATCCGGCGGTGCTTCCCGCATCGGCCTACCGGCTCGGGCCGTCGCTCGGTTTGACGGTATCGCGCGATGGCCTTCCGACGATTGACGACCAGTGGTCAGTGGTCGAGACACCACGATTGGCGGCGTTTCGCGATGCGCTGCTCAACGCCCGTTCCGGGGCGACGACCCGGCTCGGTGCCGACCTTGCCGCCCTCAGCGTCCGGTACCTGGTGGTGGTGGAGCGGGCGGTGTCGAGCGGACCTCGCTACGCCATCCCCACCGATCTCCGCCAATCTCTGCTCGATCAAATCGACCTCCGCGCCGTCGATAGCGCTCCCGACCTCACCGTTTACGAAAACGATGCGTGGGTCCCGACGGTGTGGTCGCCGCTCACATCGGCGGCGGGCCTGGATCGAAATGGCGTGGTGAACACTGCCGGTGCCTCCCTCGGTCTCCTTCCGAAACCGCTGCCGTCGAAACGCGCGGCGGCGCCGTCCACGGCGGCCGACGGGGACGGCGGCACCGTGAACCAGGGCGCGGAACGCCTTGACGAGCTTCGCCGGCGTCCCCCACAGAGTTCGTATGAGGGCGCGGTTGAACCGGATTCGTTGTTGATTGCTTCGGTGCCGCCGAGCAAGAACTGGCAACTCCACGTCGGTCGCTCCACGGTTCGCCCCATCGCCCTTCGTTCGCTCATCGATGCCGGGGGAACGGTTCGTTCGGGAGCGTTGTTTTCGGGATACAGCGTCTCCGTCGCCGCCACCAACGCCGAGCTTTCGCCGAAGCGGCCAATCAGCGTCACGTGGCAATTGTTCCTTCTTGGAGCGCTCTGGTGTTTCGCGCTGGTGCTCGTCGCTGGTGCTCGTCGGCGTCAGCAGATACTCCGGGCCGAGCTCGCCAGCCGCTTCGCCGATGGCCACTCCGCCTCCGATCAAGGCGAAACTGATGGCGATTTCATGGAGGACATGTTCGGCGATGACGAGTTTGCTGATCCGTTTCCCCTGGTGAGACGCGCCCGTGTTCAGTCATCGTCATCCGCGTCATCCGCGTCATCCGCGTCATCCGCGTCATCCGCGTCATCCGCGTCATCCGCGTCATCCGCGTCATCCGCGTCATCCGCGTC
>JAYVSS010000279.1:0-6413 GCA_043775075.1 Acidimicrobiia bacterium
TTTGGTTTGGTTTGGTTTGGTTTGGTTTGGTTTGGTTTGGTTTGGTTTGGTTTGGTTTGGTTTGGTTTGGTTTGGTTTGGTTTGGAATTGGAACTGGATTGGCCCCGCTGGCCTACGCACCCACTCGCCGGCCAAAGGGCGGGGCTCGCGGTGGAGGCGGGCGTTATTCGACGGTGACGGTTTTGGCGAGGTTGCGAGGCTTGTCCACGTCGAGGCCCTTGGCTTTGGCCAGGGCGTAGGCAAAGATCTGCAGCGGCACCACGTTGACCGCGGGCATGAACAGCTCGGCGTTGGACGGGAGCGACGGCACCCACAGCACTTCGTCGGCCTGGGCCTCGGTCTCGTGGTCACCTTCGTTGGCGACCAACACGATGGTCGCGCCACGGGCGCGCATCTCCTGCATGTTCGACAGCATCTTGGCGTGCAATCGTCCCCGCGTGGCGATGCCGATGACGACGCTCCCCGGCTCGATCAACGCAATCGGTCCGTGCTTCATCTCGCCCGCCGGATACGCCTCGGCGCGAACATACGAAATCTCTTTCAGCTTCAGCGCTCCTTCGAGCGCCGTCGGGTAGCCGGTGTTGCGGCCGAGGAAGAAGAAGTCCCGGGTGTCGGCGAAACGATTGGCCAGCGCCGTGATGTGATCAGTGTGCGCCAGTGCTGCTTCGACCTTTTCCGGCAGTGATTCAAGGATCTCCAGCAGTGCCTTGATCTCGCCCGGGTGCTGGGTATTGCGAACCTGGGCGAGATAGAGTGCGAGCAACTGCATCGCCACGATCTGAGCGAGGTGCGTCTTCGTGGCCGCCACGCCGATCTCCGGACCAGCGTGGGTGTAGAGCACAGCGTCGGCTTCGCGAGCCATCGAGGAATCGACAACGTTGCTTACGGTGAGCACCTTGGCGTTGTTCGTTGCCGAGCGCGCATAACGAATGGCCTCCATGGTGTCGAGCGACTCGCCCGACTGACTGATGCCAACGACCAAGGTGGACGGCCCGAGCACGGGATCGCGGTAACGAAACTCCGAGGCGACGTCGACCTCGCACGGCATGCGGGTCCAGTGTTCGATGGCGTACTTGGCCACGAGACCGGCATAGAAACTTGTTCCGCACCCAACGATCGAAACCCGATCGATCTTGCGGAGATCGTCGATCGTGAGACGCATCTCATCGAGTACGAGAGAACCATCAGCGCGCGTACGACTACGCAGCGTTTCGGTGATCGCCGCCGGCTGCTCATGAATTTCCTTCAGCATGAAGTCCGGATAGCCGCCCTTCTCCGCCGCTTCGAGGTCCCAGGTGATGTGGCGCGCCTGGGGCTGCACGACCGTACCGTCGAGCGTGGTGACCACAATCGATCCGGGTCGAACCTCAACAACATTGTCGTCTTCGATCACATAGATCTCGCGAGTCTCGGAAAGAATCGCGGGGATATCGGAAGCCAGCAGACCGAGCGTGTCAGTACGTCCACATATTAATGGCGAGCCACGGCGCGCGCCGATTACTAAGTCCGGCTGGTCGGCATGGAGGACGGCGATGGCGAAACTGCCCTCGACTTGGCGCAGCGCCGACCGCACCGCGTCGGCCAATCGCAAGCCCGAGTCAACCTCGATACCAACGAGATGAGCCAGCACCTCGGTGTCGGTCTCCGACGAAAACGTGTGGCCATTGGCGATCATCGCCGCCTTGAGGTCGAGGTAGTTCTCGATGATGCCGTTGTGGACGATCGCCACCTTGCCGCGGTGGTCAACGTGGGGATGGGCGTTGCGATCCACGGGCTTGCCATGGGTGGCCCACCGCGTGTGCCCGATGCCCGTGGTCGGTCCAGTCGGCGCCGAGTCGCCGAGCGAATCAACGAGTACGGCCAGCTTGCCGGCCTTTTTCTCCATCCACAGCCCGTCTTGCTGCAGGACGACACCGGCGGAGTCGTAGCCCCGGTACTCCAGTCGGGCCAGTCCATTCAGAAGAATCGGCAGAGCTGATGGCGCGCCGGTTACCGCAACGATTCCACACATGGTGACCACCTTGAGATTGTCTGACCGGCGAACAGGCCGGTGGTTGAAGGGTTCGGCGATTGCGCCGAGGCGAGATGACGCATAGCGCCCGCCACGAGATTGTTGGCGGGGCGCACGGGCACGCTTGCAGGACCGACGACGCAACTTTGGCGCCAATTATCTTGTATCGGGTCCTTAGCCGTTTTTGGCGGCGAAGCGGGCGCGAGCCGCCCGGGAGCGCTCAAGAAGATGCCCCGGAACTCCGCCGACATCGGCACTGGCGGTGACGCCTGGTGCGCCACCTTCGATGGCGGCGACGGCAGTGGACGCAGCCGCGGGCACAACCACGTCGTGACGGCGCTCCCACTCGGCCGGGGTGGCCAGCTTCGTTCGACCGAGCGTGCCGACCCGCTGACCGTTGTCAAACCACACCCAGTACCGGATCCACGAGAGGCCCTGGACGTGGATGACCTTGCCCGTGGACCCTTGCGGCACGCCGCGCATTTCCACGGTCGCAACGACAGGAGTTCCAACGGTGAGCTCATCGGTAGCAGTGGCGGGCATGAGGAACAGAGGTTACTGGCATCGCCACGCCGACCCGCGACCGGGTCACTACCCGACCCGCTACTGCGCCGCGCCGACGACACCGACGACACCGACGGCCCCGCTCATCTCCGGCGAGAGCGAGCTCACGACCTCGTGATCATCGTTCCAATCGTCACTCGATCCCACGGTGAAGTACAACTCCGCCGCCGCCCACAGATGGCGGCGGTCAATCTCGTAAGGGGTGCGCTCGTACTCGCAGATTGACCGGACAATTCGAAAAAGGTCATGCGGGTACGTTGGATACAAACGGCTACGACCAAACTCTCGACATACTGTGCGGACCAACCAGGCCGAGTCTTCCTCCATTTGAAGTCCATATTTCTCCGCCGCCATTTCGACAATTAGATCAAATTCTTCGGTGGTTGTTGCACCGACGAAAATCTTGTTTTGGATACGCCGGAAGAAGGCATCATCGCCGAGTTTCATGGGATCGAGGTTCGTCGAGAAAACAACCAGAACCTCGAATGGGATGACAAACTTCAGTCCGCTGTCAAGCGAGAGGTAGTCGATCCGGCGCTCCAGCGGGACGATCCATCGGTTCAGCAACGCACCCGGTTGAATCAACTGACGACCGAAGTCGTCTATCAGCAGCACCCCGTTGTTCGCTCTCATCTGCAACGGGGCGGAGTACACGTTGGAGACGGGATCGCGCTTGAGCTGCAGCATCGAAAGCTCCAGCTCGCCACCGGCGACCACCAGAGGACGTTCACAGACAATCCAGCGAGGGTCAAATCCCGCGGGCTGATTCGTCACCGGCTTGTGCAGCGTTGGATCGAACACCGTGATGATCGAGCCGTCCACCTCGATGGCGTGGGGGATCACGATCCAGTCGTTGTAGAGACGCACCAACCGCTCAGAAAGTGAGGTCTTCCCCGTTCCGGCCGGCCCGTAGAAGAAGATCGATCGCTGGGCGACGAACGCTGGACCGATCCGGTCGATCGTCCGCTGAGAAAGAACAAGATCAGCAAATGCGGCATTGACGATCGCCGAATTGATATTGATTTCCGGACGGAGCTCATGACAAATCTTCTGGTAGCGGGTCAGACTGACCGGCGCTATGCCGCTATAGGCGCAACGGTTGTACGAAGCCTGAGCTCGCTCGCGCCCTCGTTCAGTCAGGCTGAACTGGTAATCGTTTCGGTCAAGACCAAGGACGTCGAGAAACTGGCGTGACTTGAGGTCCTCGAACACTGCGGTGACGATGGTCGGGGAGAGCCCGATCTCCTCAGCCACCTTGCGGATACTGGAGCGTTCAGTACGCAGCCCGCGACGCAAGAAGAGGTCCTCGACGTGCTGGACATCGATATCGAGCTCACGTACGGATGTCGGGGCGCGGAGATTTTGGGGAATAAGGCGTTGTACGTCCACTGATGATCTCTTCGACCACAACTGAACGTGCCTTGAGATGACGCCGGAGTTACCCGTGCAGTTCGGAGGGCGCTACGCCATCCCGAGGACCCGTTCTACGGTGGCGCAGAGTTGTTCCGCCGCGGCCGACGCGGCGAGTTGCGTGGGTGCCTCGACCATGACCCGGACCAGGGCTTCGGTCCCGCTCGGGCGCAGCAGCACGCGGCCCCGCCCGGCCAACTCCTCCTCCACCCGACGCACGTCGGCCCAGAGTTCGGTAGCGCCCTCGAGGCGTGACCGATCGACGCCTTTGACGTTGCGAAGAACCTGGGGCAACCGCTCCATGATTCGCCCATGTTCGGCCAGGGAGCGTTGCGACCGCACCAGAAGATCGGCCACCAGCAGGGCGCTGAGCGTGCCATCGCCGGTGGTGGCGACGTCGGTATTGATCACGTGACCTGACTGCTCGCCTCCAAGTGTGAAGCCACCGGCCAGCATTGCTTCAAGCACATAGCGATCACCCACGGCCGTGTCGATGACGTTCACGCCGCGGCCAGCCATGGCCAGCCGAAATCCCAGGTTGGTCATCACCGTCACCACCACGGTGTCATGGGGCAGGCGACCACGGTCGCGCCGATCGACGGCGAGCATGGCCAGAATCTGATCCCCGTCGATGAGCGAACCGTCGCTGGCAACGGCGAGCATGCGGTCGGCATCGCCGTCGAACGCGAACCCCACATCGGCACCGTGTTCGAGCACTGCGGCTTGGAGTGACTCGGGGTGGGTCGACCCGCAGGCGTCGTTGATATTGGCGCCATCGGGGAGATCGTGCAGCACGTTGACCACCGCGCCGAGGGCCCGAAACGCCGCTGGTGCAGCATGGACTGCGGCCCCATTGGCCACGTCGAGCACAACCCGCAGACCCGTGAGGGTCCGCTGTTCCAGCGCTCCGACTAGGTGAGCGACGTAGATCTCAACGAACGTCTCGTCGGCACTCACTCGACCAACATCGGGGCCAACCTTCACGCCCCGAGGTCCGCCCTCACCGACCCCGGCATGGTCGGGTGACAGCCCGCTGAGCAACAGCACGTCCAACTCGCGCTCGATGGCCGCCTCCACGGCGTCAGGAAGCTTCATACCCCCGGCGGCGAAGAACTTGATTCCGTTATCGGCGAACGGATTGTGCGAGGCCGAAATCATCGCCCCGACAACGTGATCTCGCTGGGACGCCAACGCCACAGCGGGCGTGGGGACGATTCCCAGATCGATGACGTCGAGACCCTCGGACGTAATGCCCGCGCTCAGCGCGCCGAGGAGCATCGCGCCCGACTGCCGAGTGTCCCGGCCGACGACCACCCGGGCGTGCGATGCGCCCACGCCGAGCACTCGCGACGCAGCGCGACCGAGGGCCAGGGCCAACTCTGGGGTGAGCTCGGAGTTCGCGACGCCACGCACACCATCGGTACCAAATCGAAGACTCATAGCCACGCAATCAAACCGTTTTGGGCGGAAAAGCACGACGGCCCCCGGTGAAACCGAGGGCCGTGGGAAGCGATGGTTAGCGCTTCGAGTACTGAGGAGCCTTGCGGGCCTTCTTGAGGCCGTACTTCTTCGATTCCTTCTTGCGATCGTCGCGAGTAAGGAAGCCGGCCTTTTTCAGCGCCGGACGACGCTCGGGATCGAGCTCAATGAGGGCCCGGGCAATGCCGAGGCGAAGCGCTCCAGCCTGGCCGGAGACGCCGCCACCGTCCATGGTGACGTTGATATCAAACGCTTCGAGCGTTTCGGTGAGCCGCAGGGGCTCGGTGGCGATCATCCGGAGGAGCTCCGACGGGAGGTACTCGACGATCGGGCGGTCGTTGATGACGATGACACCAGAACCGGCGCGAACGCTGACTCGGGCGACGGCACGCTTGCGGCGGCCGGTGGCCTGGACGAGAGGAAGGGACACGTGTTGCTCCTGCTCAGGAGGCCCGGCGGGCCTGGGGGAAGTCGACCTTGACCGGCGCCTGGGCGCCGTGGGGATGGGCGGGGCCTGCGTAGACCTTCAGCTTCTTGATCATTTGGCGGCCGAGCGAGTTCTTCGGCAGCATGCCCTTGACGGTGATCCGGATCAATTCTTCCGGCTTCGTGGCGAGCATTTCGGCGTAGGACCGGCTACGCAGACCACCCGGGTAACCGGAATAGCGCTGGTAGAACGTGGAGTCGGCCTTTTTGGTGTCGAAAGCGACCTTCTCGGCGTTGATGATGATGATGTGATCACCGGTATCCACGTGGGGCGTGAAGATCGCCTTGTGCTTGCCCCGAAGACGCGATGCCACTTCGGTGCCGAGGCGGCCAAGGGTCATACCGGTGGCGTCGACTTCGAGCCACGCCCGTTGAATATCTGCTGCTTTTGGGGTAAACGTCGACACCGATTTCGTCCTTACATCTCTTTACAACCGAGCGATTTTGCTCGACCCAACACGCG
>JAYVSS010000280.1:0-6080 GCA_043775075.1 Acidimicrobiia bacterium
GGAGCGCTTCGGTAAGTCGGCGGTTGGGGACCGAACTTGCGCTCTCTATTTGTACGTATGCGGAAAGGAGCGTCGACGCGAAACAAGAAAAGTAAGTACACCTACGAATATGGCGAGCACGTGCGGAAACTCAAAATGGAATCCGCTTTGCCCGCTTGATGCATCCGACGCCAATCCAATCGCCTGCACCGCAACGATGGCGCCAACTACGGGCACGAGGGAAAGCGACCAGCGTGGCCTCCACGCAACGATTGCCCCGATCGTGCCGAGCACCACGCCAAGTGCGGCGTCTCGCGACAGATGTCCGGCGGTGGGGTTGCCGACCAATTGGCCGAACGGAACTTTGCCGACGAGCCATGCGAGACCGATGCTCAGCTGACCGAGGGCAACTGCGGCCAGCGCGGCGCGTAGTGCGGGGCTCGCATCTGGGCGAATAGCAACAAGCGCTCGGGCGACCACAGGTTCGGACGGAGACGAACGGAGCGCTGCGAGCGCTTTGTCCGCGTCGTCCGCACCAGGCGCGCCGTGAGAGACCCGGGGCCCCGACGGATGTCCGGGGTTGGCTGTTTGGCCCGATCGCACCCTCAGCGCAAACACGTTGTTGGGGACACGGGCGCCTGCCCCGGCCGAATCGTCGGGAATGGCCGAATCGGCGGATGGATCGTTCACGACGCCACCGCTCGCTCCGAGCGATCTGCGGTGTCGGTCTCAGTGTTTGCTTCGTTCAAACGCTCAGCGAAAACTGCCCGGGCCCGGGTAAGCCTGGACCGGACGGTGCCGATCGGAAGATCGAGAAGATCGGCGGCATCTTCGTACGAGTACCCGAGCACGCCAACGACGACGAGTACCTCCGTGTGGTGGGGAGCAAGCGAGCGAAGGAGGTCCGTGATCTGGTGGGAATCGTCGATTGCGGAAGCACCACAGGCGGCCTCCAGCACAGCGTCGTCCACGCTGACCGGGCGCTTGGCCGCAGCGATCGAATGGTCGACGATGACATTTCGACAGATCCTGAGGAGCCAACCCTCGAATGAGCCGCGCCCGTGGAAGGAATCGATGTACTTCCATGCTCGAACGAGGGTGTCCTGAACTGCCTCCTCGGCGCCCCACCGGTCTGGCGAGAGAGAGCGGGCAAACGTGACGAGCGACGGGCTGTGCACCCGCACCAGATCATCAAACTGCCGGTCGTTCACGCTCCCAGTCTGACAGCGATGCAGGTCCGCTCGAATCCCTCAGATTTTCTCTTGCGGCAGGAACTTTTCGGTATTCGCATCGGTCTTCACTTCATGGACTTTCGCTCGCTTCGCCTCGCCAAAAAACTTGCCGCTATCGTCGGGATGGCCGCAGGAGCGCTGGTGCTCGCCGTTCCGGCTTCTGCCCATGTCGAGGCGTCGCCAGCCCTCATCAAACCGTCGGCACCCACCACCGTGACGTTGACGGTGAAGCACGGCTGCGCCGGTTCCCCTACCACCAAACTGGCGGTGAAGGCGCCGACCACAGTCACCAAATTTGCCGGCATCGCTCCGATGGGATTGAAAGCAGCAGTGAACGGTTCCGTTCTGACCTTCAGCGGTGGTTCGCTCGGAGCGAAGACCGAGGGAAAGTTTTCGTTTTCATTCACCGCTCCGAAAACCGAAGGCACCCTCCTATTCCCGACCGTGCAAACGTGTGCGAAAGGACAGACGTCGTGGATCGAGCTGCCGCTAGCCAACGGGAAAGAACCAAAGCTCCCGGCGCCGATGGTCAAGGTTTCAGCGAAGGCCTGAGCGCTACGGCGCCAGCGGGGCACAGACGAGTCGCCCGGTTTTCGTCACACGGGCGGCCGTGGAACCGGGCAGCGTGATGGCCATCGTTCCGCCACCGGTGATGTTCACGAGACCGCGCGACTCGGTGCCGATCGAGAACGTCACGCTCTTCCCCGGAATGGTCGTTGTCGGTGCCACGGTCGCTGGAGCGAGGTTTGCGTCGATGAGACAGCTGTTTTGATCCAAAGTGAAGCCGAGGCGGGCGACGACGAAACCCGCCTTGGTGGTGGTCGCAGGATGATTCGTGGAGCCCTCACGATCGCCACTCGGGATAACGGCTAAGAAACGGCTGCGGCGCCGAACAACTGCACTGACGCACTTGGAAATGGCGTTGGGCTCGAAAGTTCGCAAGTCTGCCGCGCGACTTTCTTTGGTTCAGGGGGCTGTCGGCGGGGCTGGCGTGGCATCCATGCTGCGCATTTTTGGCCTCACCGATCCCGGCCTGGCACCGGCCGCGGAATAACTTGAGGTCCTGCTGCTTCCGTATCGAGGTCAGTTCGGCGCGGCACGGCTCGGGCTGTCAGCGCCGGTCGACATTGCCCTCGCCAACGCTGCGTTTGCCGCCATGCGTCTGGACGATGCGATCGACTATGCACGATGTGCTGTCGCACTGTGCGAGCGCACGGGGATCACTCTTGACGGTTCGATCAGCAAAGCCCTGCTGGCCTTTTTCCTACTCGAGCAGCCGGCTCCGATCGAGGGCGATCGTATCTTGGCCCGTCGGATGTTGGACGAGGCAGAAGGTTGGGCGTCCGAGCACGGGACGAAGAACCTGCTCGGCCTAAATGTGATGGCCCGCTCCTTGTTGTCGGAGCAGCCAACCCTTGCCGGTTCGTCGCTAACACTTAGGGCGAAGGCGGGGGTTATGTGTAAATAGGCGATCAGCTTGAAGGATCAACGGAAAGGCGGTCGGTTCGTTGCGTGGTGAGCGGGATCAGGTTGATCCCGTGAATATCGGCACTGCTTCAGAACAACGGAATTCGTGCTGAGACCGATCGGAGATTAGAAGTGAATCTGAAGAAACTCAGACCAGAGACGGTCTTGAAAGCAGCGTTGCTATTGGCTGCCTTTGTCAGTTTTCTGATTAGTGTGATCCTGTATTTTCGTGCTGGTGACAACGTCTCCAAGCGACTCAACGGAATTTATGTTGGGATTTGGGTGCCCTCTATCTTGTCGCTCGGAGCGTTCATTCTCGCTGGAACGAAACGTTCCGGTGAGTGAAGGAACGATCTTCGCCATCGGGAGCGCCGTTGCCTTCCTTGTCGTGTGCGGGATATTCGCATACGTCATGCTTGCCCTCGACAAACAACACGGTCAGAAGTAGCTGCGAGTGTCCGAAGACAACCAGAAAAGCGCTTACTGCTGAGTTGTCCACCACGACTGCAGGAGCGCCACGGCCTCGTCTCGCTCTGACGAACCGTTAGCGCGCTTATGTTCGAGCAGCATCTTAAGCGCATCGCCTACCGCTCGCCCCTTCACCCCGAGTAGATCCATCACGTCCTCGCCATTGAGGTCGGGGCGTTCGGCGTTTCGCTCCTCCTCAAAGGCGAGCTGGCGCACGCGAATCTCAAGATCGTCAACACGTTGATGGAGCGCCGCGACCTTGTTGGCGTGGCGGGTCGTACAGTCGCATCGAACCAGCTCGTTGAGATCGCCGAGAAGATGCCCAGCATCTCGGGCGTAACGACGGACGGCGGAGTCTTCCCATCCGTGCTGATAGCCGTGAAATCGGCCGGAAAGACCAACGAGTCGGCCGACGTCAGCGACCAACGCCGGCTCGTATCCGAGTTCGGTGAGGCGGACAGTCGCCATACGCTCGCCCACGGCTTCATGATGGTAGAAGGTCACCTTGCCACTGCGGAATCGCCGGGTAGCAGGCTTTCCTACATCGTGGAGGAGAGCGGCCAGGCGAAGTCGTAAGCGCGGAGACGTTTTTGCGGTCACCGCAATCGAATGGCTCAACACATCTTTGTGACGATGTATCGGATCCTGCTCCATGGCCAAGGCCGGGATCTCCGGAAGAACCCGAGCAAGGAGGCCGGACTCGAGAGCAATCTGCAAGCCGTCCGTGGGATCGGGAGCGAGAAGAATCTCGTTGAGTTGTTCGCGTTCGAGGTCTGCAGCGGACATGGTGACCCCATCCTACGAGTCCGTTTGGCTCAAATCGGAGGGAAAACGGCGTTTGTGCAGACCGGCCGGTCAGGACCGCCGTGCTCCGGTCGCTAGCGTGTGAGGCATGCAAGCCGAACATCGTTGCCCCAGTCCGTTCGGCGAAATCGAACTCCATCGCGCTCTCGCCGACCACACCGGCACCCTCCAAGCGTGGGATGGCGCGGACCTTCTCCTCCTTGATCACGTCGCCGCACTCGTAGCGAGGGGCGAGGTAAAGCCCGGCGCCCGAGTGCTCGTTGTTGGCGACTCGTTCGGCGCGCTTAGTATTTCTCTGGCGGCCTATGAACCGTTTGTGTTGAGTGACTCAATCTTGGCGGAGCAGGCCATCGAGGCGAATCATCGCCGAAACACCACAGCTCACCAACCGAAATTCGTGGACTCAGTCCTCGAAGCCGGATCGCTCGCCACCGTGATTGGAGGGCCGATCGACCTCGTGGTGTGGAATGTATCGCGCACGACCGAACTCGTCACCCACGTCGCTTCGCTGCTCTCGGCAATCAGCAATGCAACCACCGTGGTGTTGGCCGCCGGACTGGACAAGAACCTTCCGCCTCGTACCGCCGACATCCTTCGCACCGTTGGTCAGGTGACGACGCATCCCGGTCGACGCAAAGCCCACGTGTTCGAAGTTCGAACCTTTGATGGCTTTGATACGTTTCGCGCCGCACCTCCGATTGAGCGTCCCTCGGTGTCAATTCCAGAACATGGGCTGACAATGGTTGGGGGGCCCGGCGTGTTTTCGTCGGATCGATTCGACCTTGGGTCGCGATTGATCGCTGCCGAGATTCCTACGCGCGCTGAGGGGTTTGGCGTGGCTCGCGAAATTGTTGATCTCGGCTGTGGCAACGGTGTACTCGGCATCATTGCGCTGCGGGCGTTTGAAGAAGCCACTGTGCACTTTCTGGACGACTCGCGCACCGCAGTGGAGACGGCGCGTCGAAACGTTGCCGCCAACGCCGCGGCGATGAGCGATCGGGCGGCATTCACGTGCGCCAACGTTTTTGGCGATGATTGGTCAGCACCGATCGACCTTGTCCTGTGTAACCCACCGTTTCACCACACGAAGGCCATGAGCGACGAAGTTGCATGGCAAATGTTCGTGCAGAGCCATCGTCATCTTGCTCCGGGCGGGGAGATCTGGGTCGTGGGGAATCGTCATCTCGGCTATCACGCCAAGCTCACCAAAGTCTTCGGTAACGTGCGCCAGCTCAGCGCTCATCCGAAGTTCGTCGTCCTGGCAGCAACCCGCTGAGTCCCCTGCGTCAGTCGAACGTCGCCTGTCGCCGCGATAGCTCGAGTTCTCGACCGTCTGACTGAGACCAGAACGCGTCGAGGTGGACTGGAAAACGTCGGCGCGTTTCAGTCCACGTGGACGCGAATTGGTCCCGGTCGACGACTTTTCTCTGAAGCCGACCCTCGCTAACGACGAAGAATCTTGAGGAGCCGGTCGGGGTAGGAGGTGTAAATGCCGTCGACGCCGATGTCGACAAGGTGTTGCATGTCGGCCGGATCATTGACCACCCAGGTCAGTACGGCGATTCCGTGGGCGTGGGCAAAGTCGAGTGATGCTTTGTCGACGAGCGTTCGGCCGCCGCTTCGATACGGCGGCTGGTCAACTCCCACAGCGGACACAAAGTCCTTCGCCCCGCTCGCCCGAGCGTCACGTGAGGCATACACGTCGACCATCGTTGCGCTGGTTTGGACATCGGGGCAGCGCTTGCGAAAAGCCAAGATTTGGTCGTCGTTGTTCGATCCGACGAACACGTCGTTGCGCCTGTTGTATGCGCGTAGAAGTTCGCAGACGGGTTTGATCATGTTCATCGACTCGTCTTTCAGGTCGATCGAAAGCAAAGCCTTCGGAAACTGCTTCAGAATTGTTTCGAGAGTTGGTATGTATGTGTTCGTATTGCGAAATGGGTGGGTCTTGGTTCCGAATGACCAGCCGGCGTCCAGCTTTCCCAGCTGTGATGCGGTCATCGACGAAACCTTGCCGCGTTGGCCGGTGGTGCGAAGGGTGTCGGCATCGTGAATGAGCACCGGAATACCATCGCTGCTGAGACGAACGTCGACATCGACGGCGTCGGCACCCATGGCCATGGTCTTTTC
>JAYVSS010000281.1:0-11399 GCA_043775075.1 Acidimicrobiia bacterium
TCCCACATGATCATCTGCGGGTTCTTCTCGAGCGGCGCGACTACAGAGATGAGCGGCGTCTTGTCCCACTGATTGGCTTCGCCGTTGTAGGAATAGCCCATCTGGATCGACGAGTCGGTGGCCATGACGGCAGAGGGACCCTGGAAGCCGATGGCCGGGCCGCCGGTGCGGACCTCGATCTCGATGCCGGTCTTCACGCCCTTCGCGGCGATGAGGGGTCCGGTGACCGTCTTTTTGTTGAGATCGATCGTATAAGGGGCGCCAATCATTTGGTAAAGCGCACCGTGCTCGGCCTCGGGGAACCAGTCGGTCTGGATGACGAGTTTGGCGGGGCAGACACCCGTCAGCGACGTTGCCGACGAGGTCGCCTTCTTGACGATCTTCTTAGCGGCCGACGCCACCAAGGGCGAAAGGGCCACGGCGGCGGCGAGGGCGCCTCCGACGAGGACGGTTGTTCTGTTGCGCATTCTTACTCCTGGGTGGGTGCGGATACCGAAATACTGCGTCAGTGTGTGTCCGGCGAGTCAGAACCGTCCGGCACATTGTTGTGTGACCAACGTCATTGATGTTATCAATGTTGGCGTTCGTTGTTCCTGGCGGAGGGTCACTGAACTAAGTCGACAAACGCAATCCACGAAAGGGAAACGCGACCGAAACAGTCGATCGAAACACCGGCACGATAAGGCGTAGCTTGAGAGTGACTATGCAGCCAACCGCAGCGACCGACGAAAACGAAACCCCAACGCTGTCCTTCCAACACATTTCGATGCAGTTCCCGGACGGGACGAAAGCTATCGACGACGTCTCCTTCGATGTCTCGAAAGGCGAGTTCGTGACCGTGGTGGGGCCATCGGGTTGTGGGAAGTCGACGCTATTGAAGATCGCTTCCGGTTTGCTGAAGCAGACAGGAGGAACAGTGAATGTGAGCCGCGACAACATTGGCTACGTGTTTCAAGACGCCACGCTGTTCCCTTGGCGGACCGTCCGACGCAACGTCGAGCTGCTCATGGAACTTCACGATGTGCCAAAAGCGACGCGTGCCGTCGAGGTCCAACGCGCTATCGAGCTCGTCGGTCTCAAAGGCTTCGAGAACCACTATCCGAAGTCACTGTCGGGCGGCATGAAGATGCGGGCGTCGCTGGCTCGCACCCTCACCCTGAAACCACCGCTTTTCATGTTCGACGAACCGTTTGGCGCGGTCGATGAAATCACCCGGGAGTACCTCAACGAGGAAACACTCAAACTGTTCGAGCGCGAGAAATTTGCCGGGATCTTCATCACCCACTCCATCAGTGAGGCAGTGTTTTTGTCGACCCGGGTCCTTGTCATGTCGGCCCGTCCGGGCCGTATCGTGGCGTCATTCGATGTCCCCTTTTCCTACCCCAGAGAACCCGAATTGCGATTCGACCCGCAGTTTGCCCGACTCAGCGGTGAGATCAGCCATGCACTCCGAGGAGCCCACGTATGAGCACGACGAGCCCCACGAGCACGACGAGCCCCACGAGCACGACGAGCACGACGAACACGATGAGCCCCACGAGCCCCACGAGCCCCACGATGAGCCCCGTGCAAGATGTTGCACCGGCGGTCCTTCCCGACGACGCTCCGCCACCCGTGAGCGCAAAACGCGAGTCCCCGTTCGCCATAGTGCTCCCGCCGGTCATCCTCGGGGCATTGATCCTGGCCGGGTGGTACTACCTGAGCTATGGCGTCCTCGACAAGAGCCGCCGATTCCTCCTTGAGCCGCCACATAGGGTGTGGAGTAAAGGCTTCGCCAACTCTGAGGCGATGAAAGAGTTGCTCACCGGACTCGGTAGAACCGGGAAGATTGCCATCTTCGGTCTCATCATCGCCATCATCGTCGGTATCGCACTGGCCACCCTCATGAGCCAGTCCAAACTGCTCGAGCGTGCCGTGTTCCCCTATTCGGTGATGCTCCAGTCGATGCCGATCCTGGCCATCGTCCCGTTGATCGGATTCTGGTTCGGTTACGGAAAGACATCGCGTATCTTCATCGCCTTCTTCATCGCCGTATTCCCCATCGTGGTGAACACCCTCTTCGGGTTACTGGGAGCCGAGCAAGGAATGCACGACATGCTGACCCTGCATAACGCAGGGCGGTTCACCCGACTGTGGAAGGTCCAGTTCCCGGCGGCCCTCCCGGCAATCTTCACCGGCCTGCGTATCTCGGCCGGGCTGTCGGTGATCGGGGCGATCGTCGGTGACTTTCTGTTCGGATCGGGCGAGGTCGGCATCGGCCAGATGATGAAGCGCTACGCCGCGCGACTCGAAGGCGAACAGCTCCTCGCCGCCGTGTTCATGTCATGCGCGTTCGGGGTTGCCGTGTTCGTGTTCTTCGGCTGGCTATCAAAGCGATTCATCGGCAAGTGGTCGATGGAGTCCCGACGCTGACACCCACAATCGACGAAGGGCACCGCTCTGCTGCCTCGATCACACTGGGAGAGCGATGCGTCCAGGGAGTTCCGTGAAACGATGGCGGGCGTGGTTGCTCGTTCGATCGGCCGGATTGCCACGGCACCTGTCACGAGAGTGTTGTTGGCGGCCTTCACCGTGGTGTCGCTCGTGGGGTGTACCAGCAACGTGACGCCATCTCCCGAAGCCGTCGTAACGACCCCGACCACATCCACAATTCTCACAACACCACTTCCCCGCCCGACCCCGACCGAACTCAAATCCGTTTGTCCGAACCCCGTTGTCCTCCAACTGAATCGGCCCGTCGACGTGTGGTCGCTTCCGCTCGTTGGCGTAACCGCCGTTGACGGACGAACCGGCGCCTCGGCCTATCGGGCCGCCATGATCGATCCGCTCAGCGCCCTTCCGCTGGGCCTCGACATAGAAATCCGCACCGCCGCAACGATCGACAGCGGCAGTGTCCTTGAGGCGATGCGCAGTGATCCGACGATCCTGCTGGGCACGATCTCCACCGAGGAACTTCTCGCCGCCGACCCGTCGATCAAAGCCGTCTTCGCCCCGTGGGAACGAAACGACCTGGCGATCACCTGGGCGAAATCGCTCAACGCCAAGACCGCCGCCGGCCTACCCCCCGGCTCCGCCACGTCGCCGCTCCCCGCCGGAACGAATCCCGCGGTGCCGGACTACCTAAAGAAGTCGGGGATCTTCACTGCTCAGAAAGTCGCCGCCCGGACCACGGTCCGGCGGGTCCAAAATGCCGTGACCACGGTGCCTGCGCCCCCCGCGCAACTCGATTGGGCGCAGTTGTTCACCAATCCCTTCGTCACCCAAAACGCCAACCTCACGGTGCAACTGGTGGACGAACTCGGGTGGGAGCCGTACCCATTCGTGATGGTTGCGACCGATCCCACCATCGCTCGATTTGACCAATGCCTACGGGGCCTGATCCCGGTTCTTCAAGGTGGCGCGGTACGCGTGGGTCGAGAACCCGAACGTCTGGCCGGGAACCTGGCGACGATCAGCGCCAAGCTCGGCACGCCGGTCGATGTCGCCACGGTTGTCGTCACTATCGGAGTCGCGACAACGTGGGGAATACTGGGGAACGGAGCCGACTCAACATTGGGCGACGTGGCCGCCGCTCGACTCGCCCAATTCACCCGTGCCGTCTCGATCGCCGCAGGCGACAAACCGGCGGAGTTTCCTGCTCTCGAACGAACGTTGCGAGCAAAGGTCGATGGCCGTTATATCGATCCGCTCATTGGCCGTTCATGAGGCACGCAAAAGCCAGTCAGGAGTGATACGCACACAGATCAAAAACGTTTCCTTCGGGATCGGCGAGCGTGGCGATAGAACCGTAAGACTCCACTCGATCTAGCCGCAGGCGCGCCGCTCCGAGGTCGATCAGTCGCTTGACCTCGTCCACAAAGTTTCCGACATCGCACACCAGGTCGAGGTGCACGCGTGCTTTCGCGTTGCCCTCCCAATGTGCGGCCGCACGCGAGAGGCCAACGATGCGTTGCAGGCCGAGCACCCGTGGACGCAGTGTGGACCCGAGAACGATCCACCGCCCATCGTCCTCATGCTGCACCACGCTGAGATCGAGGGCGCGACCCCAGAAACCGGCCAACTCGACGGCGTCGACGGCGTCAATCGTGACGATGTCAAACGAACTTTGAGACGGCGCTGGAGTCGAGCTCACTGCTAGCTCACCGCATTGGCGACGGCCCGACGGGCCCGAGCCGAGCGCCCGTCTGATGCCAGCACGGCGGTGGCGGCGTTGCGCCCGGAAGCTCCCCAGATGCCCGCCCCCGGAAACGTTGCCGCCCCGGTCAGAAAAAGCCCCTGTACAGGAGTTTCGTAGCGAGAGAGTTCAGGATTGCGGCCGAGCAACGCAGTGATTGGAGTGCCAGAGAATGCCGGCGCATAACCCCGCAGCATAGAAAACTCTCGTTCGTATTCCTTCGGTCCCATCAGCCGGTAGTCCACAACATGCTCGTGGAGCGGACGACCGTCGGGCATCGAAACCAACTCCGAAACTTTGGTGAGCCAGCGCTGCGGCTCGGCCGTGGCTTCCCAGCCCCCGGCCAGCGCATAGGGCGTCCACAGAATTTCCAGGCTGAACACTTCCTGACCATGCGGAAGGGCGGCCCCCACCGATGGATCGAGGGCCGACGGAAGTTGTACGAAGAATTGCGGACGCTCAGCCACGCGACCATGGAGTTGCGCAGCGTGATCAATCGCCAGTTGGGCGAGCGACGAACTGACAATCATCGAGGGCTTTCGCACGTCCTCGGCCGAGATGCTAAGTGCACGTTGCATTGCGTCGGTCACCGCCAGCACGTCGTACGGGGAGTCGATCACTGCGTCGACTTTGGCCTCATACCCATCGTGGACCGGCGCATCGCGATACTTGCCGATCAATGCGGCGGCCGAGGCCGGCGGATTAGTTAACCAGTCCACGAGGGCGAGCCGAGGATCGGAAGCTGCTACGACGATGGGCGCGCGTAGTACTTCGCCACTGACCAATTCGACGCCCGCAACAGACCCTCCCTCGCACAAGATCTTCGTCACTCGAGCGCCCGTGCGAATCTCGCCGCCCGCCGCAATGAACGCCGAAGCTATGGCGGCTGGAAGGGCCCCACTCCCTCCCTTGGGACGCCCCACCGGGGCGTGATGACGCATGGCGTAGCCGAGCGCGCCGAGTCCGGTGCCAGGAGTTTCAGGCGACAGACCCCATACCGACGGCCCCGTCGTGATGACCGGCCCCCGCAGCTGTTCGGCGGTGAAATACGAGCGAACTACGTCGCCAACGCTGCGCTTCGACCATTGCAGAATTGTCGGAATGGCCCGTGTGGCGTACCGCGCTCGACGGACCATCCCGCCGAGGATCGCCCCGGGAGTGGGCGTGGCCTGGGCCAACTCGGTAATCGTGCGCACCACCGGAAGCGCGGTGCGCAGATACCTCTCGTAGCCTGCGACTTCAGCGGGGTACGAGTATTCCAGCGACGCCAGCGTTCGGGCGGTGTCGTGAAACAAGAACCATCCGGGCCCGCCGTCCCAATGCACGTTGAGGTACGCCGGGTCCACATTGATGTACTCAAGACCGTGTCGATCAAGTTGCAATTCGTCGGGTATCGATGTGGTCCGCACCATGGCGTGATCGCAATTACAAATGTTGACCTTTGCTCCGCCTAAGGCATCGTCGGTCCCCGAGCATCCGCCCAGTGTCTCTCGAGCTTCCAGCACCACGGTCTTCACGCCCGCTCGCTGCAAATAGGCCGCACAAACCAGCCCGTTATGTCCTCCACCAACGATGACTGCACCAGCATCCATGCCGTCGATGGTGTCACTTCTTACGGTGGTAGTTGTGCCGAAGCCAGCTTTTTTCGCCCGGCGAAAACCGACGACACGAGCGAAAGGACGACGATCAGCACAAGGATGACTACTCCGCCAGAAACCGATCGGCAAGAAGAATCCGGACCACTCCGTGGGCCAGAGCAACGCCCACCCAGTCCCGTGTCACCGAGCCTCTTCGGGCATGAGCGTGCTCGGTCCGACGTGGCGATCAAGCCAGGCCCGTATGGGCAGAGCGTCTCTCCACGCCTTTTCCACGTGGCCAACGCACGCTTTCGTATACAGCCAACTTGGTGCACCAAAGTCTTTCGAGCCGATCATGCCCTTCCAGCGGAGTAAGTCAATCCGAGGATGATCTTTGGGGTATCCGCGAGGTGCGGTCTTCAACGGCTCGCTGCCGCCGTGAGAGACGTGCAGCGTGGTCGCCCGGACAGCGGCGATGCCCGCCTCCAAAGACGGGCCGGTTTTGTCGTCGGCTACGGCCGCCCGAAAGCGCTCGAGCTGATCGGACGCCATCATGTAATAGCCACTCGCCGCCATGAGGCCCTTCGAAGACAATTGCACGTAGATCATCGCCCCGCCCTCTAACTCGGTGACCGCGCCGGTGTGGGTTTTGTACGGCGACTTGTCCTTGGCGAATCGAACGTCTCGATGGGGACGGAATACGACAAGCGTCCCAAACTCCTCGGCCACGGACGTGGCCAACGCTTTCATCGGTTCACTCACGTCGGAGTCGTACATGGCCTTGTTGTGCGCCCAGTACGCCTTGGAATTATCCACCTCAAGACCGGCGTAGAACCCCAGTGCGTTGCGCCCGAACCCTCCAAACACCATCCCCCTATCTTCTCTCGCTCCGTCCACCTTCGTGGACGTTCCGCTGAGGAGACCAAGCTCAGAGCGCCGTCGCCACTACGGTTGACGCCATGGGAAGTGGTGAGGTCGGGGCGAAACCGGTGAGTGAGGGCGGCTGCGATGCCACCCGATCACAGGTTCGCATGGGCTGGTATGTCCATCTCTTCACCACGACCGGGATCGTTGTCGGCATGTTGGCCTTAGAAGCAGTCTTCAAACAGCACGCCCGCCAGGCCATCTTCTTTCTCCTTCTGACCCAAATCATTGACGGCATCGACGGCCCGATGGCGCGCAGCGTGGACATCGTTGCCCGGGTCCCGCGGATCGACGGCTATGTGCTCGACCTCGTTATCGACTACGTCACCTGCGTCGTTGTCCCTGCAGCGTTCCTCCATCAGTTCGACCTCCTCCCGCGTCCCATCTCGCTGCCGTTGGTCGGACTCGTGGTGTTCCTCTCCGCCATCTGGTTCTCGCGCACAGACATGATGACCGAGGACAATTGGTTCCGGGGTTTCCCCGCAACGTGGAATCTCGTAGCGCCCACATTTTTCCTGCTCGGCACGCCGAAGTGGGTCAATGCGGCGTTAACCCTAATGCTATGCGTACTTATGGTTACGAACGTCAAGTTCCCCCATCCTGTTCGGTCCGAGGGCGGCCGCATATTTACCCTACCGATCACCATGGCGTGGCTGTTGGCGATGGCCTGGGCGACGCAGCGATTGCCCGTGCGCTCCGTTGTCGGACGCGTCGGGCTGTCCGCTGCGGTGGCCTACTTCTTCGGCCTGTGTCTCTGGAAGACTCGGCAGCCCGACGCACTTCCGGTGGCGCCCGCCGGACCCGCCACGCCCGTTGCCAAACCCTCGCCCGTCCCGCACTAAGGAACCAGGTTCACCATGACTGTCTCGCGCCGTTTTGCTGAACTGGCGGTGCACGATCTGGCCGACTACATCACGTCGTCGTCGATCCTGCTGCAGCCGCTCGGAGCGGTGGAGGCGCACGGCCCGCACCTCCCTCTCAACACTGACCTCGTCATTGCCGAACATGCCGTCAGCACCATCGTTGAACGAGTGGGAGACGAACTCGATCTCTGGGCGCTTCCCGCTCTCGGGTACACCAAGAGCAACGAACACGCATGGGCCCCGGGCACGGTGTGGCTCTCGGCGACCACGATGCTCGCCGTGCTCGATGACATCGGGCGATCGTTGGCCACTACCGCGGCCCGCAAGCTGGTCTTCGTGAACGCGCACGGCGGTAACAGCGCATTGCTCCAGGTGGCACTACGCGATCTTCGCCTGAAGTACGGGTTCCAGACGTTTCTCCTACAGCCCTTCGCAGTCAGCGGTGACGGCAACGAATTCGGCATGGCGATCCACGGCGGGCACGATGAAACATCGATGTTGATGGCCGTACGGCCCGACCTCGTCAACATCGACCGAGCGGTTCGGGCCGTACCGGAAAAACTGGCGGCGAACCAACACGTTCGGTTCGGTGGCTCGGTGAGTTTTGGTTGGTTGTCTGATGATTTCGAGTCGCCTCCGATGTCGGGGACGCTGCCGGTCGGGGTCATCGGTGACGGAACCGGCGCCACGGCGGACCACGGCAACGTGATGTGGGAACAAATATTCACCACGATGCGTCAAGCGCTGGCGGAAGTCAGCGTGTGGGACAGCCGATCGTTCACCAGCTAGCAACCAGCCCGGCTCCACTTGTTTATTCGGCATACGCAGTGCACATAGAATGTTGAGCGGATGTCGGGGTTTTCTTTACGTGCACGCGTCAGCACGATTGGTGCCACGCTGATCCTCGTCGGTATTGCCGGTGCCGCCTTTGCCGACGCTCGATCGTTCGACAATAGGGTATTGCGCAACGTGACGATCAACGGAACCAACGTTGGGGGTCTCTCGGCGGTTCAACTCGATGAAGCCATCGACCGGGTCGAGGAAAGTTTTCGCGCTGCGCCCGTTCGTATCGCCACTCCGACCGGCGGATTTTCCGCGCCCGGTGCGGCGTTCGGCCTGACCATCGACCGCCCCCGTCTGCGCAACTCCGTCATGGTCGCCGGCCGTGACGCGGCGCTCGGGTCGCGCCTGCGTCGATACGTGGCGGCGTTCACCACGCCGCTCGCCGTCCCCGTGCCGGTACTGATTTCTCGGGGCTCGACCGTCGCCGTGTTGCAAGATGGTGAAGGTTCGCGTCGTCGTGATCCGGTCGACCCTAAATTGAAGGTGCGCAACGGCGAGTTCACCATCCTTCCTGGGAGTGACGGGGAAGGTATCGACGCGGCATTCGTGGCCAGCACCATTGAGGCCGAGGTGGAAGCGGGCCGGGTGCCGGTAACAATCTCGGCGACGAGCGTGCCCCTGCCATCGAGCTACACCACGGAGGAACTCCAGGCGCTGTCCGCCCAAGCCACCGCCCTCACGGCGTCGCCGATCGCCATCGTGGCCAACGCCACGGCGTTCACAATTTCGTCGGCGGACCTCCGCCACTGGGTCAAACCGGCCATCGTCAATCGACAAGTGCGGATCACGCTCGACCCCGACAAGACGATGGCCGGACTCCAAGACCTTCTTGGCGGAAAAATCGTTCGGCCCCCCCGCAACGCCCAGTTATTGGTTGGTGCCGCGGGCGAAATCATCTCCATCCCTTCCGAAGAGGGGCTCCGCTGTTGCGCCGCGTCGGCCACCGCTCGGCTGGAAGACGTGTTCCGCCGCAGGTCCGTTCCGCCCGTGTCCGTCGATCTTGAGGTGATCACCCCCACGCTCAGCACGGAGACGGTGAATTCCTACGGGGTGAAGGAAATGATCTCCACGTTCACGACCCGTCACAAAGCGGGCGAGGATCGGGTGAAGAACATCCACCGCATCGCCGACCTCCTACGAGGCACGGTGATCGCGCCCGGCGAGACGTTCTCGGTGAATGACACCATCGGTCCGCGCACGGAAGCCAAGGGATTCGTGGAGGCTCACGTCATCGAGGACGGCGTGTTCAAGGAGTCGTTCGGTGGTGGCATCAGTCAGTTCGCCACCACCTTGTTCAATGCTTCGTTCTTCGCCGGACTTGATATACCCGCATACAAAGCGCATTCGATCTATATCTCCCGCTACCCCTTCGGTCGCGAGGCCACGCTCTCGTTTCCCCGACCCGACCTGAAGGTCCGAAATACCACTCCCTATGGGGTGATGATCTGGCCGACCTATACCGCTTCCAGCATCACCGTCACGCTGTACTCCACGAAGTTCGCCACCGGCGTCGTGGCCGAGCAGAACAAAACTACGCGCGGTCAGTGTGCCGACGTGGAGACTGTTCGCCAAGTCACTCGGTTGGACGGCACCTCGAAGACCGATACGTTCCGCGCCGTCTATCTCCCGAGCGAGGGGGTGAATTGCGACGGCGAGCCGACGCCCGGCGCGACCACCACCACGATCAAGGCGCCGCCACAAACGCGCCCACCGACGAGCGACACCGCAGCCACCGGCGATAACCCGTCCAGCACAGCCGGCGCAGGCGGCACAACCACGTCGAAGACCTCCATGCCCGAAACGTCGCGTGTTCCAGCAACGAAACCGGCGCGTAGCGAGGTTCCCGTCGCCGCCACCAAAGCACCGGCCAGCGCGCCGCCTCCGACGCCCCCGGCGTCCGGAACCCCGGTGGGGGTGGCACCCCCGGTGACGGGTGTATCCCCATGACGAGCGAGCGGACTCACGGCGGCTTTGACGTGCGATGATCGTCGACTGCGCTATCTACTGCTCGGGTATTCGGCGCAGCGAGAACCTCGACGTGGCCCGGGCGCTCGACGACCTTCAAGCACTTGAGCGAATCGGCGACACTAAGGCGTTCGTATGGATTGAACTGGCCGACCCCACTCCCGATGAGTTGTTCGCAGTGGCGACGGAACTCCAGTTTCATCCGCTCGTCATCGAGGATGCCCTTAAGTCCCATCAGCGGCCGAAGCTGGAGATCTATGCGGCATCGGCGTTCGTCGTCCTCAAAACCGTGGAACTCCCGGCGACCGACAAGGTGAGTTTCGGCGAACTCTCTGTCGTTATCGGCCCGCAGTTCGTCGTCACCGTTCGTCATGGAGCCAACGATCCGGTGGCGGTCGCTCGATCTTTCCTCGACGCCCGTCCAGAGTTTTTCTCCATGGGAGTCAGTGCGGTGCTCTACGCCCTCGCCGACGCGATTGTTGATGACTACGAACTCGCCGGCGACGACGTCGAGCGGAGCGTAGACACCATCGAAGAACTTGTATTCGCCGCCGGCACTCCCAACGCCGCGCCGTTGATCTTTTCCCAAAAACGAAGCACGCTTACTTTCATTCGGAACATCGCTCCGCTCGAAGAGGTCATCCTTCGTCTTGAGCACGGCCGCATGCCCTTCCCCGTGCACGAACACGTGCTGCCGTATCTTCGAGACGTCCTGGATCATCTGGTACGGGTGCGTTCCCGGCTCGAACAATCGAGAGATCTCCTCACTTCGGGCCTGGAAGCGAACCTCGCACAAATCAGCATCAGACAAAACGAGGACATGCGGGCGATTTCCGGATGGGCCGCAGTGATCGCCGTGCCCACTCTGTTCGCCGGCGTGTGGGGAATGAACTTTGCCCATATGCCCGAGTTACGTCCCGTGTGGGGATACCCGCTCGCCTTACTCACGATTGCCGGAAGTAGCTACGCCGCATACCGACTCCTCAAACGCAACGGTTGGTTGTAGGGATCGGTGCCAGCCCAAACGCCCAGGGCGGTCGACAGGTCCGGGCA
>JAYVSS010000282.1:0-3461 GCA_043775075.1 Acidimicrobiia bacterium
GAACTCGTCACTTCGCTGCTCACCAGCGACGACACCAAGGACCGGGCCAAGGGCTTTGCCACCGAGGTCCTGCACAAGCGAGTCATCACCTCACAGGACCGGGCCGGGTTCATCGTCAACGCGCTGCTCATACCGTATTTGCTGAGCGGGATCCGCATGCTCGAATCGGGGTTCGCTACCGCCGACGACATCGACGCCGGGATGGTCGAAGGGTGTGCCCATCCTATGGGTCCGTTGCACCTCGCCGACCTCATCGGCCTCGACACCACGATGGCCGTGGCCGAAAGCCTGTATGCCGAATTCAAAGAGCAGCTCTACGCACCCCCGCCGCTGCTTAGTCGCATGGTGGAAGCCGGTCTCCTTGGTCGCAAATCCGGCCGCGGGTTCTACGTCTACGCCAAATAACCCGACACGGCGGCGCCGTCTTGTCCGGTGCCAGCAATGAACGACCACTCAACTCAAAGCGACGTTGTGCCGATAGTCAGACGGTATGGATCCGTCGTCGCCCCCGAACGTGCCCCGGATGGCACCGGTTCGCGCCGGTCATTTCTGGCGTGATCACTCCCACGGAAGCAGCGACCTCCGTCGGTTTTCTCGGGGCGCCATCCTCGCCTCGTTCACCATGGCTGCTCTCGGCGCGGCGTTCGCCTTACGAGGGACGACTTCGGACCCGGTTACGGGCTCCCCCCGCTCCCCGGTAGCCGAGGCAGCGGCCGATGCGGTGGGCATTCCGGTCACCAACACCGATGAGTTACTCACCGCCATCGGCAAGCGACGCGAGCTCGCATCGCTTCCGATCATCTCCTCCGATCCCAGTCTGACCACGAGTTCGCAGCAGTGGGCCGACGGCCTGGCCGGGCGCGGCGTCGGTCACGACCCCGCCATCCTCGACGGAATCACCGACGACTGGCAGCAGGTCTCCGAACTGGTCAGCGCCGGTCCATCATTCGACGCCGCCAGCCGAATGCTCTTGACCAAAGCGGGCGGGACCAGTCCGCTCGACGACGCCAAGGTCACCAGCGTCGGTATCGGCACTCGGGTCGAAGGAGCCACGACGTTCGTGGTGGTGCGGCTACTTCGCCTTCCACCGTCGGGCGATGTCAACGTGCAGATGGGCTTCTGAGAGGGTCGAACCGCACGCTCCGTTCGGGCAACGAAACAGTCTCTGCGACGGTTTGCAGCGACCACTTAACTCGATAACAATTATGACGATAATGGGTAGTCATGACGGTGGCTGACCTAACGAGCAACGCAACGTTGGCGGAGGGCTATCGGGCCGCCATTTCTGAAACCGCGGACGCGTTGCTCGTGGTGGACGGGACCAACCGCGTGGTGGACACCACGCCAGAAATCTTCGAGCACTTTGGCTACCGCCGCGAAGACATCATCGGGCGCGACGGCTTCTCGTTCCTGCATCCCGATGATGTCGACCGGTGCGCCAACGCAATGATGCGCGAGTTAACGGACTCCACGTGGCGGGGCCCGGCCATCATCGTGCGCATTCAGCACGCCGACGGTCACTGGTGTGACGTCGAAATGCTCGGTCACAATCGGTTCGACGATCCTCGTGTCGGCGGCATCCTCATGTCACTTCGGGATGTCAGTGGTCCGCTACTGGGCGACCGAGTGCTGGCCGTCGACGATTACCTCTTTCATTCGTTGGCCACCGCGGCTTCGGACGGTACCGTCATCTTTGATGCCAACGGAGCCCGGGCGTATTCGAGTCCGTCACTGTCACGAGTGCTCGGGTATTCGATCGCCGAGCTGGCCGAGTTGGAACCGTCGAGCCTCGTGCATTCTGAAGACGTTCATCTGTGGCGGGCCACCACCGAAGCAGCGTTGGCTGATCCAGGGGAAGCGAAACGAGTTGAGTGTCGGCTCGTCCACAAAGAACGCGGGCCGATCTGGATTGAGACGACGGTGGTGAACCTTCTGGCCGATCGGCTCGTACGCGGCGTCGTTGCCCATATTCGTGATATCGACGCGCGTCGGAAGGCCGAGTTCGAACTGCTTCGTCAGGCCCGTCGCGATTCTCTCACCGAACTAAATAATCGGGCCGCCCTCATGGCCCACATGCAGTGCCCGAGTATCTCCGGCCAACGGGCGCTGTTTTTCGCTGACCTCGACAACTTCAAACAGGTCAATGATCGCCTCGGTCACGCCCACGGAGACACCGTGTTGGTGTCCGTGGCCAACGCCTTGCGCAGCGCCGTACGCCCGTTTGATTTCGTGGCCCGAAACGGTGGCGACGAATTTTGCGTGGTGAGCGACGACCTCAGCATCGAAGATGCCGAGGCTCTGGCCCAGCGAATTCGTTCGGCGGTCATCGAAGTTGCCGCCTCCGAAGGTGTCGGAATCAGCGTCGGGGTGGCCCATACGGACGCCAGTTCGCCGGACCGTGATATTCACCTTCTCGCTATCGCCGATCGACACATGTACGCCGAAAAACTCCGACGCGGACCGAGCGTTAGAGCGCCGCTGCAGTAGTCGACAGGCGACCGGGCCAAGCGAATCCGCCGACGATCACGCACACAAAACAACGCCAACGAGCACCACGATTGGCATGGAGGCCGCCCCACTGCGATCGAGTAGCCGACCAATCAACCCCGGCACGAGCATGCTGGGAAACATCGAGGCTGTTCCCAGACCGAAGATCAACGTGCCCGCCAGAGCGCGACTTCGTGGTTCCCTCCGATGAAGAGTGTCAGCAGTCCGATCACGCAGACGGTGACGTCAAGCAACAACACGCGAAGCGGCAAAAGGAATCGGGCGAGGGGAATCGGCATCGGCATTCGCCGACTTGTCGAACATGTGCAGGGGACTCTGTCTGAACTGCGGACGGAACGACCGCCGCCCAAGGGCACAGCACGCGTTGGCACAACGGAGATACGTGCGGTACACATCTATTTCGCGGTACCAGAAACCGGTGCTCGGAAAGGTGCCGCCACCTCAGCAACGCCGACCGGGTCGGTCGGCGAGGTCACACGCCCGGGCCCAGCGACCGGCATGGTCGGTAATGGAATCGACGGTGGCCCGGAGGTCCTCGCCCCGCTCAGTGAGTGAGTACGTGGGCGTCTCGTCCACCAACGCTCGAGCGACGAGGTGTTCGTGTTCGAGTTCCTGCAGCCGTTCCACCAACAGACGATCAGACAGCCCAGGAATCGCCCGGCGCAGATCACTAAAGCGCGCCGGACCGAGCAAGAGCACCCGAACAATCACGCCGGTCCAGCGACGACCGAGAAGCTCGATGACGTGTTGAAACACCGGGCAGTACCCGTCCGGGCGGCCCGGTGCAGTCACGTCGGTGGAGTCGTTCATGGGTTTGGCACAGTTCGGTTCATTTGCTGCTCCTGCGCTGGCTACCTTCGCGCACAAGGTCCCCCAACACAAACATCAACGCGCCAGGAGGTGACCCCAACGTTATGAGATCGTCGACCGAGGCGGGGGCCGGCCTCCCGATA
>JAYVSS010000283.1:0-2659 GCA_043775075.1 Acidimicrobiia bacterium
CGTCGAATGCCGGGCAGGCCTGCCAGTCAATCGAGCGGATCTACGTCGAGTCTTCGATACACGATCAGTTTGTCTCTCTGTTGGCGCGAAAGGCGGCGCGCATAGGGCTGTGCTTCCCGACCTACGACACTCCGGGACTCGGGCCGATCATCGCTGAACGTCAGGTACCGACGATTGAACGCCACCTCGCAGACGCGTTGGCTCAGGGCGCAGTGGTCGAGGCCGGTTCGTCTGCGGTGGAGCGCCATGGCGGCGGTGCCTGGGTCCGCATCACGGTGCTGTCGAACGTGAATCACGACATGGCGATCATGCGCGAGGAAACGTTCGGGCCGTTCCTCCCGGTGATGAGGGTGGCCGATGCCGACGAGGCGGTTCGCCTGGCCAACGACTCCTCGTTCGGACTCTCCGCCGCGGTGTTTGCGGCGACGACCGACGAGGCCGAGGCCGTGGCCCGACGGCTCGACGCCGGAGCGGTCAGCGTAAACGACTCGACCCTCACCGCTCTGGTCTGGGAGGGCGAGAAACACTCGTTCAAATCCAGTGGCCTCGGCGGCTCTCGCATGGGCCCGGCTTCGCTGTTCCGGTTCCTCCGTAGCCAGGCGTTGCTCATCAAAACCAACACCGCGGTACGCGATCCCTGGTGGTACCCGGCCGAACTCTTCGACGGGCTGTAGCGGAATCGGCTGCGGTCGACCATGATTTCGGGATGGGAATTCGCGAAGACATGCCGGTGCTGGCCAGCCACGAGGGAACCTGGACGGGCGAATACGTCCATGTGGACCCGGCAGGCAACATCCTCGACCGCCACCAGGCTGACCTGACCTGTACGTTTCCGACCGAGGGTGACTGGCCGTACTTTCAGACCAACACCTACACCTGGGACGACGGACGCCAGGACGTTATTAAGTTTCCCGCCGCTTATCGAAACAAGGCCATTTGGTTCGACACCGATCGCATCGATGGACGGGCGTGGGAGATCGATGACAGGACCGTGATGCTGACGTGGGCGTACAAAGACGACCCGGGCAACTATCTCTACGAAATGATTCAGATCGATGCCACCAAACAACACCGCGCCCGCACCTGGCACTGGTTCGAAGGCGGCGAACTCGTCAAGCGCACCCTCATCAAAGAGTCCCGCGTCAGCTGATCTCTCAGTCTTTTGACAGCAGAGCATCAGTGATCGTGATGCTAAGCTCTCATTGTGCGAACAACCGTTACGCTTGACAGCGATGCTGAAGAACTGCTGCGCCAACGAATGGAGCAGGGTCAGATCTCCTTTAAGCAGGCCCTGAACGACGCTGTCCGAGCTGGGCTGCGTCCTTCCGTCGAGCGGGACCGCTTCGTCACGAAGACACAACACCTGGGGACCCCAACGGTTTCCCTCGACCGAGCGCTCGCGCTTGCCGGCGAACTCGAGGACGACGAGCTGATCCGGAAAATGCGAACCAACCGGTGAATCTGGTTGACGCAAACGTCCTTCTCTACGCCGTCAACGCCGACGCTGAGCACCACGCACGTTCACGGGAATGGCTTGATTCCTCGCTGAACGGTTCGGCCGCGGTGGGATTTTCATGGATCGCCCTACTTGCGTTTGTTCGTCTTTCGACGAAGGCGGGCCTCTTTCCCACGCCCATGACCGTTGGCGAATCGTTTGGTCAAGTTGAAGAGTGGTTGGCGGCTCCGTCGGCCATGCTCGTCGAACCAACGGCGCGCCATGTCGAGGTGCTGGGAAAACTTCTTCGCCAACTAGGCACCGGCGGCAATGTGGTGAACGACGCCCATATCGCCGCGTTAGCGATCGAGCACAAGGCCACCGTCGTTACCTTTGATTCAGATTTCGCCCGGTTCCCTGGAGTACGAATCCAACGCCCGTAGCGTCTATTTCTTCCCGGTTGAGCCTGGCCGGGTGATGGGTACAGCGGCCAGCCAATCCGGGACATCATCAGGCGCCCAACTCTCGACCGTCAACGAGAGCGCGCTTACTAACGGCACGCCGAAGCCAGTCGCTGCGCCGCTGCGATCAACGAGGACGCCGACCCCAACCAGCGTGGCGTCTACCAAGGTCACAAGGTCAATGCACTCGCGGATCGAACCGCCGGTGGTCAGAACGTCATCAACCACCAAAACTCGTTGATCTGCGCGCATATGGTCTGGCCGACGCAGGAACCGGGTGTTGTCCGGACCCTTTTCTCCATATGCCGCCGTGGCCCCGAGTTGCTTCGCCACTTCGTAGGCCATCACGATGCCGAGGGTCGTCGGGCCAAGGACCACGTCGACCTCGATGCCGGCCTTCGCAATTCCCGAAGCTATATGCGCGCAGAGCGATTCAACGTGGCTCGGATAGCGGAGCACGTCAAACTTCTCGAAGTAGCTCGCCGCATGCCGCCCGCTCGTCAGCACGAAATGTCCTTCCAAAAGTGCTCCCGAATCCGTGAAAATCGAGAGCACGTCGTCGTTGGTCAATGACATGGCCGCCGACGCTAGCGGCCGGCAGCCACCGACCCATTCGCTTCGTAGAGACGCAGCCGCACCCGAAGGGAGATGTCACGGTGGTCGTCGATGAGATCCCAACCAAACTCCGGCCCAATCTCCGGACGCTTGTGCGGGGTCACGATGATGAGGGCTGGCGACGCCGCCGCCAGGGCCACGCAGACAC
>JAYVSS010000284.1:0-6668 GCA_043775075.1 Acidimicrobiia bacterium
GGGTTGGCCGGGTTGGCCGGGTTGGCCGACTCGTGCTCCGGACCGTCACCGCTCATTTGCGTCCGAGCACCACCGGCGTGGGTTTGGAATGACCGGGGCCGGGCGCAGGCTTCAGATCGATCGGGTTCGCTGCTGTCGCAATGCGCGCCAGTTCATCGTCGGCGTTGCCCCACACACATTCAGGATCGGGCCCATCGAGGGGAAGCCCAGTGAAAAATTTGGCGGCCATACAGCCACCCTGGCAGGCGTCGTAGGAGCCGCAACTTCCACATGCACCTGGCGATTGTGGTTCGCGCAACGACAGGAACAAATCGCTTTCGCGCCAGACACTGGTGAAGCCGCCGGCGTCTCGAACCGAGCCCGCCTTGAATTCGTCGTGGAGCACGAACGGGCAGGCATAGACCTCACCCACGGGATCAATAAGACACACGATGCGTCCGGCACCGCACAGATTAAGGCCGGGTAGGGACTCACCCAGCGCGCTGAGGTGGAAAAACGAATCGCCGGTCAACACCTTCGGTCGGGTGATGATCCAGTTATACAGCTGGCGTTGTTGGGCGTTGGTGGGATGCAGCTGATCCCACGTGTCTGCGCCGCGTCCGCTCGGGCGTAGACGGGTGAGGCGGAGTTCGGCACCGTATTCGGCGGCCAACGCTTCGAACGCGTCGAGTTGGGGAATGTTGTGGCGGGTCATCACCACACTGATTTTGAACTGTCCGAAATTAGCGTCTCGCAGATGATTCATCGCTTCGATAGCGGTGTCCCAACTGCCTTCGCCGCGGACCGCGTCGTTGGTTTCACGGTCGGCGCCATCGAGGCTGATCTGAATATCGATGTAGTCGCTGCCGCTGAGTCTCTGCGCGGAGTGAGCGTCGATACGGCTGCCGTTGGTGGAGAATTTCACGCCCACACCATTGGCCACGGCGTAGTCGACAATTTCGAAAAAGTCGCTTCGAATCGTTGGTTCGCCGCCCCCGATGTTCACGTAGAACACCTGGAGCTTCGCCAGTTCATCGATGACGGTCTTGCACTCCTGGGTGGTGAGCTCGCGCGGGTCTCGACGGCCCGAGCTGGAGAGGCAATGAATGCACGCCAGATTGCATGCGTACGTAATTTCCCAGGTGAGACAGATCGGCGCGTCCAGGCCGGACTTCAGTTGATCAATGAGCATGGCTGGAAACTCCTTCTGGCGCGCCGACGATCATGTCCGAGGCCAACAAGCTGGATAGGGCGACGAGGTAGTTCGACCGCTGGTGTTCAGCCACGCCGTTTGCCTCAAGGGCGGCGTTGATGGACTCTGCGGCATCGAGTGAATTAACCACGGCGACCATGCGGGGCGATTTGAGGAAGACGAGTTTACGGTTTCCGTAGTGATACACGAGGGCGCCGAAAGGCTCAGGCCGCACGGCGACGTTGGGATGCAGCCCGTAGGAAGCGGTGGGGTCCACGTGATGGTTCTCGTCCTCGGACACGCTGAACGACGGTAGTCGGTACCCGTGTTGTGGTGTACGTGTGGTGGTTTACGCGATGTGGTTTACGTGTCAGCGCGGCTGGCCAACCAGGCGCCGGCGATGAGTACGGCACAGCCGACGAGTTGCACGGGAACGACCTTGTCATGGCGAATCGCCACACCGATGCCGAGGGCGAAAATTGCTTCGACGTAGGTGACGGCGGAACTTCGGGTGGATCCAACTCGGGCGCCGAGCTTGGTCATCATCACGAAGGCCGAGGCGGTGCCAAATACGCCGAGGAGCATGACCGCTCCGACCGGTCGCCAGGCAAAGGTCGAATCCCGTAGGCCCCATGCCCCGAATGGTGCGGTGAGGGCGAGGGAAAGAAGTTGACAGCGCCAGAAGATCGGCACACTTCCGTAGGTCTGCGTGAGGGGCACGGCGAGATTGGTGGCTACCCCGTAGGACGCAATGGCGATAATCACCAAGAGCACGCCAAATGCGCTGCTCTTTCCCTCATTCACCGTGGGGACGCCGATCAGCACGATGCCGACGACGCCCACCCCGAGCCCGATCCGCTGCGCCCGCCCGGGTAACCGTCGAAGGAGCACGGTCGCAACAATGGCGACAAAAATGGGAATCCCACCGTTGAGCATTCCGGCCAGGCTCGACGACACGTGTTGCTGAGCGATCGGGAACAGCGTCATCGGAAACGCCAGCCAGGTGAGGGAGACGGCAGCGATGCGCTTCCACTCATGACGGGGAATCGGAGTTCGGGCGGCGGGGAACAGGGCCAGGGTGAGAAAGCCGAAGAGCATGCGTCCGAAGGTGACGACGCCCGGCTTCAGAGTCTCTAGACCCTCAGCGATAAAGAGAAACGAGGTGCCCCAGATCACCGCCGGACCAAAGAAGAGGGCCCAGTCACGGGGTGTGAAGGCGGCCCGATGAACCCCCTCGGCCGTCAGTCCACGAGTGGCGCTGGCCGTAATGACGTTCGATGCGGCGCTCGGTGAGCCCGACGCGTCTGGGGTGCGTGAGGCGCTGACGTCGGGGGAGTTCACGACTGACGATCCTCTCATGGACCCGGTTTCGCCAAGCACGGATTTACGGTTGACCGGGTCGGCGAGGTGGTTCCCCGGGGGTGTCTCGTGCGCTCGTTGCCGCCCGCGTCTTTGCGACTTTCCCCGTGTCGGTGCGACCCACGCTCGGCCGACTGCCGGGTCTCAGTCACAACGAGGTCACTGTGAATTCTGAGCATGGCCGGTGAGGTGTGCGGCGATCGGGCCGTTTGCTCTGTCCCGGGTGTCTCGGGTGTCCGGCGTGTCTCGGGTGTCCGGCGTGTCTCGGGTGTCTCGGGTGTCTCGGGTGTCCGGCGTGTCTCGGGTGTCCGGCGTGTCTCGGGTGTCTCGGGTGTCGTCAAACCACCCTTCGAGCGTGAGGGCGTCGAATTCGACATCAGTCACGGGACACACCTCAATCTCGCGTTTTTCGACCCTGACGCTGCGCCCGGCTCGCTCATTCTTCTCAGAATGATCCGCCGGATTCCCGTTCGAATTCGGCGTCCAATTCGGTGATCGAGTGGGAGCGTCCAGGTGCACCGGTCGGAGTCGTTGGGGAATCGACTCGCCCGTGATGCGGCGGTGTGCGTGATGGGCGGCGCACACGAGTTGGAGCTCGTCGAGGTTGGTGCGTCGAGGTTGGTGCGGCCGCCTTGTTCCCAGGGTGGTTCGTGATGGACCTCGAAGCGGTCGCAATTGTTCGTGCAGCCGTCGGCGAGGCGTCGTTCGTAGGGCTCGTCGTTGTGTCCGCCGAGGATCGACGCTCGTTCGGGGTGCGCAGCGCGCCAGGCTTCGTCGGCGATCGTCGTGACGGTGTTTTTGAGCATGGTTCCGGCCGCCGGTGGAAGCAGCCCGCGCTTACCAATGCATCCGTATTCGTCGCTAAAGAACTTGACGGACCGGGCGGCGTGCTGTCTCTCAGGCCAAGTCTTGCCCTCTCGTTCGGTGCGGACCCGTTGCACGGTTCGGGCGAATCCTTCGGGGTTTTGCCCGGCGGCGAGTTCAAGCAATTCGGGTGCATGGCTGGTCCGGACCAGACGCCCCGCGTCACTCTCCGCCCGCCAACCGACGACGGCTTCGTCGCACTGATCGAGGTCGTTCGAGAAGGCGTGCACGACCCGCCACGATGCCGTTCAACGTCCCCTGGACGGACTTCCCGTCGCCGGAGCGTGAACGCCATGCTCTGCAATTGTGCGGGTCTCGGAGAAAGGGGGATACCAACCCAATGGCCCGGCGCTGCGGTCGCGTCGCCGGGTGCCCGATGAGCAGCAGTGGTACATCTTGACCAAAGAACATTGGGAGCGGACCAAGGCCGACCTACCCACCACCGTGTCCGGGTTCGAAAGATGTTGGGAGATGGTTGCTCTGTATTGATTTGATCAATATTGATCGGTAGCATAACGGGCTCGTCTACCGAGGAGCCTTCATGAAGATTGGTGCATTCTTCTTTGGGGGTGTCGAGATGTCCGACGCCGGGGCGGGTCTCCCCAGCCCGATGGATCGGCGCTTTGACAACGCTGCGTGCTGGAGGGCCACGCTTGAGTACATCGAGGCTGCGGGCATGGCAGACAGGCTCGGCTTCGACACGTTCTGGGCAACCGAGCATCACTTCCAACATGAGGGATATGAGGTCATTCCCAATGGGATCTTGATCTCTGCGTGGATAGCCGCCCGGACCGAAAGGATTCGACTCGGCGCAATGTTCAACGTGGTTCCGCAATGGAATCCGCTGCGGCTCGCCGAAGACTTTTCCACGATGCATAACCTCTCCGGTGGACGTGGTGTGCTCGGAGTCGGTCGGGGAACCGTCCCCCGTGAATTGCTTCATCTGAACCCCGACCATGTATCGGTAGGGTCCCTGGACAACCCTGACCAAGTGGCCGACGATTCGCGGAATCGTGAGTGGTTTGAAGAAGCGATGGAGATCGTGCGTCGGGCCCTGAGGACTGAACGCTTCTCCTTTTCTGGGAAGCATTTCCAGCTGCCCGTTCCAGGGATCCCCGATCGTGGGAGCACCGTATCCGATCTCACGTTGATCCCTCGACCCATCTATCCGTTCGAGATCTGGCAGGCCGTGACGAGTCCTCCAACGGTTGAGTATGTTCCCATCGTCGATCATGGCGCAGTGTTTTGGAATCAGCATCCCACTTTCATTCAGCGAATGTGGGATCGCTACGGCGAACTGCACGAACAGCACCACGGCTCGTCGCTGAATGCTGGCGACCAACGGATGCTTGTCATAAGCGTACGTATCGAAGACACTCACGAGAAGGCAGTCGCCTCAGCTAGAAACGGGCACGACGAGTTCTGGAAGTTTCTCGGCCCCTATGGCTGGAGCCGGGGATACATGGGCGCTGATGGCCGACCCGTTGCCCCGGGCTTGATACCCACGCTCGAACAATCGATGGATCAGAAGATGTATCTCGTCGGGACACCCGAACAGGTGGCTGAGCAAGTGCAGTTCTACCGAGACGCGCTCGGCGTCGAGAATCTCACGATCTTTCCCCACCTCATCGGGGACTCGTACAAAAAGGCCGAAGAGCAAATGGGCCGATTTATGAATGAGGTTATGCCGCTGGTGAGGGGAACAACCCCAGCGACATAACGATGTTTCCGCCGAGGCTCAGACCGCGGCAATCGGCCGCTCGCTGAGACCCGCAGCTTCGATGACCTCGCCGTAGCGGCCAAGGTCGAGGTCCATGATGTCGATGCCCGATATCCCCGGCCTTTCCTTGAGCTGCTCGATTTGCTCCACCCAGATTCGCCAGCCCTCATCGCGTCGCTTCCTGACCGGGGCACCATCAAGACGCCGGATGATCGTCTCCGGCACAACCACTCCGGGCGTATCCCTGTTCATTCCGCGCGCCATCCCGGGCCCGTCACCCGGCCAGCGCGCCAATGCTGACCAAAATATGAATCTTCTTATCGAGCGCCAGATCACGAACCCTGCTTCGGGCCGGACGCTTCGTCGTGACGGCCGAGATAGACCCGCCTGACAGCGCGAGTGCAGCGGCGTACCTCGAACAGGTACTCGAATCGACCCCCTTGGCGGAATGGCCGCAGGTGCTTATCGAGTGTCTGCGCAGCCGTGCGACGGCTTTCCGCCCCGTTCCACAACCGAGCGAACGGGTCCTCGTTGGACCAGTCACCCGTTGCGTCACTCCTTCACGGCGCCGGCGAATGAAAGGGAGCGTCCGATTGAGCGGGAGATGAAGGCGTAGAGAACGACAGCAGGGACTGAATAAATGATGGCAAACGCCGCCACTCGCCCGAAGTAAACCCCGCCGAGACTGTTGAAGTAGTTGTAGATCGACACCGATGCGGTCTGTTTGGCAGAGCTGGAAAAGAGAATGAATGGTACGAAAAAGTTTCCCCAGTTTCCGATAAATGCGAAGATAAAGAGGACAATCATTCCTGGACGGATCAGTGGCACCAGCACTTTCGAGATGACCTGCCATGTACTTGCCCCGTCCACACGCGCCGCTTCCTCCAGGGAAATCGGCACCCCATCAATGAAATTCTTGGCCAGCCAGATAGCAAACGGCAGACTTGTCGCTCCCATGAACACCGCAACCGCGGGACGCGAGTCGATGAGGTCAAGGATCGAAAACAAGCGATACGTCGGAATCATGATCGCCAGAATCGGGAGCCCGCTGGAGAGCAGGATCAGGTAAAGAAACGGCTTGGCGAAGCGCAACTTGTATCGAGAGAGTGGATAGGCACAGAGCGTCGCGGCGACAACGGTAACTACGGACGCAGACACCGAAAGAATCACACTATTGATGAGCGGGCGTAGTACTTGGTCCCACGAACTCATGCGTCGGAAATTATCCAACGTCGGGTTCTTGGGGACGGCGAACCCGAGCTGGGCGACCTTGTCAAACGACGCCGTGAACATCCACAGCATGGGACTGAGGAAGGCCATCATCACTAACGCCAACGTGGCATTCGCGCCGATGCTTGCTCGCAATGTTTGCGTGCGGTGCGGGGCCATTATTCGTCGCGTCCAGGTCGCAGCGCAATGACGTAGAGCAACGACAGCAGACCCCCAAAGCCAAGAAGCACGACAGAGATTGCTGTTCCGTATCCGAGTTCTCCGAACTGAAACGCCTTGTGGTACATCAACAGCGGGAGCGTTTCGCTTTCAGCACCCGGACCG
>JAYVSS010000285.1:0-3124 GCA_043775075.1 Acidimicrobiia bacterium
CCGTCGGGCGCCGATCACAGGCCGGGGAAGAACAGGGCGGTTTCCCGGGCCGCGGCCTCAGCGGAGTCAGAACCGTGAATGAGATTTTCGGTGAACAAGATGCCCAGGTCACCACGGATTGTGCCGGGAGCGGAATCTTTGGGATTGGTGGCACCCATCATCGTGCGGACAACCTTCCAAGTGTTTCCGGGTCCTTCGAGCACAGCAAGAAGCGCCGGACCTCGGGTGATGAAAGAAACGAGGTCAGCAAAGAACGGCTTACCGTCGTGCTCGGCGTAGTGGTTCTTGGCGGTGGCTTCGTCGATGAGTCGAAGCTCAACGGCGGCGAGCTTCAGGCTACGACGCTCGAAACGGGCGAGGATTTCCCCGACGAGGCCACGCTCAACGGCGTCGGGTTTACAGATAATAAAAGTTCTGTCCATGGGGACGGAGAGTTTATGGGGTCGAGACCGACCCCCATTCCGCTCACAATCGGGTGCACGCGGCGCGGCCGGTAGTGGACGCAAAGCCGGTACGCAGGGCCCGCACTCGATCGAAGATGGTGGACGCACCACCGGCCTGGATCACCGTGATCAGGCCTTCGTCAACATCGCCCGGTGACAGGCTGAGGGGTTCGGTGGCCGTACCGATTTCACCCCGTTGGGCCGCTCCGAGCCAGGTCCCGGCCAGGCAGGTCGACCGCAGCTCGGCGCTCACCGAGGAATCTCGAATCGGCTCCCCGAGCAACTGTTGGACCCGTGCCGTCCACGCCAGCACCAGGACCATTGACGCTCCCACGTCGCCCACCCGTTGCGAGGCGTCGGCGATGGCGTTTTCACTGACTCGCAGCAGCGGAGTGCCGTCACCACGATCGGGACACACGGCCACCCGGTTTTCCAGCACCGAGGTAGTACCGGCGCACTGTCCGGCGAGGGCTTCCACGCCTTGGCGCGTGGTTCGCTCGATGTTGGTAATCGGGACGAAACCGGGCACCGAAGCGAAATGGCGGTTCGCCGATTGCATGGCGATCCGCACGGAGTCGTCGAGCGAAACGTCGCCCGCATACGCCGCGTCTCCGGCGGAGAATGAGGTGGCCGTGACGGGCGGCGGGTTCTTGCGGAAGTCCGCGCATCGTTGCGTGCCCTCGTCGTAGCCAAGTTGCACGGCGCCTGTGCGGTCGAAGCCGTTGCCGTGCGCTCCGGCCACTTCGGCGCCGATACCGGGGCGGTCGCGGAATGCCAACGTGGCACCGATCGCCTCCTCGATAACGCCAGGATCGAGCTTGAACAGCTTCGATCGGCCGTCGCTGGCGTGGCGTAACCACGCCCCGGCGAAACAGTCCGCCTGGAGCTCTGCGTAGACCGACGGGAGTCGCGTCTTCGTGCGGGCCTGTACGGCGTGGCCCATTTCATGAGCCATCACCATCCCCAGCGAGATGTCGCCAAAACCGTCATACAGATCAGGAAAGAGTCCTTCGTTGTCAAACGCGATGTAGTCCGCTGACCGACAGTAGAAGGCATTTCCAGCGATCTCGCGGTAGCGCATGGGGCCACCGCATTTGGGTGGGAGCACCGTCGAGTCATACGGGTAATAGCCCACAAGGGCCCGATACGGGAGCTTGTAAACCCGCGGCAGTTCCGTCGACCAGAACGTGTCGAGATCCTCAGCGAAACGAGTGAGGTTGGTGCCGTACGCTCCGCCCGGAGCGGTAAATGGGCTCCGTTGGATCGTGCGCAGCTTCTTGGTGGCGGCGCCAAGCGGCGTTACCCCGATGGCGACGACGGCCGAAATTGCGGCAACAAGCGTGAGACAAAGCCCGCCAAATGGGCGCGGACTTCGGAAAGATCTACTCATACACGCCAAGTCTGGTCGGTCGGCATGAAGAACCGGTGAGCGCACTGTTTCGAAATCGCCGGCCTGCGGTCTTCGCCGGTCAGCCGGTCAGGAGGGACCGGGCCTCGGCCACGAGATAGAGCGACCCGGCGACGAGCACGAGCGACTCCGCGTCCGCATATTCTTCGGCGATGGCCAGGGCGCCCGGCACGTCTCGAGCCACGACCACGTTGATGCCCCGCTCTTCTGCGGCACGGGCGAGGACGGTGGCGTCGAGGGCGCGGGCGCTCGGCGGCGAAACCGCCACGACCAGCGCCAACTCTCCAGTGGCCCGCAACTCGTCGAGCATTTCCCCCGGGTCTCGACCGTTAAGCACGCCAAGCACGGCGATCCACCTTCGATTGGAGGCAAACGTCTCGGACAGCGCCTCCCCCAGAGCCTTCATGCCGGCGGGATTGTGAGCGCCGTCGATAACGGTCAGCGGATTACGGTTCATCACTTCGAGGCGCCCCGGATTGAGCACCTCGGCGAAACCTTGAGCCACATCGTCGGGGCCCAATTCGTCGTCCAGGAACGCTTCGACGGCGGCCAGCGCCACCGCTGCGTTGTCTCCCTGGTACGAACCATGGAGGGGGAGAAAGACCTGGGGATAGGTTCGGCGGGGAGTTCGAAGGGTGATGAGCCGGCCCCCAATGGCCAGGCGATTGGAATCACAGGCGAAATCAACCCCGGCGAGCGACATCCCGGCGGCGTCCACGCTGGCCGCGTGCGCTTCAAAGATCGCCACGAGGTCTGGATTTGTCTCTCCGACGACAGCCCAGCTGCCGGGTTTAATAATCCCCGACTTTTCTCGGGCGATATCGGCGGTAGTCGGCCCGAACCACTCCACATGGTCGAGGTCCACGTTGTTGATGACCGCAACCGCGGCATCGGCCACGTTGGTGGCGTCAAACCGACCTCCGGCGCCCACCTCCACCACCGCGGCGTCCACCGCAACATCATTGAAGTAGCGAAACGCTGCGGCGATGACGATCTCGAACCAACTCGGACGATCTCCTCCTTGCGCCACCACCGCCGATTCAGCAAGGGCAACGGCGGTGAGCTGTTCCGCCATCGTCTCGGGGGACATGGGAGCGCCCTGGTACAGGATCCGCTCGTGGAACGACTTCAGATGCGGACTCGTCGTCGTCCCCACGCTACGTCCGGATGCTTGCAGCAACGACGTCACCATGCGGGCGACCGAACCCTTGCCGTTAGTCCCAGTGATGTGGATAATGGCCAGGTCACGTTGCGGGTCGCCGAGATAGGCAAC
>JAYVSS010000286.1:0-16900 GCA_043775075.1 Acidimicrobiia bacterium
GATCCCCACCCGCCCCACAACGTTTTTCCTGGTCAAGGGTCCTGTCGCAAATCTTTGGACAGCTCAACTTGCTCGGTTGTCCCACATTTGTCCCACGGATCTGGCGAACTGACCCACATGCGTGGGTCACTCCGTGAGAAGCGCGTTGGCTACTGGGAGGTCCGCATCGATGGCGGCGTCGACCGGTTGACCGGCAAGCGCGTACAGGTGAGCCGCTCGGTCGCGGGATCGAAGCGGGACGCCGAGCGCGTGTTGAACACACTCATCTCGAAGCACGAGACCGCTTCGGTTGGAGGGTCCACGACCGCAACGTTCGGCAAGTTGCTGGCCGCGTGATGGACCATGTCGAGCCCGACCTGGCGTACCAAACGGTGCAGAGCTACAGGCGCCTCATCAAGAACCACATCGAGCCTTCTTTGGGGTCGATCAAGCTTCGGAAGCTCGACGTTGCGACCCTCGACTCGTTCTACCGAGCGATGTCGAAGAAGGGCCTCGCGTCAGCGACCGTTCGACAGGCGCACGCCGTGATCCGGTCGGCGCTCAAGCAAGGCATGAAGTGGGACTGGGTACCGATCAACGTTGCCGAGAAGGCTTCGCCGCCACGACTTCGCAAGGCAACGGTTAAGTCACCCGAGCCGCTCGACGTCTCACGTCTCGTCGAGCGGGCGGCCGCGGGAAAGTACCCGGAGTTCGCGGTGTTGATTCATCTTGCAGTGATCACTGGCGCCCGACGGGGTGAACTGTGCGGGCTCCGCTGGGCCGACCTGGATACTAAGCGCGCAGAGCTATTGATTCAGCGGTCGATCTTCGAAACGTTGGAGCACGAGATCGTCGAGAAGGACACCAAGACTCACCAGGCTCGCCGCATCGCGCTCGACGAGGGGACGCTTCGCTCGTTGGCGGAGCATCGCTTAGCGATGACGGCGAGGGCCGAGTTCTGCGGTGTCACGCTCGACCCCGCTGCATTCGTGTTCTCGGATCACGAGCGCGGGATCGAACCATGGCGACCTGACCGCGTGACGTTGGCCTTCAAGCGACTCTGCACGGAGCTGGAGTTGACCGGCATCCGCTTCCACGACCTCCGCCACTTCGCAGCGACGAACTTGCTGTCCGCTGGCGTCGATGTGCGGACAGTTTCCGGCCGCCTCGGCCACGCCAACGCCTCAACGACGCTCGGCACCTACGCCCACTTCGTGGGAGCCTCGGACCGAAACGCAGCGACGGTCTTGGCCGGGATCTTCAAATGATGCGTACGAAACTGCGAGGGCCAGACCGCTTCCTTGACGCGAAACTAGCAACATGAGCTCGCCGTTGGGTACGCAGCCGCTTCCCACACGAAGGTCAAAATGCTGCCGCGGTGCAACAGTTGACGAGTTTCCGCTCAGCCTAATGACCAATCCTTCACACGGTCGTCGTTCGCGACGCGCTCCCCGAGCTTGTGCAGTTTGGCAACGAGCAATGCGCCGGGTCCCGCGACGTTCATCGTCACGCTTCGGGAATCGGCCGGGTCGAGCGCACCAATGATCATCGACGAACTGTCGACCCATGCGCCTTCGAGGCCAACAGTGCGACGAGCCGCGCGTTTTCATCGTTTTCCGTGTGCGCCGAGATCAGCACTCCGTCGGCCCGTTCCGGCCAACGCCTCGGGGACCATGAGATCAAGGTAGATGCCGTCGGCGCTGACCCAGCCGCCGGGTTGGGGCCTTCGCCGACACGCCCACTGCACTACGACCTGAACGATACATAGGACCCTCCGCCTTGTCTCGGTGACCCGCGGCCAAGGTCCCGTTCAATCTCCGGCAAACGTACACACCCGTTCCAGCTCACGCAACCAACATCCACAACCCACGCAGATACTCGTGTTGAAGCACCCCGGGTTCGTTGTCCGCGCCGGGGAATTGCCATGGCCGGGACGATGGCGGCACGACGCTTGGCGCCGGAACGGCGAGCGCACTTTCACGTCACGCGTCGATACCTATCAGCGGGCGGCGCATGACGTTCCTGCCCTCTTGGGCGAGCTGCCGTAGACAGGTAGCAGCCCGAGAAACCATCCGCGCGCTTAGTTCTACCCCACGATTCGTCCCACGAACTGCCTCGATTCACCCAGGATTCGACGGATCCACTGGGACCAAAGGCCGGCCTCGATATCACCCTCCCACTCGACTAAGTCGCCGACACCTCACCGGCGTCTACGCCACCCGATCCACAAAGCCCAAGGCATCACCGTCGACGAAGTCTTCGTCCTCGGCGACGACACCTACGCCCAAGAGCACGGCTACACCGCCCTCACCCGAGGACGCAACGCCAACCGCTCCTGCATCGTCCGCGCCGAAACGCCCGACCATGCCCAACCCACGGTGACAACGAGCGAGAGCTCAACCCGCTCGATGCGTTCATCAAATCGCTGCAGCACTCTGCGGCCAAGACCGCAGCCATCGACCTCACCCCCGACCACAACCGCTGAGGAGGATCCGTGAACAACAACCACGCTCCAACGCAACCGACTCCGGGCTCGAGGGCCCGATCCTTGCCCTCCTGTTCGTCGCGCCATGCTTCGCGACCGTCGTGTGGGCAGGTGCACAACTCGCCCCTAGACCCTCATCGCCCCACAACCCCGCTAGATCGCGAAGAGTCACTAAAGTTAGTTCGTGGACTTGATCTCGTTGATCGATGTGCGAGCCGATGTTCGCGGCGGCAAGCCGTGCTTCGTCGGTACGCGCATCACGGTCTACGACGTGTTGGAGTACTTGGCGTCGGGGATGACCACCGATGAGATCGTCTCCGACTTCCCCGAGTTGACGACGGACCATGTTCGGGCGGCTCTGGCGTTCGCGGCGATGCGTGAGCATCGTCTCGCTACGCCGGCGTGAAGCTGCTCCTCGATCAAAACCTGTCGCGCGCACTCGTTCGCCGACTTTCCGATGAGTATCCCGAAAGCGTCCATGTTGCCGAGATCGGTCTGGACGCAGCTACGGATCGGGAGATCTGGGAGTACGCAGGGGAGCGCGGCTACGTCATCGTCTCCAAGGACAGCGACTTCCGTCAGCTGGCCCTTCTCTTCGGACCTCCGCCACACGTCGTGTGGCTGAGGGTCGGCAACGTGTCAACCGGGGTAATCGAGGCTCTTCTGCGACGGAGTCTCGAACGGCTTGACGAGTTCGCGGGCTCGGACGAGGAGTCGCTGCTCGTTCTCTCCCTGGCCGTATGACCCAACACCGATCCTCTTCTCGCATTCGCTGCACGATCTCGCCATCGACGAACTGACAGACGCCAAGCACGACGCGTTCAGCGCTTCGCTGGATGGCTGAGTTCCTCGGACGACGACGCGTCACAGCAGGAAGAAGTCATCAACCCGAACAGAGTGATGATCAGGGCAAGCTGGGATGTCCTCGGGCGTCAACGCACGGCAGCCTTTGTGGTATCGACCGAGAAACCATCTGTGTGCTTAGTTCTATCCCACGGTTCGTCCCACGAACGGCCGCGAATCACCCCGGATTCGGCGGACCCGACCGGACCCTAACCGGACGTTTCCCTTGCTCACAGGCACTGAGCGACACGGAGAGGACTGGCCGAGAGCCACTCATAATCTCTTGGTCGTGGGTTCGATCCCCACCCGCCCACACGTTTCACCAGGTCAGAGGCCAAGTCGCAACTGCGCGGCTAGTTTGCGTTCCTTCGGAACGTCATCACTGGCGGTAGGTGACGTTGCCCCGTGCATTGAAGACGAGCGTTATGGGCGCCGTCCCGTTGCGAATCTGAACGCCGAATCGGTCGAGCGCTCGGTCTGCGGTCTGGCTCGCACAACGGAGGTGTTGAGTAGGGTGCGATCGGGGCGCCGATGAGATTGGCGCCAGCAGTCGTCTGAGTACGGTCCGGTGAACGCTGCGCGCGCATCAAAAGGAGAGCAACGAGATGAGACCGCTTCGATACTCGATCAACGTCACACTCGACGGCTGCTGCCATCACGAGGGAGGGCTCCCCCCGGACGAGGAGTCGATGCGCTACTGGACCGTTGGGATGGAACGAGCCGATGCTTTTACTACTCGGCCGGGTGACCTACGAGATGATGGAGTCGGCGTGGCGGCAGCCGGCCACTGGCACGTGGCCCGACTGGATGGATGAGTGGGAGATCCCGTTCGCCGAGACGATCGATCGGGCGAAGAAGTACGTCGTGTCGAGCACACTGAGCGGGGTTGATTGGAATGCCGAGCTGGTGCGAGGCGACTTGGGGCAAGCAGTTCAGGGCTCAAGCAGGAGCCAGGCGAGGGCTTGTTCGTAGGTGGCGTGACGCTCCCCCTGGCGTTGGCAGATCTGGGTCTGATCGACGAGTACGAGTTCGTTGTGCAGCCGGTCCTTGCCGGACACGGGCCGACGTTGCTCGCCGGTCTGAGCGAGCGCATCCAGCTCGAGCTGGTCGATCGCCATCAGTTCCGCTCGGGGGCGGTCGCCCTGCGATACCGGCCCACGCGAGGTCCGGCTTGACGCGATTTGTCCTGGCACGTTGGCCGCTGCCTCGCGACGGACGGCGGCTTGGGTCGCGTTGCCCGCGCTGGCCGAGCCCCCGAACGCGCCCACATATCGACGTGGGACATCCCCCTAGGAGTCGGTCGGTGCTCCCAGAACCGGCGACTGGTTGGTTGTGTCACTAGGGATTTGGCCGAGGTGCCGATTAGTGACACGAGACGGACCGCCCGGTAAGCCACTCACATCCCTTGGTCGTGGGTTCGACCGAGCGGCGATCCAACGATCTTCCCTGTGGCGAGTTACCCAGCGAGGAACGCCAGTACTGAATCCCGGTCGATGCGCGATGCCGTGTTCGTGGCCCAGCACGGAATGTCGCCGGTGCTAGTGACGCCGAGTATCGTCCACGTTCCGCCGATGGTGGCAAAGGTCGGGCCACCGGAGTCTCCGTAGCATGCGCCGGCGCTTCCCATGTGGGTCGGCTGCGCCTCGTGAATCGCCTGGGGATCCAGCGCCGCGACGAACATTTCGGCCACCCGACGCTCGTTGCTATCGGCAAAAGTCAAGCCGCCGGCCCCGTTGACGGCCGCTTCAGTGCCGTACCCCATGACCTCGATCGGCAACGAGCGAAGGCTTCCTTGACGCCGCATGGCGTCCAACACGCCAGCACTCGGGAGCGACGGAAAGGCGATGCCGCCCGGACGTTGTAGCGCCGCCGGATTGGCCACGACGATCGCCGAGACGTCTTCGCGATAGGAGTCGGTCCCGACACCGGGCTTGTAGAGAGGATTGACACGAATCGACGCGACAACGCTGACGTGCGCCAACGACGACAGTACGACGCGTCCGGATGGGTCGTCGGAGATGCGCGGATCGTTCGTCACCAGCACGTCGCCAAGAGCGAACGCCGTCGCCGCATAGGACGCACAGTGGCTCGCCGTGACTACAACACTCGCATTCAGCAACGTGCCGCTGCAGAACATCGAGGCCATCGCCGGGTTGACGCTGCTTCGGCGCAGCAGGGCGACGACGGCTGGATGGGCGTCGCCGTCAGCGCGGGCGTTGCCCGTCATCGCTTCAGCCGGACCGCTGGTGAGCCCGGCCACGCCGACAGCCCCGATCAATGCCACTCTCGCCACTCGACGCCAATGCTTTTGCACCATCAGAGACCTCCACGGTCGGTTGGATGGCCCGATGCTACTTGTAGTGGTCGAAAACGAAACCGGAGCCCGGCCCATCAGTTGCGTTCAAACATGATGAGGAATTCTTCGGGGTTTTGAATCGATAGACGTAGTTCGTCTGCCGAATGTCGTCCATGGAGCCGGACGGTTCGGGCGAGTAGAGATGCCCGGGAAACACCGCGGTTGCACCGTCGAGCTCGCCCAGTAGTTGTTGAGCGAGCTGTACATGGCCTCGGGCGACGCACCTGGGAGATCCAACCGACCCGTTGATGGGCCGTCTGGTCGTTCCTCGCGAAATCTCGACCGGACAACAGTTGGCGGAAGTACAGACGATCGCTCAACCCAAGAGCGTACCGGCCTTCTCGATTCTTCAACGTTCCAGAAGGACGGACCGAACGTCCTCCCTCTGAAATTCATGTGGACACCTGCCGATCAATGAATGACGGCGCTACGAAGCGGAACAAAGTTGCGATGGTGCTGATGGTCAGGCCGTTGAAACGTCGTCTGATGGTTACTCACCGGGTTCACAATCAACGAGAAGATGCGCCGTGGCCACGGCGACATGTTCGGCGGGGAGCCGTGGATCAGGGTGTCACCAAAAATGAGCACCGTACCGGCGGGTCCCTTCGGCGAGTAGAGACCTCTACTCAGGGCGAGCGGCCCAACGACTTCCGGGCCAACCGTCCACAGCGGATAACTCGTGGTGACAGTGTCGAGCGACGTCGGTGCGGGCCCGTCGAGGTGCGACCCCAGCACGAACACCAGGGGTCCATTGAACTCTGTGACCTCGTCAAGAAAGATATGCATGTTTAAGGCGAGCGGTTCGGGCACCCCGTCCTCGTGGTGATGGGTCGCAAAGTCGTAGTGCCATTGCCACTGCTCCCCCGTGAACGCTTCTTTCGCATTGACCTTCACCTGCTGCGCATACATATCGACATCGCCGAGGATTTGCCGCGCTGGCGCAAGGAATCGTTCGTCGTTCACGAGCCGCATGAAAAGTTCATCACGGTGATGCAGACCCATTGCGGTCCGAACGACACCGCTCGACTTCTCGCGGAAATTCTGGGCGTAGTCTTCGTCGAACAACACAGGCAGTCGAGCGCGGATCTCGACGACTTCGTCCTTACTGAACAGACCGGTGATGGCGAGCACTCCGTCGTTGCGAAACATGTCGAGTTGGCTGGAGGTGAGCATGGTGGATCCTTAGTTGCGTACGTACTGCACGGTTGGAAATCGTCGACGCATGGAGGACGCTCGGGGGGCCACGTGGCGTGGATCAGTGGTGAGGGCATCGTTGATCAGCGCGGCAAGCTCAGTCATGTCGCTGGTGGTCATGCCCATCCTCACGATTTCGGGGGTTCCAAGCCGAAGGCCGACCATGTCCGTCGAAGTGGGCAGACCGATAGCGCATGCAAGGAGATTCGCTTCACGAAGCCGAACTGCCGATGCGTGGCCGCCGCCCCACGCTGTTGCGTCGAGGGCGAGCTGATGCGATTGGGAGTAGCCGCCGCCCGGTTTGTGTACCGGCAAACCGAGGCGCTCCAGCTCTTGGCCAAGCACACCGGCGGTCTGAACCATGGCTTCGGCGTACGGCTTCCCGTGGTCAAGCCAGTCGAGCAGCGTGATGGCGAGTGCCGCCGTTTTCCCCGCGTCGAAGTTGGCGGTGAGACCGGGATAGGCGATGGCGTCGATTCGTTCGGCGAGATCCGACCGATTGGTCAAGACCAGACCACCGGCTGGACCACCGAGGCTTTTGTAGGTGCTCATCGTCATTAGATCGGCGCCCTGTGTGAGCGGGTTGGACCACGCTCGGCCGGCGATCAATCCGCAAGCGTGAGCAGCATCGAAGAGGACCTTAGCGCCGACTCGATCGGCAATCTGGCGGATTTCGGCCACGGGATGCGGCCGCAGATTCAGACTCGTACCGACGGTGATGAGCTTCGGTTGCACACGTTCGGCGAGTTCAGCCAGCGCGACGAGGTCGTAGGTAAACGTGTCCGGGTTGATCGTGCATTCGTGAATCGTGAGGCCATAGAGACCGGCCGCGCCGTCGGTGCGGTGGGTGACGTGCCCGCCGATACTGGCTGGCGGCACGATAATTGGATCGCCAGGTTTACAGGTCGCCATGAAGGCATAGAGGTTGGCAAGGGCCCCGGACCCAACACGAAGCTCGGCGAATTTCGCATCAAAAACACGACAGGCAAGTTCCGCAGCGATCACTTCGATTTCCTCAATCGCCTCCAATCCCATTTCGTACTTGGCCCCGGCGTGACCAAGCGACGCACGTGTGGTCAGGCCCGCAGCCAATGCCGATTCGGCCCTCGGGTTCATGACATTCGATGCCGGATTCAAATTGATGCATTCGGTGTCGTGAATATCTCGATTCCTCGCTATCAGTGTGGCTATGCGTGCGTCAACGAGGTTCGAATCTCCGAAGTTCAGCACTGTTCGGATTGCCGCCTCGCGGGCTTGCGATTCAGGTCCGAGCCATCCGCGTTGGGCCGATGAGATGGTGGGCGACACGAGCGGTGACATGGGAACAGACTGACACGATGGTGGCATCATGCATAGCGATGATTTATGACGATGAACATAAGATTTACTAATGGCAGCTCCTTCCAACCTCGATCGATTGCGTTCCTTGAGTGCCGTCGCGTCCACCGGCACAATTGCCGGCGCCGCCCGGTCACTTGGGTACACCGCCTCAGCTGTCTCGCAACATCTCAGCGCCCTAGAGCGAGAAGCGGAGTCGTCACTTCTTGAGCGCTCGAACGAGGGCGTCACGCTCACGGCGGCCGGGCGATTGCTGGCGGAGCGGGCTTCGGTAATTCTCGACCTGGTCCGTAATGCATTCGATGATGTGACGCTGCTCGTTGAGGGCAAAAGTGAAATCACCGTCGTTGTCGCCGCGTTTCCCACAGCAATATCGTCGATGCTCCTGCCGCTCCTGCCGAAGCTCCCACCCTCGATCCGGTTGATGATCGTCGACCTGGAGCCCGAACAGGCGTTGGCGGCAGTCGCCGCCCGAACGGTCGATGTCGCGATCACGGACAGCTACGTGTATCCCCCGGCCGCACCAGCAAGCGGACTGCGCCGAACCACACTGCGCAGTGAGCCCCTCCGACTCGTCATGAGTGACCGAAGTCGTCGGATGCGTTCGGTGGAGGCGTGGGCCGACGCCGACTGGGTTCTCGGCGGGCCGATCAGTCGACTCGGCCAGGCCGCCCGCGCACGATGCGCACTCGCCGGATTCGCGCCGCGCGTCATCGTTGCGACGGACGATCACCACGTCACCTTCGACGTGATCCGGGCGACAAATGCCGTTTCCCTGCTGCCCGAACTCGCGCTGACAAGCGTGCCAACCGGCATCTCGGTCGCCCGACGACTCGATACTGGCACCGAACGCAGAATCGATTTCGTCACTCGGTCTGCGCCCGGAGGGAGCGTCGCAACGGCAATGGTCGAAGCCCTTCTTCGTCGATCACCTTGAGCACCGGGGAGACTCGCCGCACCCCTGAATTGAGGTCTCCGGTTAGTGGCCCCAGTGACGCTTCGCCCCAATAAAGTCGCATTTCCGCAACGGTGGCGCAAAAGCGCTGATCCCTGCCCACCCCACAACATTTCACCTGCGCGCGTTTCGCTTGCGATGTGGCATTCAAACAATGGCGACGATGTCGCGGAGTTCAGACTCGTTCACCGTGATGCGGTTGCCGCCGTTGTTGCGAGCGGCGGTGAGAGCTTCGTCCACCCGGAGCAGCATCTCGCGAGGCAGGGTCTGGGGATCAAACGTCACCACACCGATGGAGGCCCGCACGATGAGCGGTTCGCCGGCATCAATCGGTGAAGCGGCCAACCCTCGACGGATACGCTCCAAAGCGATAAGCGAACCTTCGATCATTGTGTTCTGTAGCACCACGGCGAACTGCGAACCGGACAGGCGAGCGAGCACATCGTCCGTGCGCAGATTGGCGCCGATAATCCGGGCAACCTGGCGCAAACACTCGTCACCGACCACGGCGCCGTGCCCGGCCACGATCGACTCGTATCGGTCTACCTCAATGAGCGCAAGGGAGAACGGATCGAATCCATGGCTGGCCTGCGTCCATGCGTCAGCCAACCGCTGATTGAGTTGGCGACGATTGAACGAACCGGTGATCTGGTCGCGGTGCTGCGTTTCCTCGATGGTGTTATGTAGACGTACGAGTTCTTCGTCGGCGGCACGGCCGAGTTCTACCGCCTTGTGCAACCGGCGGCCGAGCATGTCGTTTTCCAGCCGATTGCGAACCAGCTTTACCTGATTCTCTGCCGCCTCGCGCATGAGCAATACGAGTGATCCGGCCGCCACCGTGGTCACCCCCGCAGCACCTATCGCCGCCGGGGTATGAATCAGGGCGAAGCGAAGTACCACGGGAACCACGGCACTGACGACGACGGCAACAGCCGCGCCCGGAACCATTTGCAGTCCAATCGCGATAGCCGCGGCCATGGCAATAATCGCCACGTTCACGGTGATGTTGGTCAACGCCACGGACGCGCTGGCCTTGGACACGGCCACTCCGGCGCTGGCATTGAACAGGAGCCACGCCCCCGAGCCAAAGGCCATGCCGGTCACTCCGGCAGCCGAGACAATTTCGCGCTGATGCGTATTGACTGCACCAGGCGTGTCCAGCCGATCGCGCCACCCGGCAACGAAAATGACGATGGCCGTTCCGCAGACGGCGATCCCGCACCACAGACCAATGAGGCGCAGCGAGACCGTCGCTACGGCGGCCGATCCCGCACACGCGGCGGCGAGGGCAGCGACGGCGATGGCACTTCGTTGGAGCGCCGGTCGGGCCAGGGTCAGGCATTCCGCCCGCACGCGATCGGCGGGGGAGAGGGTGTTCGCTCGTGATCGTTCGGGGACAGGTTGGGTCATAGAAGACGTTTCGGGCGCCACGGCGGGGACATCGGCGTGTTCCTTCATCGGTCACGGGAGCGCTGCCCTTTAGTTCCGCCATGAGATTGGTCGCAGGACGCCGGCCTTAGGGTCCGCCACCAAATCGCCGGCGGGCTCAGGCCGCGGGACCGGCCCCGGTAAGATTGTTGCCGTATGAATGGCCTCCCGCATCGCAACTCGTTTCGTCCTCTCTCGACCGGCGGTCGTCGCGTCGGGCCTCGCTCGTTGGGCATCTTTACTGCCTTCACCGTGGGCATCGGGGCGCTCACCATGTCGGGCTGTGCCGCGGTGAAGCCTGCGGCACTCCGCGTAGGAGACGCTCGGATCTCCCGAGACGACGTTGAGACTGACCTGAAGGCCTACGAAAAGCTCATCGTGGCGTTGCAGCCGACGGCGGCGGATCGGGCGTCGATCCTGAAGCAGATTCACACCGACGCCGACGGCGGCAAAGCGTGGAGTGCGGGCTACTCGTCGTTCATTCTGTCGAATCGGATTCGGTCGTTAGCCACAGACGCGGCGTATGCCGAGACCGGCATCCGAACTTTGCCGGTCTCGAAGGAGATCCGAGCGAAGGTCGCCGAAAGCCTGGGCGGAGCCAAGAACTTTGCCCTCCTTCCGAAAGCGATTCAAGAGCGCGAGCTCCGTCTTGCCGCCCAACCGGCGGCGATCGTCGCGGCCAAGAAGCGATCTTTCGGTACCCCGGAAGAGTTCTTCAAGACCCACGCCGAGAGATTTGTGAGCGAGGCCTGCACTCGCCACATTTTGGTGGCGACGAAATCCGCCGCCGTAGCGATTCGCCAGAAGATCGTGGCTGGGGCGGACTTTGCCGTCGAGGCCAAGGCCAAGTCAATCGACAAAGGTTCAGGTGCAAACGGTGGCGACCTCGGGTGTGGCGATCCGGCTCAGTTTGTGCCGGAGTTTGCGTTGGCCGCCCGCACCCTAAAACTCGGCGAACTGAGCCAACCAATTCAGACCCAATTCGGGTTTCATATTTTGCAGGTGAAGAGTCGTAAAGCGGCGAGCTTCGCAGCATCGAAGAACACCATTGCCGGCACGATGGACACGACGGCGCAAACCGCAGCCGCGGCTGCGGTGTTGGCTGCGGCCAAAGACGTCAGTGTTGATCCGTCATTGGGCACCATCGCTGCCGACCGTTCCGGATTTCCCTCAGTTATTGCCAACGCGACGCTTGACGCCACGGGTCAGCTGACCACGCCAGCCGTGCGGGGCTAGCGACCCCGCTGATCAAGTGGGAGATATCCAATGAATCTGCCCCGGGTCACGGTGGTGGGTTTAGGCCCAGCCGGACCGGATCTGGTTACGGCCGGCACCTTGGAGCGCATCGCCGAACATCCCCACCGTTCCCATCGCTATCTGCGAACGTCACGTCATCCGGCGGCGGTCGTCGTCGGCGACGCAACGTCGTTCGACGATGTCTACGACCGGGCGTCGTCATTCGACGAGGTGTACGCCGAGATAGTTGAGGCCATCGTGGCCGCCGCCACAGCGCACGGCTCGGTGCTCTACGCCGTACCGGGTTCTCCGGCGGTGGCGGAGCGCACTGTGGAGTTGCTGCGCGTCGACAGCCGCGTGAGCGTCCGAGTGGAGGCGGCGATGTCCTTTATCGATCTGACCTGGACGCGCCTTGGCGTCGATCCCCTGACCGAGCGGCCCCGCATCGTGGACGGGCATCGGTTTGCCCGCGATATTGCCGGTGATCACGGCCCTTTTTTGGTCACCCAGGTGCATTCGTCGGACATTTTGTCGGACATCAAGTTGGCCTTCGACGATCGAACACCCGAATGCGTCACCGTGCTCGCCCGGCTGGGATTACCGGACGAATCGATCACTGAGATTGCCTGGAACGACCTCGATCGAGTGGCCCCTGACCATCTCACTTCCCTGTGGATTCCCGCCGTTGGAACACCTTTGGCGGCGGCGTTTGTCCAGATCGAAGACGTTGTGCGGACCCTACGTGAACGGTGCCCATGGGACCGAGAACAAACCCATGATTTGTTAGCGAAGTACGTCGTTGAAGAGGCGAATGAACTGGTCGAGGCCATCCACGCGCTGGCAGCGCTCGATGGCCTTGACGCCACTTCGGAGCCGAGCGACGCGGCGATAGATCACCTGGCCGACGAACTTGGCGACGTGCTTTTTCAGGTGGTCTTCCACGCCTGTTTGGCGGCCGAACAGGGCTGGTTCGTCCTGAGTGATGTGGTCGCCGGGCTGGAAGCAAAGTTGGTGCGCCGCCATCCGCATGTGTTCACGCCGAACGAGTCTTCGGCCGAAGACTGGACCGCCGATACGCCTGAACAGGTCAAGCACAATTGGCAACGAATCAAGGCGGCCGAGAAACTCAGTCCAAGGCCGTTTCTGCCTTCCCGGTGATTCGCTCGAAAGGACCACTGGGCGAACATGCATTCGACACTAATGATCGAATAGACGTTCGAGGTATTTCGACTATCCGCGCTCCGTTAGTGTCGACAACCTACTTTTGACGCACGCCGGCCATGCCGGGAGTCATCGGGTTTTCCCCTCCATTCCCCACTTCCCTGAGGGCATCGTTATGAGCCGCATCGAGCACGTTATTGGCCGTCAAGTTTTGGACAGCCGTGGAAATCCAACCGTTGAAGTTGAGGTCATCCTCGAATCTGGCGCCCGCGGGCGGGCGATCGTCCCGTCGGGGGCGTCGACCGGCGAGCATGAGGCGGTTGAACTGCGAGATGGCGGCAAGGACTATCTCGGTAAGGGAGTGCTCAAGGCCGTTGGAGCGGTGAATGGTGAGATCGCCGACCTGCTCGAGGGCCACGACGGTCTCGATCAGCGGATCATCGATGCGGCGATGTGCGAACTCGACGGCACGCCGAACAAGGCCCGCCTCGGAGCGAATGCGATTCTTGGGGCCTCGCTGGCGGTGGCCAGGGCGGCCGCCGACGAGATCGACCTTCCTCTCTACCGCGCCATCGGCGGACCGAACGCTCACGTGCTTCCGGTGCCGATGCTCAATGTGGTCAACGGTGGGGTGCACGCCGACAACACCATTGACATGCAGGAATTTATGGTGATGCCGGTCGGTGCGGCGAGCTTTTCCGAGGCGTTGCGATGGGGCGTCGAGACATATCACACCCTCAAAGGGATTCTGAAGGGCCGCGGCCTGTCCACCGCCGTTGGTGACGAGGGCGGGTTTGCGCCGAACCTGGCGAGTAACGAAGAGGCCATAAAGGTCCTTATGGAGGCCATTGAGAAGGCCGGGTATGTGCCGGGCGAGCAAATGGCCATCGCCCTCGATCCCGCCATGAGCGAATTGTTTAAGGGCGGTAAGTACAACCTGGCCGGCGAAGGTCGTTCGCTCACCTCGGCCGAAATGGTCGATTATTGGGTCGAGCTGGCTGGCAAGTATCCGATCGTGTCGATCGAAGATGGCATGGCCGAAGACGACTGGGATGGTTGGGCGTTGATGACCACCGCCCTGGGCGGAAAGATTCAGCTGGTGGGCGACGATCTCTTCGTGACCAATTCCGAACGCCTGCAGATGGGTATCGATCGCCAGGTGGCGAACTCCATTCTCGTCAAGGTCAACCAAATCGGTTCGCTCACCGAAACCCTCGACGCCGTTTCGTTGGCCACACGCAACGCATACTCGGCCGTGATGTCGCATCGCTCGGGCGAAACCGAAGACTCGACGATCGCCGACCTCGCCGTGGCCACGAATTGCGGCCAGATCAAGACCGGAGCACCGGCGCGATCGGATCGGGTGGCGAAGTACAACCAGCTGCTTCGAATCGAAGAGCAGCTCGGTGAAGCCGCCCGGTTCTGGGGCCGTGATGCCCTCGCTCCCCGTGGCGCCATGCGCGCCGCGCCGGCTGTGTCGGCTGTGTCGGCCGCTTGAGCGAGCATCTCATTATGGCTACCGTCGTCTCCGCACTTCGTTCTCGGTCGCTAAAGGTCAGCGCGATTCTGCTGAGCGTGCCGCTCCTCGTTCTCCTCCTGGTCGTGCTCGGCGTCTTGCCCGTGCGGGCCTACGCATCACAGCGCCGAGACATTCGCGTGTCGACCGATCGCCTCGAGATGCTGACAAAAAAGAACACGGAACTTCGTGAACGGGTCCGGCTGCTGCAGACCGACGACGAAATCAAACGGATCGCCCGCAGTCAATACGCGATGGTGGCGCCGGGCGAGAAACTGCGGGTGATTCCGGGACTCGGGGACGGCGGCCGGAATCTGTCAACGCCGACTGATGGTGCGGCTGCTGACCGGGTGCCCACTGAGCCGACGACCCACACCGATTCTTCGGTGTGGGCAGTGCTGCGCGATCTGGTTCGTTTCGTTCGTCCGTCGTAACCCGACCTGGGGGTTGTTCTCGTTTTTCGCGCTTCACTGAGAAACATGTGAAGGATTCGGGGGAAACAGAATGTGACCGCCGCCACAAGCGCGAAAGCGGTGCTAGAACGAGGGGAGTAATCGTCCTCTACCGACCTTCGGGGGTCCCTCGTGAACGTGTCCATGACCATCAACGGACAGCAGCAGAGCCACGACGTGGAGCCGCGCACGCTCCTCGTTCACTACATCCGGGAGAATTGCGCCCTGACCGGCACGAATATCGGCTGTGACACCTCGTCGTGTGGTGCTTGTACGACTCACCTCGATGGTGAGGCGGTGAAGTCCTGCACCATTCTCGCCGTGCAAGCCGATGGTGGGACCATCGGCACCATCGAAGGCTTGGCCGTCGATGGAGTGATGCACCCGATGCAGGAATCATTCCGAGAGAACCACGGTCTGCAGTGCGGGTACTGCACTCCGGGCATGGTCATGGCGGCCATCAGCCTGCTCGATGAGATCCCTAACCCGAGCGAGCAAGACGTGCGCCTCGGCCTCGAAGGCAACCTCTGCCGCTGCACGGGCTATCACAACATCGTGAAGGCTGTCCTCGCCGTGGCCGAAAAGGCGAACGCCTGAGCGTTCAGAGCCTTCGTAAGTACGCTTCGGACGTTGCGACCACGTCCGAGGTCTGTCCGATTTTTTCAGAAGTCCGCCAGGTTCACAAAAGTCTGAGGGAATGCCATGACCGATCTGCTCGCTGACAGCCATGTCCTCGCTTTCGACGCGCCGTTCCACGGCCTCGTTGGTCAACCACTGCGTCGTAAGGAGGACCCGAAACTCCTCACCGGGGAAGGTAAGTTCACTGACGATCTCGCCGTCGTGGGCGCGTTGCACATGACCGTGTTGCGCAGTTCGTATGCGCACGCACGAATCGTTTCGATAGACACGTCGGCGGCGAAGGCCATGCCGGGAGTTCGTGCCGTCTTCACCGGCGCCGACTTGACGGGCGAATGGGCCGCCGCAATGCCGTGCGCGTGGCCCGTGACTGCAGACATGAAGAACCCGGAGCACTATCCGCTTGCCGTCTCCAAGGTCAGCTATGTCGGTGATGGCGTTGCGGTGGTGTTGGCGGAAACAGCGCGTCAGGCCGAAGACGCGCTCGCCGGGATTGTTGTCGAATACGACGCCCTTCCCGCAGTGATCGGCCTGGAAGACGCGCTCAGCAACAAGACCGTCATCCACGAAGGTATCGGCACCAATGTGTCGTACGTCTGGGATCTGAAGCCGAATGAAGCGGGCGTGGACGCAGCGTTCGCCGGTGCGGTTCATACCGTCAAAGAGCGCTACGTCCAGCAGCGCCTGATTCCGGGATTCATGGAGCCCCGAGCGGTCTGCGTTGTGCCCCAGCCCTTCGGTGGCGAGTTTGTGGTGTACTCAGCCACCCAGATTCCCCACATTCTGAAGGTGATGCTCGGCCTCACGGTGGGCGTGCCGGAGCAGAAGCTGCGAGTGATTGCCCCGGCCGTGGGTGGCGGGTTCGGCGGCAAGCTCAACGTCTACGCCGAGGAGGTGCTGTGCCTCGCCCTCGCCCGTCGGATGCGCCTCCCGATCCGGTGGACGGAAACCCGATCTGAAAATACCCAGGCCACCGTTCACGGCCGTGGCCAGATCCAGGACATTGAACTCGCCGCCGATGCCAACGGCAAGGTCACCGCATGTCGCGTCCGGCTCCTTGCCGATATGGGTGCATACCTTCAGCTGGTCACGCCCGGCGTGCCGTTGCTCGGATCGTTTCTGTACACCGGCGTCTACGACATACCGAACTTCTCGTTCTCGTGCACTGCGGTGTTCACCACGAAGACCCCGACCGACGCCTACCGCGGGGCGGGTCGTCCTGAGGCCACGTATGCCATCGAGCGAGCCATGGACACACTCGCCCGCCAGATCAATGTGGATCCGGCCGAGCTTCGCCGCCGGAACTTCATTCCGACGGAAG
>JAYVSS010000287.1:0-7390 GCA_043775075.1 Acidimicrobiia bacterium
CCAGCGTGGTCAAGCCCAGCTTGCGCGAGTGCCTCACGGACGACGGGGATGATGCGCTCCACATGCGCCCTCCCAGCGATCTCGGGGACGACTCCACCAAACGGAGCGTGCAAGGCAATCTGTGTACTTACGACAGACGACTCAATGAGGTGACCGTCCACCACCACGGCAGCCGCAGTTTCGTCGCACGATGTTTCAATACCGAGAATTCTCATCCGACCACCTGATCGCCAAAGACTGAATCCTGGCGCGCCGTGGCCAGCCAGTTTTCAACAAGCAATAAGCGCGCCTGGTAGTCAGCGGAATCGACATCGTGGGCCCAAAGAATCAGTGCGTCATCGCCGTTGGGGTAATACTTCAGACGGGTGCCGACCGGGGCAAACCCGAACCGGCGATAGAGACGTATCGCCGGTTCGTTGCCCACTCTCACCTCTAGCGTGAGGGCGCTGATGTGTTGGTCAAGGCCCCATCGGATCGACGGAAGCAGAAGCCTCGCGGCGATCCGTTGTCCGCGCAACTTTGGCACGACAGCAACGTTCGTGACATGGCCTTCGCCCACCTGCAACAGCAGTCCGCAAAAGCCAATGAGCTCGTTCGCTTGTTCGGCCACCAGGTAACGACGACTGGCTCCATGGAGTTCGTCGTGCATGATTCCTGCGGTCCATGGATCAGGAGACGAAGCGCGTTCGATCGTAAGCACACCTTCGATATCGTCGTCGGTCATGGGCCGAACAAGGACCTGGCTCACCGCAGGTCTTTCGGGATCTCGGCGTCGGGTTGCCGCACATACCTAAGGAGGACCGCTTCCGACACAATGGCCTGTTCCAAACGGGTGAGCGCAACGACCGCAGCGGTGGCCGCATCGGGCCGAAACGGTCGCATGCTGGAGAATGCGGTGAACGCATCTGGATACGCAGCCGAGCCGTCACCGACGATCGTCGAGATTCGGTGATCGTGCAACACGTTTGCCGCCACCGCTGGCGAGAGCGCAGCAACGTCGGCAATCGACGAGACCCGGCCCGGCCCAACATCGAAGATCTCGACGAAACACTCCTTGCGTCGAGCGTCCAACACGGCACCGATTGGGCCGTCGAACGCGCCGTCCAGCGCAACGCGCCAGGCGAGGAGTTCCAAGCTCCCGACACTAACGACCGGCACGCCGAACGCGAAGGCCAGAGTGATCGCGGTCGTCACTCCAACTCGCAATCCAGTGAACATTCCTGGCCCGACGTCAACGCAGAGGTGGGAAATATCTGCGCGCGTATGATCGGTCAGCGACAGGAGGGCGTCCAATGCAGGGATGACCGTCTCGGCGTGGCGTCGGCTTCGCGGGGCATCGAACCGGGCGACGAGACCGTCCTCGTCGGCCAACGCCACTGACACCGCCACCGTCGATGTTTCAATGGCGGCGATCAGCATGGTCGAGCACCGACGGCGGCGGCGAGAGAGGCAAGTCGATCCGCCCACTGTCCACCGGGTTCGGCGACGAATCGCGCTGACCGATGATCATCATCGACAAAGGCCAAGGTAACGGTCAGCGGATCGTCGATAACTGAAGCGACAACATCGCCCCATTCGATCATCACTGCGGCCCCGTTTTCCAACCCTTCAAACAGCCCGACGGCCTCGAGATCGTCGCCACCGCGAAGGCGGTAGGCGTCGAGATGCATGAGTTCAGCCACGCCGGACCCCGGCCCACACGTATAGGTGTGGGCGATCGTGAAGGTCGGGCTGGTGACGTCGTGCACCACGCCCAGAGCCTTCGCCACCAGCTTCGTGAGCGTCGTCTTCCCGGCGCCGAGATCACCCACCAGCAGCACGGCGTCCCCCGGACCAAGCGCGGCGGCGAGCGTTTCCCCGACAAGCGCCAACGTCGTCAAGTCGGCGGCCGCCAAACAGAATGCGGGGGAGGTGGACATCCCTTTGAGATTTACACAGCGGGCCTCCCGCCCGGTGCGGTCGCACGAAAGCGATGGACACCGGACGACCTGGCGCCCAGCTACAAACCTGGCCGCAAGCCCGACTGAACGGCAGCTGAACGTTGGGCGTCGAAGGAATAGCCAGACGGTAAAGTGAAACCGATGGAGGCCGTACAACCATCGATCGTCCTGCTTGACGATCTCCGCTCCGTCGCTGAACTGGTCAGTGATGATCCAGCGTTCACTGGCGGTCTACTCGGCCTCAGTCCGGCGACGTGGGCCCACGTTCGTCGGTGGATGATGGTTGCCTACGTAGCGATCACGGCGTTGTATCTACGATCAGCCAAAGGCATTCCTTCAGACCGGGAAATCATCGCCGGATGGATACTCGGACTGGCCCTGGTCGCCACGATCGGGCGAGCCAAGCGCGATGTTGTGATCACCCTCGCCAGCTGGGTTCCGTTCCTTCTTGCTCTATTTCTCTACGACTTTGCCCGTGCCGTCGGCCATTGGATCGATGCGCCACTTGCCGTGCGGCCGCAGATCACCATCGACCGCTGGCTCGGCGGCGGCAAGCTGTGGACTGAGCGCCTGCAGGGCTGGCTCGTCTCGCCGAAGGCCGGTCTCGGTCGACTCACCGTCGCCGAAAGCGAAAGAATTCTCAAGACCGATACATCGACTATTCGTTGGTACGACGTGATCGTCAGCGCCGTGTACCAATCACATTTTCTGGTGCCGTACGTGACCGCCGGAATTCTGTGGCGCCATCGCACTCGCTGGCGCTGGTACGCCGCCACCTTCGTGGCCGTGAATTTTGTCAGTTGCGCGATCTTCGCGCTGTACGCCACCGCGCCTCCGTGGTACGCCGCCCAAAGGGGCCTCATTGACCCGTTCCCCCGTGTCCTTGCCGCCCGGGCGTGGAGTCGCGTTGGCCTGAGCTTCGCCAGTCGGGTCATCGAGAAGGGTCAGGGGACGGTCAATCCGTTCGCCGCCATTCCGTCTTTGCACAGCGCGCAGGCGCTCATGGTGGCGATCTTCCTGTGGGGCGTGGTGTGGAAGCCGTTGCGCCCGCTCCTTGCGCTCCTCCCGCTCACCATGGCTTTTGCGCTCGTCTATTCCGGCGAGCACTACCTCATCGATGTGTTCGCGGGCTGGGGCATGGTCGCTCTTGCGCTCACTATCGGCTGGCAACTCCGCAAGCGCAAGGTTTGGACGAGCCCGTTTTCCTGGCCGACCACCCGCGCCAGTGGTCGCGAGCCGGTCAACGCCGGGACAGGTTCCACCGCACCTCTTGGTTCCCCTGTACCTGTTGGGCCAGACGGACTCAACTCGTGACACCGCCAGTGGCAAAGTCGGAGAACGCTCTCATCGGTTCCGAGCGCGATCAGCTCGAAGCGTTTCTGGACGACAACCGTCAAGAAGTTCTCGACAGTTTGACCGGCCTCACAGAGGAGCAGGCTCGCCGTCGAGTTGTTCCGTCACTGACCACCCTGTTGGGTCTGGTAAAGCATGCAACCTTCGTTGAACGAGTCTGGTTCGAGGTCTCCCTTCAGGGCCGAACCCGGGCCGAACTTGGGCTTCCCGAGGCGGTGGACCCCACATTTTTCTTCGATGAGCATGACACCATCGCCAGCGTGCGAGCCGAGTACCAGGCCGCAACCACAGACGCTCGACGGGTGGCCGCGAACTACGGTCTTGACGACACGGCGAACTTCAATCGACGCGGTCCACTTACGCTGCGTTGGATCTACATCCACATGGTTGAGGAGTTGGCCCGACACGCTGGCCACGCTGACATCGTGCGTGAACTTATCCTCGCTGGCGATGCCGACACCAAAGCCGGGCGCGTGCAGTGAACCCGCAGAACGCCGAAGAGTCCATGCCCATTGTTCCGGAACTTGAGTGGAACGACGTCGCCCATCGGGCGTGGCTTGCTGATGAAACGAATCGACTCTTGGATGCGGCGATCACGTCGAAGCATCCCGACGGCGGGTTTGCCTGGCTTGACTCGGCCTGCCAGCCGATGCTTGATCGGCCAGTCGAAACCTGGATAACCACTCGTATGACCCACGTGCTCGCCGTTGGGTCGCTGCTTGGACGCCAGGACTGCGGCGCACTTGTGGATCACGGCATTGCTGCCCTTCGGACGCTGTTGCCCGACACCACGAACGGCGGTTGGTTCACGTCAACCGACCACGCCACCCAAGATGAGAAGCGCGCATATGACCACGACTTCGTAATCCTCGCAGCGTCGAGCGCGGCCGTGGCCGATCGACCGGGAGCCCGGGAGTTGCTCGACGACGCACTGGGCGTGTTCGAAGCGCACTTCTGGGATGAAACCAACGGTCGAATCATCGATGTGTGGAACGCCAGATGGACCGATGCCGAGCCATATATCGGGGCCAATGCCAACATGCACGGAGTCGAGGCCCTCCTCGCCGCGGCCGACGTGACAGGGAATGCGTTGTGGCTCGACCGGGCGCTGCGCATTGCCGAGTGGTTCATCAATCTCAACGCCCGCTTCAACGACTGGCGAATTCCCGAACACTTCACGGCCAGCGGATCCGTTGTTATGGACTACAACGTGGACCAACCAAACCATCCGTTCCGGCCCTATGGAGCGACGGTGGGACATGCCTTTGAATGGGCTCGTCTACTGCTCCATCTCCACGCCGCTCTGGCCGACGCCGCACGCAGGCCACCAACGTGGTTAGTGTCGGCGGCGAAAGCTCTCTTCGCCCGGGCCGAGGCCGACGGTTGGGCGGTCGATGGGGAGCCGGGGTTTATTTACACGACAGACTGGTCCGGAGCGCCGGTGGTGCGGGACCGGCTGCATTGGGTCTTATGTGAAGCAATTGCGTCCTCGGCGTCGCTCCTCGACACAACGGGCGACGAAAGCTACGACGAGTGTTATCGGCGCTGCTGGGACTTCGCCAAGAATCACTTCATCGACATCACGAACGGCTCATGGGTGCATCAACTCGATGAGTCGAATCACGCCGCTTCGTCCGTGTGGTCCGGCAAGCCAGACGTCTACCACGCATTCCAAGCGTGCTTACTACCTCGTTTGCCACTGGCTCCATCGCTGGCCACGGCCGTCGCCCGGGGATTACTGGCGTAGTACGTTCACATACTTATTTGCCGATTGCACTTCGCTCGCGAATTCTGCAAGCACCCGGGCGAAGTCATCTCGACATTCGAGCATCGGCAGGTGCCCTACCCCGGGGAAGGTGTGCAGGCGGGAGTTGGGGAGCAGGCGCACCAGATCGTTGGCCTGCGACGGTGGAGTGAGTGGATCCTTCGAGCCAACCATGACCAGTGCCGGCGTGTCGACAAGCCGAAGCCCGATGCGCACATCGTGGCTGAGCAAAGGCAGGATCGACTGGGTGATCGCCGATGGCGACATGGCGTCGAACATCAGCCGGGTTTGCTCCACGGCAACTGGATCAGGCCGCTCACCGAAGCTGGTCCGCGCCGCGATGTAAGCGATGTCACCGTCCGGAATCTGCGCGATTTTTCCCGCGAGGTCCGGGTTCCGCCCACCGAATGCCGCAAGCGACCGACGAAGGAGTTTCGGCAACTCGTTGCCCACGTTGAACGCCGCTGTGTCGCAGAACACCACACCCGCCACCCGCTCGGTACGGACCACGGCTTCGTCGACGCAGAACCGTCCGAGGGCCATGCCGCCCATCGAATGACCGAGCACGACGGCGTGGTGAAGATCGAGTTGTGTGAGCAGAGTGGCGACGTCGCGCCCAAGCACACCGAGGCCGTAGCCGTCGCGACCCGGACGGCTGCGGCCGTGACCGCGCCAATCCAGGGCAATAACTCGGAAGGCCGGCCCTAGGTCGACGAGTGCGTGGTTAAACAGCGCGGCGGCCAAAGTGACCCCATGGAGCAACACAATCGGCGGAGCTTCAGCGCGTCCATAGTCAACCGCATGCAACTGCCCGCCATCGTGAGAGGCGAAGAGGTGATGCCGAGTGCCGATGGGCTCGGCCAGTTCATCCATGGCTTGCATCATGCGCAGGCGGTCAGTACCCGTGCGGCGGCGATCGGAGGCCGCAAACCATTTGACGGCGCCGTAGCCCGCGCCGACAAGTGCGCTTAGTATCCCGGCCGAGACGAGTGCGGTGCGACGATCAGCCACGGCCACGACCGACGTGGTCCCGTACCGTGTCGACGAAGCGCCGCGGAACTCGCTTGGAGATTCCACAGGTGATCTCGTAGGCAATCGTGTCAAGGCGCCGAGCCCAGTCCCAGGGTGTAATCGTTTCGTCTCCCTGCGCCCCGAGGAGGACGACCTCGTCGCCCCGCTCAATCTGCGCACCGGGACCGTCGATGGGGCCGCAATCAACCACTATCTGGTCCATCGTGACGCGACCGGCGATGGCGAAGCGTTGTCCGCCGATCAGCACCTCACCGCCAACCGACGACAGACGCCGGGGAAGGCCATCGGCATAACCGATCGGGACAGTGGCGACGACCGATTCGGTCGGGAGTTCGTAGGTCAATCCATAGGAGATGCGCGCTCCCGCGGGTAGACGCTTCACATGACTTACTCGGCTCACGAGGTGCAACGGGGCATGCAGTTCGACTCCGAAAGTGTCCGCCACACATCCAGGATCGGGGTCGTTGCCGTAGAGCGAAATGCCGACTCGAACCATGTCGTATCGGGCGCGCGGATGGGCGAGGGCGCCGGCCGAGTTCGAGGCGTGGCAAATGCCGGGATCGATCCCGGCGGCGACCAGCGTGGCGAGTACATCGTCGAACGTTTCCAACTGATCGTACGTATACGGATGATTCGGATTGTCCCAGTCCACGACGTCCGCCACAGCAAGGTGTGTGTACGTACCTTCGAGGCGCAACACCGATGATGCGTCGATGGCCTGGGCCAGCGCCAGAGCCTCGGCAGGGAGGGCACCCACGCGGTGCATGCCGGTATCTATCTTGAGGTGAACCGCAGTGTCGGGCTTGGCCGCCGCGGCATGGAGCGCGCCAATGCGGTCGAACGAGTACACGGTTGGGGTGAGATCGTGTTCGAGGACGACCACCTCGGCGCCCGCGGGAAACTCGGAGAGGAGCAAGATCGGCGCATCGATGTCTGCTTGGCGAAGCTCGATCCCTTCCTCAACGAGGGCCACGGCGAGCATCGCCGCGCCGGCGTCAATAGCGGCGCGAGCACACTCCACCGCGCCGTGTCCGTAGCCATCGGCTTTGACGACCGCACACACCCGCGCCGGGGCCACGTGCTCAACAAAGGCGCCGACGTTGTGGCGGATCGCGTCGATGTCGATCCAGGCAGTTGTGGGCCGCAACTGCTCAGTCATCGGACACTCATAGAACTCAGGGCAACGATCGGGCAGGGCCGGAACTGCTCAGTCATCGGACACTCATAGAACTCAGGGCAACGATCGGGCAGGGCCGCAACTGCTCAGTCATCGGACACTCATAGAACTCAGGGCAACGAT
>JAYVSS010000288.1:0-28644 GCA_043775075.1 Acidimicrobiia bacterium
GTGGGGGTACGGGGTGTGCTCACCCCCCTTGAAGGGGCTGAGTTGAAAGCGCGGTTGATGCAGGTTGCTGATACGGCGTGGCGGCGAGAGCATCCCGAACGCGCTGAGGTGCTTGGTGGCCATGGAGGCCGTCCGTTGCATATCCGCCTCGCTGATGCGTTGGTGGCGTTGGTGCGGGGCGAGTCGGGGGCGTCGGGAGCCCGGCCGTCGATCGTGGTGACGGTGAACGCCGAGACGTTGGAGGCTGAGGTGGCGGGGACCGGGCCAGGGTCTGGTCCGGTGTCGATTGTTGACGCAGCTGAACTGGCGGGAAGGGCCGATATGTACGCAGCGATTCGGGCCACATCGGGGGCGGTGTTGAGCTTCGGCCGGTCGCGTCGCCTGGCCACGGCTCTGCAACGGTTGGCAGTGGTCATCCGCGATGGAGGACGGTGCGCGTATGGCGGGTGTGATGCGTCGCATGACCGTTGCGATGTTCATCACGTCGTTGAGTTTGAACACGGCGGGGTCACGGATCTCGCCAACCTGGCATTGCTCTGTGCCGCTCATCACGCCTACCTCCATTCGAACCGGCTTCGTCTGGTCCGGGGGGGAGGGAAGTGGCACGTGGTCGCCGATACCGAATGGGCCGACACCGGGTGATGGGGCACGGGTCGGGTGATTCCGGGGTGATGGCCAGCGCGTCGAGTCTCGAGTCGGTCTCGGGTCGGGCGCTGGCGCGGGTCGGGTCGGGTCGTATGGCGAGCATCTGCCGGTAACCTCGTCGCCCATGCCTGGTGGTCCGCTGATTGTGCAGAGCGATAGGTCGTTGCTGCTGGAGATTGATCACGAGATGGCCGGCGAGTGCCGTCAGGCGATTGCTCCATTCGCTGAGTTGGAGAAAGCGCCGGAGCATGTGCACACGTATCGGATCACGCCGCTCGCTTTGTGGAATGCGCGGGCCGCTGGGCATGACGCGGAGCAGTGCATTGATGCCTTCCTTACGTATTCGCGATACGACGTTCCGAAGGCGTTACTCATTGACGTCGTGGACACGATGGGTCGTTATGGACGCTTAGTAATTGAGAATGATCCGATGTTCGGCTTGGTGCTTCGGTCCACGGACGATGCAGTGTTGGCCGAGGTCAAGCGAAACAAGGCGGTCATGCCGTTGCTCGGCGACACGGTCGGTCCGGCGCTGGTGAAGGTGCAGCCCGCCGATCGGGGGCGGTTGAAACAGGCGTTGATCAAGGTTGGGTGGCCGGCCGATGATCAGGCCGGGTATGTGGATGGCACGGCGTTTGCCATGTCGTTGAAATCGTCGGAGGAGGTCGACGGCGGATTTACTCTCCGCGCCTACCAACGTGATGCCGCCGATGCGTTCTGGGCCGGTGGTTCGGGCGTGGTGGTCCTGCCCTGTGGTGCGGGCAAAACCATCGTAGGTATGGCGGCGATGATGAAGGCGCAAGCGACCACGCTGATTCTCGCCACGAACACCGTCTCCGTCCACCAGTGGCGTCGGGAGTTATTGGACCGCACGTCGTTGCGGCCCGAAGACATTGGCGAGTATTCGGGCGAGAAGAAGGAGATCCGGCCCGTCACGATCGCCACCTATCAGGTGCTCATCGCCAAAACCAACGGCGTGGAGAAACATATGGCGGTCTTTGATTCCCAGGACTGGGGTCTCATCATTTACGACGAGGTGCATCTCCTGCCGGCTCCGGTCTTTCGCGCCACGGCCGACATCCAGAGTCGCCGTCGGCTCGGACTCACTGCGACGTTGCTGCGCGAAGATGGCCGCGAGCGAGACGTGTTTTCACTCATCGGTCCGAAGCGCTACGACGCTCCGTGGCGCGATATCGAGGCCCAGGGATGGATTGCTCCGGCCCAATGCATTGAGGTCCGGGTGACCTTGAGCGATGCCGAGCGGATGCGGTACGCCACGGCCGAGACCGACGAGTTGTATCGGGTTGGGTCAACCACACCGCAGAAGCTCAGCGTGGTGGCGGCGATTGCGGCCAAGCATCCCGATGAGCACGTGCTGGTGATTGGCCAATTCCTCGATCAGCTGGATTCCGTCGCCGCCTTTCTTGATGCCCCGCTGATCACCGGGAAGACGCCCACGAAGGAACGCGAGCGGCTCTACGACGCGTTCCGAGCGGGCGAAATTCGGGTCCTCGTGGTCTCTAAGGTGGCGAACTTTTCGATCGATCTACCGGACGCCTCGGTGGCGATCCAGATTTCCGGCACCTTTGGGTCGCGGCAGGAAGAGGCACAGCGGCTGGGGCGGATCCTGCGGCCAAAAGCTGACGGGCGCACGGCATTTTTCTATTCCATCGTTTCCCGAGACACCAACGACCAGACGTTCGCCGCCAACCGCCAGCGCTTTCTTGCCGAGCAGGGCTATGCCTATGAGATCGTCGATGCTGAAGCCATCACCGGGCAGCACCGCCCAGACTGACAGTCCGGCATTGGGTCGCCCGTTGGGCGAGCGATCCTCGGGCCCGGAGTGACTGACGTTCAACTAGTGCGCGGGCCTCGCCAACTAGGCTGAGGAATTAGCTTCCCCGAGCTGTGAGGTTCCTGCTGTGGCTCCACAACGTTTCCGCATTCTTCGTCTGGGTGCCGTGGTCAGCGGCTTGGTTGTCGCGTCGTCGGCCCTGCTCGGCCTCTCGGCCCCGGTCGGGGCCCAAACTGCCGCCAGTGTTTCGATCGTCATCGCCCCTGAAGTTCCCGCCGGAGCATCGATTTCGACATTGCCGACAAACGTTGGCCAGCGAATTTTCGTGCAGATCACCAACAGCGGTTCGGTGGCGCTCAGCAACCAGCAGTTCGTCGTACGCCTGGCGCAAAAGCCGGACCTGATTTCCGCCGTCAACGACGGCGCAGGCAACGTGGGGCTCATAGATCCAGGCACCGGCGCCTGGTACCACACGATTGCTCAGCTTCCCCCTGGAGTCACGCTCACCTATTCAGTGAGCGCGCTGAAGTACTGCCCTGGACGTTGGCCGATCGCCGCCCGGGTCGGCGACAAGGTGGCGATTTCGTATGCCAGCTGGATCGGCCAACCCGATACTCGCTGCGTGGCCGACGAAACCGCAAGCCCTGCTCCTTCGGCTTACTACTCGCTGGTGTGGCCAGCCAATGGCGTGCCGCCGATCGTTCCGCCCGCCACCTCAACCATCGTCCCGGGCATAACCACCACAACCACGCTGGTCCCTGGACAGACAACCACGACGATCTTCGGGTCTGTTGGGGCCACGACCACGACAACCATCGTCGGGGCCAAGCCAACGTTGATCAACCTGACCCTTTCTGCGAGCACCACCACCACGACAACGATCGCACCGTCCACCACGACCGTCGTGGGTAACAAGGCCCCAGGTAAAGGCTCGGCTCCGACCACGACGATCCTGTTCTGCAAGACGGTCGGGGGGAAGCGGTACTGCGCCCCGAAGTACTCGGTTTATAAGCCCGGGCAGAAAAAGGTCCTGCAAACAAAGGCCACGGCAGCCAACAAGAAGAGGGCTGCGTCGTCGAAGAAGAAGTGAGCCCCGGGCAAGCTGATGAATCTGAACTTCCGGCTGATTCGGGTTACTTGATGATGCGAAATTCTTCATGATCCGATCGGCAAGATGACGGCCGAACGTCTCGTGGTGTGTCGAGTCAACCAATGACGCCCGAACGCCTCGCCGCGTACCGAACCACCAAGGGTTTCATGCCAGCCGATGAGGGCGTGGCGCTGGCCGTTGCTGCTGCCGCAGTTGCGGCAACCGGCCCGTTGCTGGAGGTCGGAGCGTATTGCGGCAAGTCGGCAATCCTTCTCGGTGATGTGGCCGAAGCGGCTGGCTCCGTGCTCTTCAGCGTGGATCACCATCGTGGTTCGGAGGAGAACCAGGCCGGGTGGGAGCATCACGATCTCGATGTGGTCGATCCGGCTACTGGTCGTATGGATACTCTGCCATTCTTTCGTCGGGCCATCGAGGCGGCGAATCTGGAGCGCAGCGTCGTCGCCGTGGTCGGGCAGTCGGACGAAATTGGACGGGTGTGGAAGACGCCGTTGGCGTTGTGCTTCATCGACGGCGGACACGGAGCGGAGCCGGCTCGGCGCGATTATGAACGCTGGACGCCCCATGTTCAGTCCGGTGGTCTTCTCGCCATTCACGACGTCTTCCCGGACCCCGCTGATGGCGGTCGGCCACCGTATGAAGAGATTTATCTTCCCGCTCTCGCCAGCGGCCTATTCGCCGAGGAACGGGCGCTCGGGTGTGGTTCGTTGCGGATACTGCGCAGGCTGTAGCTATTTGCTCGGCCCCGGTTGGTATCTGAAACAGGTGGTTCGCCGTGCGGCCGGACGACGGCGATATCGGCCGGAGACCGGCCGTTATTGGAAACAGGTGGTTCGCCGTGTGTGCTCCGACGGCTGGCTCGGTGGCTAGAGCCCTACCGGTATGTGAAAGGTCTGGGCGGTGGGGGTCGTGGCGTCCAGGCAGGCATGGGCGAGGATCACCGCGGCGGCCGAGTACGCCGTGCGCTCGGCTTCGGGGTACCAGGCTCGGGTCGGCACGTGGAGCCCGGTCCAGTACGAGCCGTCATCATGACGCAGCACTCGCGTCCATTCCAGCAGCGATCGTCCGGCTTCGCTCTGACCGGCCTTGAAACACGCGATCGCCGCCTCGGCCGTCTCACCGGTGGTGATCCACGGGTGATCGTTGACGCAGCGAACGCCAGCTCCGTCGATCACGAAGTCGTCCCATCGTTTCTTGAGTTGAGCGCCAGCCGCATCTCCGCTGAGTACCCCGCCGAGCACGGGGTAGTACCAGTCCATGGCCCAGCGATCTTTTTCGGCGAAGAATTCGAGTGAGTGGTGAGCGAGCGCATGGCCCACTCGCGAGCGCGCCTTGGCCCACCGTTTGGTGCCGTGACCGAGCGTTTCGGCGATCTGGACGGCACAGCCAAGACTGTGATATATCGACGACGAGCCGGTTATCAACGCATAGTGAAACGGGGTGCCGTCGGGCTCGCGGGCCCAAAGGATCTCGCCCGTCGGTTGCTGGAGATGCAGCACCCACTCAATGGCGTTGCGCACCATCTCCCACTGGCCGACCAGCCATGCTTCATTACCGTGGGTGAGGAAGTGATGCCACGTGCCGACGGCGACGTAGGCGATCACGTTGGCGTCGTACTTGGCATCGGTCACGCCCGAACTGTCGTAGTACTGGTGCCACGAGCCGTCAGCGCGCTGGTTGTTCTTTAGCCATTGATAGGCACCGCCGGCAGCGTCGCCCCAGCCCTGAGCGTCGAGGGCCATCGCCGTTTCGACATGGTTCCACGGATCGGCATGCCCGCCGACCCGCCACAGGATGAGACCGCTCTCCAATTGCAGACGGGCAATCGATGCCGCACTATGGGCCAGCTCCTCAGCGGACAGGAGTTGGGCCGCAGGAAACGAGACGGTGGTCTCGTTCGAACCGGTCACACGAGCTCCGGTTTGCGCCCATAGATAACGATGCTTTTCCCGATAATTGGGGCAAGAATCTTTTCTGGGATCTGTGTTGCCGATGGCCGTTTCATAAGGTCCCAAACCAGCAATTGATGGTACTTCTTGACCAGTAAATTGCTGGCATTGTTCACGCCCACCGCGCATTTCAGCCACCAATACGGCGAGTGCAAACCGTGAGCCCGGTGAGAACCGGTCACGATCAAACCCGCTGTTCGGAGCCGTTCTTCGATCGCCGGCTTGCGGTAGATCCGGACGTGTCCGCCGGGCGAGGCCGGGGCGTGGTAGTCGGAGTCCAGCGCCCAATTGATCTTCTCGGGGAAAAAGGAAGGAACGGTCACGGCGATCGTTCCTCCGGGTCGCAGGACCCGGGCCAATTCCCGGGCGGCGCTGCGGTCGTCGGGAATATGCTCCATGACCTCGGAACAAATGATGCGATCAAACGAGCCATCGGCAAACGGCAGCTGCAAGGCATTGCCCTGAACGCACATTCCGATACCGGCCGGCTTTTCCTCCAACTCCATGGCGTACAACGTGGCGGCGGCCTGACGAAGATCGCCCATCCCGAGATCGAAGGCAACCACACTGGCCCCGCGCCGGACGGCTTCAAAGGCATGACGACCGCCCCCGGCCCCCATATCCAGCATCCTGTCGCCGGAGCGAACGCCGAGTTGGTCGTAACGTACTGTTAACACGCGCGCTTAGCTCTTTCGTGAGTGTTTGGTCGTGAGGGCCCGCGCCCTATCCTCAAGCTCCGCTCGGTACTGGGCCACGCATCCCTCGGCGGCAACACGCCAGGTAAATCCGTTGAGGACCCGAGCTCGCCCACCAGCGCTGAGCTTGGCCCGTAACTCAGGACTTCGCAGTACCTCCAATATGGCCTCGGCCAGCGCGTCCGGGTCGTTGGGCGGCACCGTAAGGGCGGCTTCGCCGCTTGGTCCGACCACTTCGGGGAGCGCTCCACCCGTGGTCGTGATGAGCGGGGTGCCACAGGCCATCGCCTCAATGGCGGGGATGGAGAAGCCTTCGTACAACGAGGGAACCACCACCATCTCGGCCTCGTTGTAGAGCTCCACGATGCGGTCATCAGAAACGCCGGATTCGAACGTCACGACATCGTCGAGATTGAGTCGCGCGAGCAGTTCCGGCAGTACCGAACCCTCGCGTTTCTTGCCGACGATCGTGACCTCGATGGGATGCTCGGTACGGACTTTGGCCAGAGCCTCAAGGAGCGGTCGAAGGCCCTTCAAAGGAACGTCGGCCGAGGCCGTGGTCATGATGCGATGGGGCGCCCGGGTGATGTGAGCGAGCGGCCGGAAACGTTCGTGGTCGACGCCGACGGGAACCACATGGAGTTGCTCGACACCCACGCCCATTTGCGCCACAATGTCGCGTTTTGACGACTCCGATACGGTAATAATCCGGGGGATTTGCTTGGCCACTCTCATCTGCATTCCCAGGAATCCGTACCAACGCATAAGAGACCAACGGCGTTTGGCGTACTTGAAGGACATCTTCGACGGAAAGACCCGTGGCAGGTCGGCAATCTCCAGATCTCGGTCCACGGTGATCGGATGGTGCAAGGTGGCCACGACCGGCAAACCGTCGTCGGACACGCCTTTGATGCCGTACCCGAAACACTGATTGTCGTGGGCGACGTCGTACGCATCGGCGTGGGCCTGGAGATAGCGCCGAACCCGCAACGAGTATGCCCACGGCTCGGGGAAGCCCGACGTGAACATATGAGCGAACTCGAAGACGTCGTAGCCAAACTCGATCAGGCCAAGCTCGCGGGCACGATGAAAGCGTTCAACGATCTCGGCCGGCCGAGGGATATGCCACGGATCATCCGGCCGAAAAAGATCGAGGCTGGGGATCTTGATGAGTTCGACACCGGCGTCAAGCACCGGCCAGGGCTGGCCGGAAAGCACATCGACGTGATGGCCAAGTTCACGGAGCTCACGGGCGACGTAGCGGGTATAAACGCCTTGACCGCCGGAGTGAGGGTTTCCGCGATACACGAGCCAGGCGATGCGAAGCGACACCGCGTCGGGATTGGTCCGACCGGCTGAACTCGCCATCGGGCGGGGGAATCCGGCAGACATGGCGGTCCAGGGTACTCGGCCGACCCCTAATCTGAGCGAAGACTCGGGTTTGTCCGTCCGCCCACTCCGAGCGAGCGTTCCCTCACCGCGGCGAGCGCACCGAGCACACCGAGGGCAGCGAAGAGCACCAGCGCAGGGAGATCGTTCCATCGGGCGTACGGCGTCAGGCCGCGGCGAAGGGTGATCGTCGCTTGGAGTGCCGTTCGCTGTTGGATGGCGCTGCGGGTCACGATCTTGCCGTCGGGAGTCATCACCGCCGAGATCCCGGTGGGCGCGGCCTGAACGACCCAACGCCGAGTTTCGCGAGCGCGGAGTCGGGCGGCGGCGAGTTGCTGAGTGGGTAGGTGCGACGATGTGAATGACGCCGCGTTGGTGGGCAGCAGGAGGGCTTGCCCGCCGGCTCGAACGCCGCTGCGGGCGCGATCGTCGAAGAATCCCTCGTAGGAAATGATGATCGCCATCGGTCCAAATGGAGTCGAGATCACTCCCGCCTTGGTGCCGGCGCGAGCATCTCTCGCTTGGAGGTCAGACGTGAATTTCTCCAGCAATGAGCGGAAATACACGACTTCGCCAAACGGAACGCGGCGCACCTTGTCATACCGTGTGGTGGTGGCATCACCGATGTCGCCGCCCGGTCCAACAACGATCGAGAAGTTGCGAAACCGACGTGGATCATCCAGGTCGTCCTCGACCACCCCGGCGACGATCGGTGCACCGTAGGTCGTCGCCAATGTGCCGATTTGTTGGCGCTTGGTCGAAGTCGAGAACGTCGCAGCATCCACGATGTTCTCGGGCCACAGGATCAGATCCACCGGCTTGGTGATGAGCTTGGTGGCAGCCACGGCGGCGTTGAACGCGCGGTCGGGCGTGTCGTCTACCGCCTTCACCCCCAGCGGCCCGCTCCCCTGAGCGATGGCGACGCGCAGCGTTCTGCCACCGTGGGTGCCGTCCGGAAAAAGGTGGGCGGCGACGGTGACCAGGAGACACGCTGTGGCGACGGCGAATGGTGCCGTGCGCACCACCCGGCGGCTCACCGGGCGGTTGGCTGAGCGCATGACCGGGCGAGTGAACGAGCGGAGGGACAGCACCAGCGCGCCGCCAAGGAGGGCGACGATCCCGATGAGCAGAAGGCGTCCACCTATGGTGACAAGCGCAGCGAACGGTCCGTCGGCCTGGCCCAGGTCAATCCCGCCGAGGGGCAGTCCACCGAAGGGCCAGAGGCTGCGAAGCGCGTCTGCGGCAACGACGGCAGTCGCGCCACTCACTACCGAGTGGAGCCGACGGGTCTGCGTCCGGCGAGGCACCAGGACCGTGATCGTAAGTGCAGTTACAAATACTTCGATTAGGGCGATGGCGATCCCACCGGGTAGCGAAAACTGGGTAAGCCACCACAAAGATGGGACGTACAACGCGATCGCAAAGATGACGGCGATGAGGAAGCGGCTGCGTGCTCTCGGGGCGAATTCCAACGCTGTCGGGAGCAGTCCGAGGCCGATCACGGCCAGTGGCCACCACCCCATGGGCGGGATGCTGGCGGTGGTGAGCAGGCCGCCGAGAAGGGCCAATGCTCGGCCCCGCCATTGGCCTCGCCAACGCGACGTCGGGCCGATGGTTTCTTCCGATGACACGGGCGGCGATCGTAGTGGTCCGGTGGATTCGCTCGTCTCCTAACCTGGACCTATGTCTGGAGTCGAGGTTTCGCCGTCATCGGGCGCCGGAGCGGCCGGGTCTGGCGACGAAGTGACGCCCCGATTGCGCGAGCTCACCCACTTGCTTGAGGACATCGCCTCTGGTGTGGTCCCCCTCGATGGACTGACCGAGTTCGAGCGCCAACGGCTGGTCAACGCCGCGGGCGACGTGTTTTGCCCCGACGTTTCCGAACGTCGGTTAAAGAACAGAGCGCGAGCAAAACGCGATCGGGCGGAGAAAATCGGGCGCGACGCTCAAGTCGTGGCGGGAACCGGCATCCGAGTGATGCGCCAGAAGGCCGTCTTCACCACGCCGAACTACGACCCACCCCGGACCGCGCGACGCCGGCTTGCGGGAGGGGGCGGGCTTGACGAGACCGAGACCGAGACCGAGACCGAGACCGAGACCGGGCGCGGGGTGCACACTCCGAAGCATTGCTATGTGTGCAAACGAAAGTTTGCCGAGGTTCATTCGTTCTATGACCAGATGTGTGGTGACTGCGGAGACTTCAACTTCTCCAAGCGAGGGGAAACCGCCGACCTGTCGGGACGTGTCGCCTTGCTGACCGGCGGTCGGGTGAAGATCGGGTACCAGGCGGGAATCAAGCTGCTGCGCGCCGGTGCGTCGCTCATCGTGACCACTCGCTTCGCTCGCGACTGCGCGGCGCGCTACGCCGAGGAGCCGGACTTTAGTGAATGGGGTCATCGCCTCGAAGTCTTCGGGCTTGACCTCCGCCACACGCCGAGTGTGGAAGCGTTCTGTACCCATCTCCTCGCCACCCGCGATCAGCTCGACTTCATCGTGAGCAACGCATGTCAAACGGTGCGTCGTCCGCCCGAGTTCTATCGCCACATGATGGAGTTGGAGACGGCGTCGATGTCCACGATGTCGGATCAAGTCCGAGTACTGGTGGGATCGTATGAGGGCTTACGACGGGGTGAGATGCTTCCGGCGCTCATGGGAACAGAACCCAGTGCAGGGTCGGCTGGACCAGTGGGACTCACGCTGGCAGCCGAACTTTCTCAGATTTCTTTGGGTGATGAGGCCGAGGTGGTGCAGTCTCATCTGTTCCCCGAGGGACGTCTCGACGCCGACCTCCAACAGGTCGACTTGCGGGACCGTAATTCGTGGCGGCTCCTTCTCGACGAAGTGTCGTCCGTCGAACTTTTGGAGACGCAGTTGGTCAACGCCGTTGCGCCCTTCGTGTTGAGCGCCCGTCTCAAGCCGCTCATGATGCGCACCCCGAACCGAGACAAACACATCGTCAATGTGTCAGCGATGGAAGGGCAGTTCTACCGCCGGTTCAAAACGACGCGCCACCCGCACACCAACATGGCGAAGGCGGCGTTGAACATGATGACCCGCACCTCGGCGGCGGACTATCAGGCGTCGGGGATTCACATGAACAGCGTGGACACCGGCTGGGTGAGCGACGAAGACCCCGTGCATATCGCCGAGCAGAAGGCGACAGAGCATCGTTTCTCGCCCCCGCTCGACATCGTCGATGGTGCCGCTCGCATCGTCGATCCGATAATCAGCGGCATCAACACCGGTACCCACGTCTGGGGCCAATTTCTCAAGGACTATCACCCGACCGACTGGTGAAAAACGCCCAACCCAGCTCGGCCTTTGCGGGACCCAGCTCACTGGTCTCGGTACCCACCTCGGCCTTTGACCCACGAAATTCAGCGACCGGACAGCCGAGGTGGGTAACAGCCGGCTCGAAATGGGGCCGGTGGGGCGACGCCGGTTCGCGGTCAGAGAGCGAAGAGGTCGCCGGTCGACGCAACCCGGTCGAGGACTACGCTGGCGACGAACCGTAGGGGGGCACCGGTGGCGCCGGCCTCGACTTCGCTCCACTCAAGCGGGGTGGACACCGTCGGCGCCGGGCGGGCTCGCAACGAATAGGCGCAGACCGTTGTTTTCGCTTGCACGTTCTGACTCCAGTCAATAAGCACCTTGCCGGGCCGCAGTTCCTTGGCTTGTTTGGCGACGATGAAATCTGGGTGAGCGAGCGCCAGACCGTCGGCCAAACGATGGGCCAGTTCGGTGGTGCCGCCTTCTCCCCTGTACGGCAAGGGCACCGACGGGATTGCGTACAACTGCATCCCTTTCGAACCGCTCGTTTTCGCTCGTAGCGTCATACCCAGTGGACCTAGTACTTCGGCAATGAGCAACGCCACCTCGCAGCACTCAGCGATACCGGTGCCCGGTCCTGGGTCGAGGTCAAACACAATGCGATCAGGATCCCAACAGTCATCAGCGGTGCGGTGCAGCGGAACGTGGAGCTCAAGGGATGCCAGGTTGGCCATCCACACCAGAGTGGGCAGATCGCGGCACACGATGTAGGTGTTGTCGCGCAGGGCCACCCGCTCCACCCAATCGGGAGCGTGCGACGGAATGTTCTTGTTGTAGAAGCTCTGGCCGTCTACCCCGTTCGGGTAGCGCTTCATCGTGATGTTCCGGCCACTTAAGTGAGGCAGGAGGACCGGTGCTATGCGCACGTAGTAGTCAATCACCTGGCCCTTGGTGGTGCCATCTGGATAGAGAACTTTGTCAAGGTTCGTCAGTGTGAGCTGACGACCTTCGATCTCGGTAACCAGGCCCTGACCGGCCATCGCCCTACCAAGCTCCCAGCGGGGATCGCATGGGCGCTTACGAAGCCTTCTTGGCCTTGGCCGCGGCCAACGACGCTTCCAGCGCGGCCATGAGATCAACGACCTTGGGCGCCTCGCTCGGGGCGGGGAGTTCGTAGACCGTGCCCATTGACTTGGCCTCGATGAGGGCCTGAACCTTTTCACGGTATTCGTCTCGATATCGCGAGGCGTCGAAGTGATCCGACGCACTTGTTTCCACAAGCATCTTGGCCATTGCCAGTTCCTTGTCGGCGATCTCGATCGAACCATCCGGTAGCCCATCGATTTCGGACGGGTCCACCACTTCGTCGGCGTAGAGCAGCGTCTCCATGCACAGAAGATCGCCGAGCGGACGAATCACCACGAGGTACTCCTTCGTGCGCAGAACCACCTTGGCGATCGCCACCTTGCGAGTCTCGGCCATGGCCTTCACGAGCAATGCGTAAGGCCGGGCGCCCCCTTTGTCCGGAGCGATGTAGTACGCCTTTTCGAAGTACACAGGATCGATGTCGTCCAGGTCAACGAACTCAAGGATCTGCAGGGTCCTGTCGTTGTTGGCATTGCGCGGGGCGAGACCCTCGAGTTCCTCGGCTTCGATGACCACGTAACGATCACCGCCGAGGTCGTAGCCCTTGACGATGTCTTCACCCGACACCTCCTCACCGGTGACCGAGGAGACGCGCTTCTGTTTGATACGCGCGCCGGTGGACTTCTCCAGCTGATTGAAGGAGATGTCCTTCGAGCGCTGCGCCGTGTAGAGCTTCACCGGCACGCTCAGCAGAGCAAAGCTGATTGTTCCGGTCCAGGTCGGTCGGGCTGCCATGGTGCAAGGTTACCGGGCGTTTTGCTCGGCCATCTTAAGCCCGGCCAGTACCCGCGAAGGGGTGAGCGGGAACTGGTCGAACCATACGCCGGTAGCGTCGTGAAGGGCCGCAGTGACGGCGGGAGCGTAGGTCATGAACGGCATTTCCGACATCCCTCGCACCCCAAACGGACCGAGCGGATCGGCCAACTCCAGGACCACCGAATCAACGCGACGGGGGATGTCCCCGATGCCGGGAATGAGATAACCGGAGAACCGCGGGTTGGTGATGTGCCCGTCTTTCACCTGCAGATCCTCACTCATCGTGTACCCGTGAGCCTGGACCACGCATCCCTCGATCTGACCAACCACCCCGAGCGGATTCACTGCGCGCCCAACGTCATGGGTACTTACGACCCGATCGATGACGATGTGACCGGTCTCCGTATCAACGCTCAGCTCGACCACCTGGGCAACGTAGCCATAGGCGAAGTTGGGGGTGCAGGAGCCATCAATCTCGCTGAGCGCTTCGGTGGGCGGCGGGACATAACGGAATCGACCAACGGCCGGCCGGGCGCCATCGCGCCAGGCCTTCTCCGCCTCCTCTGCGGCGCCGAGAATCGAGTTCCCCGACATCCACGTGAGGCGGCTGGCGCTGGCCGAGCCGGAGTCTCCCGACGACGCCGTGTCCGAGAAGACGCCCTTCACGTTCTCCACATCGAGACCGACGGCTTCAGCCGCCATCTGGAGAAATGCGGTGTGGGACCCCTGGCCAACGTCGGCTCCACCATGAAAGACCGTGCCGCTCGTTGGAGTCTCGTCGCTGTCGTCGCCGAAGAGATGAATCTCGGCCTCACAACGCTCGGGGAAACCAAACGAGAAGCCAACGTTCTTATACGCGCAGGCGATGCCCCGACCACGCTTGATGGCCACCGCCACGGCGGGCAATGAGGCGATGGGAGAAAACGGTTCGATGGACGCCAGCGGGGCGTCGAATTGGGAGTTGATCGCGCAGGCATCGAGGACCTCGGGCATCGTGACGCCCTGGGGCATCGGAGTTTGGGTGATCCCGATGCTTCCCTCACGCAGGATGTTCTTGCGGCGGATCTCTACGGGATCGATATCAAGCGCGCTTGCCAACTTGTTCATCTGCGATTCGGCCACGAAGGCACCCTGCGGTCCACCGAACCCGCGGAACGCCCCGCCAATTGCGGCGTTGGTGTACACCCCGAAGCTATCGACGCGAGCGTTCTCCACCTGGTACGCCCCGCACACGGCAAGGTGGAGATTGCCCAGCACTTTGTTCGTCGTGTAGTTGTAACCGCCGGCGTCGAGATAGCAATCGGCTTCGGCCACCAGCAGCGTGCCATCGACTGCGGCACCCCACTTGGCATGGACGGTTCCGCGGTGCCGCTTGTGGTGGCCAACGATCGATTCCTCGCGTGACCACACGCTCGCCACTTTGCGATGAATGCCCAGCTCGCGTATCCGCTTGGCCGCCAGAGCCATGACGATCTGCAGGGTCATGTCTTCTCGGCCACCAAACGCTCCGCCGATGGTCGGATAGATAACCCTCAGTGTGCTTATGGAAACGTCGAGAGCATGGGCGATTTGCTCGAGGTCCTCATGCGTCCATTGCCCGGCGACCTCCACGGTGATGCGGTCCTCCTCGTCGACGTAGGACACCGCCGCCTCCGGCTGGAGGTAGGCATGTTCCTGGTAGGGGAACACGTAATCCGCCTCCACCGTGACCGCCACCCGCTTCCATGCCTCGAGGGGGTCACCTTTGCGAATCACGTAGTGCGTATACGCGTTGGTATCGAGGTTGTTTTCCGGATGGATCAACGTGGTGTTGTTGAGCGCCTCCCTGATGTCGGCGACGATCGGAAGCGGTTCCCACTCGACCACGATGGCCTCAGCGGCGGTGTTGGCGGCATCGATCGTCTCAGCGATGATCAAGCAGAGCGCGTCCGCCTCCCATCGGCTCACGTCGCACGGGACGTTTGAACGTCCAGTGTGCTCGAGCCCGATAAACACAGGCTGGTCGAAGAGCGTGAGTCCGTATTCGTTCACCGGAACGTCGGCTGAGGCGATGATGCTGACGACGCCAGCAGTGGCGCAGGCGGCATCGAGATCGAGGTGAACCAGGCGCGCATGCGGTTGGTTGGTGAAGACCACCTTGGCGTGCAGGGCGTCTATCGGAATGAGATCGGCGGGGTAGGTCGCCTCTCCGGTCGCTTTGGTCCGGGCATCTCGCCGGAGCATGGAAGTTCCGACAGCCATCACTTCACCTCGCCAGTCGTGTCGCTCGCGGTGGTGCTGTTCGTTTCGCCAGTGCTCTGTGTACGTACGATCTCAGCCGCTTGTTCGACCGCCTCGATGATTTTGTAATACCCCGTACATCGACACAGGTTGCCAGCGAGCCCATGGGTGATCTGTTCGCGTGTGGGCGACGGGGTCTCGCTGATCAGAGCGGCGCCGGCCACCAAGAAGCCCGGAATGCAGAAGCCGCATTGCACCGCCCCCTTCTCCACAAACGCCGACTGGATGGAATGCAGCGATGCGATCGTCGCCAGACCCTCGACCGTGGTGATGTGGGCGTTGTCGGCCCGGGCGGCCGGCACGAGACATGACATCACGGCCACGCCGTCGAGCATCACCGTGCAGGCCCCGCACTCCCCTTCGGCGCATCCTTCCTTGGTGCCGGTGAGCTGAAGCTCATCGCGCAGCCAATCGAGCAGGGTGGCGCCGACGGCATTGGGGGCGAAGCGCATTTCGTTGTTGACCGTCGTGGTGATCGCTGTGGAGGCATCGATGAGTCCGTGGCTACTCGGGCTCGGTTGCGCCGGGGCGGTGGGCGAGCGCAGGCAGGGCGCGGCGTGCGGCCAACGCTCGGCCTGACGGTTGGCGGCGAGGGTTTGCAACGTTCGCCTGACGAGCACGGCGGTCGTGTCATTGCGATAGGTGGCCGTGGCCCGCACATCGTCGAGCGGCGTGGCAGCATCACTAACCGCTGCGGCGGCTCCGGCAATCGTCAGTTCGCTTAGTGGTTGGCCGACGAGAGCGTCGGCGGCGGCATCGACCACGAGAACCGTCGACGCCACACTCCCTATAGCTATGCGCGCTGAGGAGACTGTCGTATTGTCTTCAGCGAAGCCAACGACGGCGGCGAGGTGCACCACAGAAATTGCCTGGGCCGTGCGGTTGCCCAGCTTGACGTAGAGCCCGCGCTCGTTGGCCGACAACAGCCGAACGCGGAGTTCAGTAACCAGTTCGTCGTCGGCCCGTTCGGTGGTGCGGAAACCGGTGATGAATTTGTGTAGGGGAAGCGTCCGGGTACCCCGGACCGATCGGAGCGTGACGCTGGCGCCGAGCGCCAACAGGGCGGAGAGCGTGTCGTTGGCCGGACTGGCGGTGACAATATTTCCCACCAACGTGGCCCGATTGCGGAGCTGAGGCGAACCAACCTCCCAACATGCCTGGGCCAGCGGCAACGCCCGGGCGACCAACGGAGCTGATTGCACGACGTCGTTGTGGGTGACCATCGGTCCGAGGATCGCTTCGTCGCCCGTGATGGTGATCGAGTTGGCGCCCGGTATACGTGACAGGTCGATGAGGAGGGCCAGACCGGCCCGGGCATTTCGATCGATTTCCACCAGCAGGTCGGTGCCACCGGCAACGGGGCGAGCAGAACGGCCGTACGTGCCCAGCAGTTTCACGGCGTCGTCGACCGAAGGTGGAGCGACGTACGCGGGGGGTGGTGCAGTGTGGCGCTGGACAGGATGCAGATGGGTTGCCGTGCTCATGAGATGCCTTCCGGGTGGATCGAATTACCGGGTGCGGGGGCGTTGACGAACGAGGGTGAATCGCATCGCTGAAGCCGAGGAGCGAGTTGATGGGTACCAGTTGCGGCTCCACCAAATGGGCGTGTTGTCCGCCGTGTATCCGGTCTCGGTGATCTGCAGCACGGCGGTGTGTCGGGGGATCGGTCGGCCCGGATACAGCACAGCCGCGCTTGTCACGGCAGCGACATCGCTGAGTTGGTATTCCGTGGGCGCATTCGTACGTACACGGAGGAAATCGAAGAGGGGCTCAGTCTGCGCGGGTTTCTTGACGCACCGGTTGGCCAATGCCGTTCCGAGCAGACGAACGGGGATGGCGCACTGGATGAAGATCAACGGTTCGCCATCTGCCAAGAATGTTTTCGCCGTGCGGAGAACCAGGTCATCTTCGCCCAGACCCAAAGCGACCGCGACCTCGTCGCTGGCGGGTTCGATCGCCCCCTCGTCGAAACGAACGGTCACGTTGGCCCCGTTCCGTCCGAGCACCTCACCGAGATCACGCGCTTCGGTCAACGTGTGGGAAAGTGAGGACCCGGCGGCCGTCACGAAACTTCCTCGCCCTTGATGACTGACGATCAAGCCCCGGCGGGCGAGGGCGCCCACGGCGGTGCGGACCGTGGCCCGGCTCACTCCCAGGGCAGCCGCCAACTCATGCTCGGTGGGGACGCGGTCGCCCGGCGCAAACTCTCCAGCGGTGATTCGCTCAGCAATCGTCGCCTCCACCTGGGACGCCAGGGTGAGGGCGCGGGCGAGTCGGACCATGCACGCATACTAAGCCGATCTTGTCAGTTGACAGCCAAGTTGGGGTAGCGCTTCATCGATGTTCATCTCTCGGAAACAGGTGTGTCCAGTTCAGAGAGGAGATTCTCAACGTGGAGCCGTATTTCGTCGCGGATGCGTCGGACGGCTTCGATGCCCTGGCCCGCGGGGTCCTCCAGCGGCCAGTCCACGTACCGTTTACCCGGATACACCGGGCAGGCATCTCCACATCCCATGAGCACAACCACGTTCGTCTGCGCCAGCATCTCCTCAGTCCAGCGCTTCGGTGACTCAGCGGTGATGTCGATGCCAACTTCGTTCATGGCCTGCACGGCGAGCGGATTGATGGTGGTCACCGGATCTGACCCGGCCGAGTATCCGATCGTTCGATCCGAGCCAAGGAATCGAAGCCAGCCGAGAGCCATCTGCGATCGACCAGCGTTGTGGACGCACAGGAACAGCACCCCCGGTTTCGCGGCGTGGGGCAACGTTGATGGGTTCATGGTGTTGTTCCTGACTCGGGTGATCGGCAATTGATTCAGCAGTTCGGAGTTGATTCAGTGGGTCGTCCGGGAAAGAGAAATCCGATCAGGCCTGCGGCCAAGACAAGTCCGACCAATTGGGCGCCAATGAACGTCGGAGCCGATGACGGTTTGATCCCGGCAAAGGTGTTCGAAAGAGTTCGCGCTACGGTCACCGCCGGGTTGGCAAACGAGGTGGAGGAGGTGAACCAGTACGCGCCACCGATCCAGGCGCCGACGGCAAAGGCGACGGTGTCCCCGCGACCGGACCGGACAATGCCGTGGATGAGGAGCAAGAGGCCGAGAGTGGCAACGACCTCGGAAAGCCAAAGCGCGCCTGATGAGCGGGTTTTCGTCGACATGTTCACCGCAGGCAGAGCAAACATGAGGTTCGCGATAACGGTTCCGATGCATCCGCCAATGATCTGCGCGCAGATGAACGTTGCCGTCTCGATGTTTGACAGCGCCCGGAACCGTCGGAACGACAGGGTAACAACGGGATTGAAGTGTGCTCCCGAGACCGGTCCGAACATCAGAATCAGTCCAATGAGTGCTCCGGCTGTTGCCGCGGCGTTTTCCAGGAGCTGTAGACCGACGTCGCTCGGGGAGAGGCGTTGCGCCATGATCCCCGAACCGACCACGGCGATGATGAGGAGCCCGGTGCCGAGGGCTTCGGCCGTGAACTTGCGGGCCAGGTCGAGGCGCTCGTCTTTCAGCAGCACAGTGCCGACGACGTGGCGGTGCCGACGAGTTCAGCGCTTGATCCGGTTTCGTTTGACGACGCTTCGGGGGCGTCGGCACAACACTCCCCGGCCACGAGAGCCATCGACGGGGCGTCGCCGAGCACGGTGTAGAACTCCCACGCAATGTCTGGCCCCTGCACCCACACCTTGTCCTGAACGGCGAAGCAACAGGACGTGTTTTCCTGGACGTCGGTCGGCATGGCCGCGGCCTGGAACCGAGCGATGGCTTCGGTCACCGCTTCGGTGTTTTCCATCTCGACGCCGACGTGATTCATGGTGCCCGGCACGCCGTTGCCGGCGATGAGGACAAGCTTCAGCGGCGGTTCGGTGATGGCGAAGTTGGCGTAGCCGTCACGCACCTTGGCGGGTTCGGTGCGGAACAACTTCGAATAAAAGCTGATGGCTTCGTCGAGATCGGCGACGTTGAGAGCGAGTTGGACACGAGACACGGGGACCTCCGGTAGATTGATACTCGTCGATGTCTTTTCACTATGACGAAGACATCGATGATTGTCAATGTCTCATTCGGAGGTTTCTGCGATGGTCACCCGCTCTGCGTCCAAAAAGTCCGTCACGTCGACGCGGCCCACGCCCTCGACGCCCTCGACGCCCTCGGCGCGCTCGTTGTGCTGTGTGCCGCTGCGTGACGCGGCGTTTGATGATGAATCGGCGATGGCGTTGGCCGCGGGATTCGCCGCGCTGGCCGATCCGGCCCGACTGCGGCTGTTGAGCTTGATTTCTTGTGCTCCGGGCGGAGAGGCGTGTGCGTGCGATCTGATTGAGCCGATTGGGAAATCGCAGCCGACAGTGAGTCACCACCTCAAAATTCTCACCGACGCAGGACTCGTCCATCGAGAAAAGCGCGGTGTCTGGGCGTGGTATCGAGCGAACCCGCAGACCCTCGATCGCCTACGGTCGGCGCTCGCCCAGTAGGTCCAGGTAGGCGGGCCGCAGGGAGTGCGTCGGCCGTTAGAGCAGTCGGGTGGGGGCGAAGCCCTTCCACGATGGGAACCGCAACAAACCGGTGGGACTCCACTCCCGAAACTCGACTCGACCGACCAAATGGGGACGCACGTAGATCGCCGCTCGCTCTCCGGGGTCGTTGGTGAAGGGTCGAACGTCGATGACATCGGGGGCAAGTTTTGTGGCCAACTCATCGAGCACGGCATCGGTGAATCCGGTTCCGACTTTTCCCACGAATCGCAACGGCCCGCCGGGTTCGTCGGACTCCGGAATTCCCAGCAGGAGGGCCCCGATAGTGCGCTGCCGACGTCCCTCGCCGGGCACCCATCCGCCGATCACGAACTCGTCGATGGTGTTGTTTTTGATCTTCAACCAGTTCGATGATCGCTGACCGGCGGCATATCTCGAGTCGTCGCGTTTGGCGATGATGCCCTCGAGATCGCCGGCGCGGGTGGCGTCGAGAAACGTTTGCCCGTCGTGGTGCACGGTGGCGCGTCTCCATGATGGCCCCGAGGTGAGCGCCTGGAGGTGATCGAGCAGGACCCGACGACTCGACAGCGGAAGGTCCTTGGTCGAGAGGCCATTCAGTTCAAGAAGGTCAAAGATGACGTAGACAACGGGCGTCCGGACTGCTCGCCGCCGAGCCTCCTCACCAAACACCCCGAGCCGTTCCTGAAGGCGATGAAACGATGGCTTGCCGTCGTCGGCGAAGGCCACTATTTCACCATCAAGAACAGCAGTACTGCCGTCGAGGGCCTGGCCGATGAACGCCAGTTCGGGAAATGTGGCCGCCACGTCGTTGGCATTGCGAGTGAACAGACGGACACCGGCGGCTTCATCGATCTGCAGCACGCCACGCACGCCGTCAAGCTTGAGTTCATAACTCCAACCCGGGCCGGTGGGCAATGCGCCTGGTGATGCGAGCATCGGGCGGAGGTCGGTCAACGTTCGTCCGTCCGCACAGGGCGTGAGGTGCCGATGCTACTGGTGCTCAGCGCGCTTAGCAGTTGATCGGTGGCCCGTCGGGCGTCGCGGATGCAAGCGGGAAGTCCGATACCTCGGTAGCTGGCGCCCGCCAGCACGATGCCCTTCGTCTCCTGCCCGAGGGCTGAATCGATGCGGTCCACCCGTTCCGCGTGTCCGGTGTCGTACTGCGGGAACCCACCAACCCAACGGGTCACCTTGGCATCCACCGGTTTCGCCGTCAGCGCCAAGGCGTCGGTGAGTTCGCCATGCAGGGCGTTGACGAGAGCGTCGTCATCGAGATCCATGAACCGCGTGTCGCCGTCTCGTCCGGCCGAGGCGCGAATGAGTACGTGTCCGTGGGTGTCGAGGTGGGGCCACTTCTGGTTCCACCAACTTGACGCCGTGAGGAGACGTTGCTCGGGGCGAGGGACGAGCATGCCACTGCCCGGCGGGAGCAGGACCGACCCGGACGGATAGGCGAGGAGCGTGAGGGCGACCGACGCCGTGCGGATCGCTCGGAGCTCCGCTGAAGTTCGCGGCGCAACGCTGGCAAGGAGGAAGGCGCTAGAAGCCGCAGGAGTGGCCAGGACGACCATATGTGCACGAATGACATCACCATTGACGGTGATCTGCCAGACACCGTCAACGTGTTCGAGTTTGGACACCGCACTACGCAACGAAACCGGCACCCGGTCCTGCAGCTTTTCGATCATGGTCCGTATGCCGCGGCGAGGAGCGAGGAAGATCGGTCGGTCCTCGGTGATGCCAATCTGTCCGCGTGCCGTCGCGGCGTTCGACGCCCGGAGGGCGCGCATGAGCCGCAAGCTCGCCGCCGCCGTAGACAAATTGGGAGCGGCACTGGCGAGGCTGAGCGTGTCTGAGTCGCTGGCATTAATGCCGCCGAGGAGTGGATCGACGAGTCGTTGGACGACTTCTCGCCCGAGGTGCGCGCCGATCGCCATCGATACGGTCGGATCCTTCACTGTCTGCCTGCGGGGAACGATTTCGTCCAGCGCCGCTCGGGCGATTCCACGTGTACTTATGATGCGCGATCGAGCAAGTGAACGTAGGTCGGTCGGAACCCCGAGGACGAGGCCCTCAGGCAAGGCGCGTACGGCACCGCGGCTCCACACGTACGCCCGGCCGGTGGCGGGGGCGACGAGTTCTTCGGAGAGTCCGAGGGCGGCGGCCAATTCCACCCCGCCCGGCACCCGTGCGAGAAAGGCATCGGGCCCCGTATCCACTCCGATGCCCGCGACTTCAGCCCCCGCCACTTTACCGCCGGCAACACTCGACGACTCAAACACCCGAACCCGGATGGCAGGGTTCGACTGCAACAGGAAGAACGCGGTACTGAGACCGGTGATGCCACCACCGATGATGGCGACATCGAGCGGTGTTTGAATCGGGGTTTTAACCGGTGGTTCAGGTGGCCGTATGTTCATGGACAAGTCCCACAACGCGGGTCAGCACGGCCGGATCGATCGAGGGCAGCACGCCATGGCCGAGGTTGAAGACGTGCCCGCCACCGGCCTCGGCGGCCTGATCCAGAATGCGCCGGACTTCAGCCTCGATGATCGGCCACGGGGCGAGCAACACCACCGGATCAAGATTTCCCTGCAGCGCTTTCGCCTTGCCCACCCGGGAGCGCGCATCGCGCAAATCGACCCGCCAGTCCACCCCGACCACATCTGCGCCGGCCTCACCCATCGCCCCGAGCAACTCGCCGGTACCGACTCCAAAATGGATTCGTGGTACCTCGAGGTCGGCCAGGCCAGAAAGTATGCGCGCTGAATATGGCATGACGAAGCGTCGATACTCGTACTCGGACAGGATGCCAGCCCACGAGTCGAACAGCTGCACGGCGGACGCACCGGCGCCAACCTGAGCTCGAAGAGTCGCCAGCGCGATGTCAGCGAGGGCGATCATGAGTGCGTCCCATGTTTCGGGTGAGGCATACATCATCGCCTTCGTATGTTCGAACTCTTTGGACTTGCCCCCTTCCACCAGGTAGGTCGCGACGGTGAACGGGGCGCCGGCAAAACCGATGAGGGGAATGCCCTGGGGATCAAGTTCGGCCACGCACAGCCGCACCGCATCGCCAACGAACGGAATATGCACATCCGGGTCATATGCGCGCAGACGATCGACGTCCGCCAATGTCCGGAACGGTTCGTTGATCACGGGACCGCGTCCCTGTTCGATCGACACGCCCGGCACGAACGATTGCACTGGCGTGATGATGTCGGAGAAAAAGATGGCGGCATCAACCCCGTGACGCCGAACGGGCTGGAGTGTGACCTCGGCGGCGAGGGCGGGGTCCACCAGCATCTCGTGAAACGTTTTCCCGGCTCGCAACGACCGGTACTCGGGCAGGGACCGACCGGCCTGGCGCATAAACCAGACGGGCGTGTGTCGGCGGGGGTGGTCGGCGCAGGCGGCGAGGAAGGGCGATTCAGCAAGTGCGGTTCGAGGTGTCATGCGCCCATCGACCCTACCGGCGCCTAGCTCCGACGGGTGCCGACCGCTACAGGATCGAGGGGAGCGCGCCGAGGAACTGGGTTTCGGTGAGGTGGGCATAGAGACCACCGGCATCGACGAGCTCATCGTGGGTGCCACGCTCCACGATCCGACCACCGTCGATCACAAGAATTTGATCGGCCTCGCGGATGGTTGAGAGCCGGTGGGCGATCACGATCGACGTGCGGCCTTGGAGAGCCTCGGCGAGGGCGTCTTGGATATGGACTTCGGTCTCCGAGTCCAGGTGGGCGGTGGCTTCGTCGAGGATGACCAAACGCGGATCGCGCAGCATCACGCGAGCCAACGCCAAGCGCTGTTTCTCGCCACCGGAGAACCGATAACCGCGTTCGCCGACCATGGTTTCGTAAGCCTCGGGTAGACCGGCGATCAGGTCGTGGATGCGCGCCGAGCGGCAGGCGTTCTCGATCTCATCCTGGGTGGCTGAAGGTTTGGCATAACGAAGGTTGGCGGCGATCGTGTCGTGAAACAGATGCGCGTCTTGGCTGACCACACCGATGGCGGCTCGAAGCGAATCGCCGGTAATAGAGCGCACATCGTGACCGTCGATACGCACCGCGCCTTTTGTGGCGTCGTACAGACGAGGCACGAGGGAGGAGATCGTGGTCTTTCCGGCGCCGGACGGTCCGACGATGGCGGTGAGTGTGCCCGGCTCGCAGACGGCGCTTATGCCCTGCAGTACCCACGCCGATGCATCGCTGGACAGCACCGGTCCGCCGCTCTCCAACGAGGCCACGGAAACCTCTGAGGCGGCCGGATAACGAAACCATACGTCGTCGAACTCGAGGCGGGCACCGGTCCCGGCGGCGGCCTTCGGCAGGGCGATGGCATCGGGGGCGTCCTGAATCGAGACGGGTGCGTCAAGGACTTCGAAGATCCGTTCGAACGACACGAAGGCCGTCACGAAATCAATACGCGCGCTTGCTAAATCGGTAAGCGGCCCGTAGACTCGCTGAGCGAGAATCGACATGGCCACAAGGGTGCCCACCGAGATCTTTCCGTCGAGCACCTGATTCGCTCCCCACCAGTACAGCGACGCCGTCAGTAGCGCCCCCACCAGGCCAAGCGCAATGTCGAACACGATGCCGGTCACCGCCCGCTTCACTCCGATGGCCGCCACCTTGTCCGCCGACGAGGCGAATGCTTGACGCTCCTCTGCCGGGCGGCCGAACAACTTCACCAGCAGTGCTCCGGACACGTTGAAGCGCTCTGTCATAACGGCGTTCATCTTGGCGTTGCGGGTCATCGCCTCGCGGGCCGCCTTCTCCTGGACTTTTCCGACCCGCTTGGACAGCCAAATCAAGAACGGAACGACGAAGAGCGAGGCGAGGGTGAACTTCCAAGAAAGCGTGAGCATCGCCGCCAGCGTGACGACGACCGAGAGCACATTGCTGACAGCGCTGCGCAGCACGAACGTGAACGCCGACTGCGCCCCGACGACGTCATTGTTCAAGCGACTCATGAGCGAGCCGGTTTGCGTCCGGGTGAAAAACGCGATCGGCATGCGCTGCACATGATCGTAAAGAGACTTACGAGTTGTGGCAATGACCCCTTCGCCGAGAACGGACCCTAGCCAACGGATGATTGCGCTCAGCCCGCTGGCCAGAATCGCCACAACGACCAGGATCAATACCCATCGGCTGATGGCCGCTCGATCGTGCGAAGGAATTGCCTTGTCGAGAATTTGCTTGGTGACCAACGGTGGGAGCACGCCAAAGAGCGAGACGATAACGATGGCGACGAGGTATCCAATAAGTTGACGTCGATAGGGACTGGTAAAGCCCCATGCTCGGCGGAGGGTTTTTCGGTCAACCTTTTTATCTTTGACGTCGTCGGCGAAGACGCCCATGTGCATTGCTCGCATTGCATCCAGCTTCACACGGTCGACGGAACAACCTGGGTCTGAGGGCGGGGGTGCAAACTCCGGATGGACTCAGAAGTTGGAGTTTGCTAGAGCTCGCAGCAAACGGAGGCTGGCTTCGTCGTCGAGCTCCACCAGGAACGTGTCGAGTGCTCGTGCTCCCTCGGAATGCACGTCGGCGGCGAGAACGTTGGCGCCCAGTCCGTGTAGTGCGTTGGCCACTCGAGCGAGTAGGCCGATCTCGTCTCGGGCTTCGACCTCAACCTTCCACCGTCCCTGCCCCATCGCCGCCACGCTGCGGACGGCGCAACCGTCAGGGAACACATTTGTTTCCGGCCGAGGAGCGGCCAGCGCCAGCGCGTTTCGTAAGGCCTGACCGATAAATGGGAAGTCGGGTTCGCCGCTCGACGGAAGGTCGCGGGTGCTCACCCGGAGGCGCTGCAGGGCCAATCCGTGGTGTGTCCAGGTGGCAATACGGGCGTCGTCGATCGACAAACCGTGGTCGGCGAGCAGACCAGCGGTGGTGGCCAGGAGCCCGGGTCGGTCATGGGCGACGACGCTGAGCTCCCAGTCGGCCACCCCGGACACGATGCGGATGCGCACCTCGTTCGGGCCCAGGCGGGGAGCGAGAAGCACCACATCGTTGGCCAGACCGGCCACCGACGTGCTCTCCCACCATGGGTCCGGAGCATCTTCGAGGAGCGACTCGATCGCCGACTTGGCGACTCCCTTGGCGACGGCTCGCGCCACGACCTCGTCTCCGGCGGCGTGGCGTTGACGCAAACCAGCCACTCCCGCCGAAGACGCTCGGGGCTCTTCCTGGGGGGCCGCCGGTGGGAGCAAAACCATCACCTCGATGATTGACCCCGATCATTTCGAGCATGTTTCACGCCGATGCCGAGGAGCGAACAGTTGCACTTGTCGATGCGGGCCCCTGGGGGGCGTCCTTGCCGTATGCCACCACTTCGCAGCTGCGTCGAACCGGGTGATTCCACGAACTAGCTTTGGCGCGCCGGATTTCTGACGTTCCCCGACGTTGGAGCGAAACGGTTCGAAGGATGGTTCGTGTCTCAACACCCTGAGTTCGCCGCTGAACAGGCGTATTTGACCTGGGCCTACGAGTGCCTGGAAACGATGCGTACAGCGGCGCGAGTGCTGCAGTACTCCATCGAAACCGGCCCCGGTGGTACTCACCAGGCCCGTTTTGAGCGAGACGTCGTCGAAGATCGGGCGATGGACCGTCTGTCACGCCTCCAGATCGGGGGCGAGTCGTTGATGTTTGGTCGTATCGACTGTCTGGGCGACGACGGCCCGAACTCGGGCGAACGTTTCTATATCGGTCGCCTGCCAGTGTCCGACCGTGAGCAAAATCCGGTCATCGTGGACTGGCGCGCGCCGATGGCCGAGTCGTTCTACCGGGCCACCGGCGCCGACCCGCTGGGGCTGGAACGCCGACGTCACTTTGCCACCGAAGCCGACCGTCTGGTCGGGGTCGACGACGAGGTGTTTTCTCTCGCCCGGCTGGAGCACGAGAACGGTCTCGATCTGGTCGGTACTGGTGCGCTGTTGTCGGCGTTGGGACGCGCTCGCCGGGGTCAGATGCGCGACATCGTTGCCACCATTCAGCGCGAGCAAGACGAAATCATCCGCTCCGAACTGGCCGGCGCGCTCGTCGTCCAGGGTGGTCCAGGAACGGGTAAGACCGCAGTCGCACTGCATCGCACGGCGTATCTGCTGTACAGCCACCGCTTTCCGCTGGATCGCCAGGGAGTGCTCGTCGTCGGGCCGAGTCGACTGTTCATCCGGTACATCGGACGGGTGCTTCCGGCGTTGGGCGAGCATGCGGTGGAGCTGGCGTCGATCGACGATCTCGTCGCCGACGTGGCCGTCCGGGCCACGGACTCGCACGAAACGGCCCGGGTCAAGGGCGATATCCGTATGGCCCCGATCATCCGGCGGGCGGTCCTGACCCGTCAGCGGGCACCCCGGGAGCCGTTGAAGGTCCAGTTCGGGGTCACCGAGCTCACCCTTTCCGTTGATGAATTGACCGAGATCGTGCAAACGGTGAAGCGAGCCCACCGCGTCCACAACGCCGCCCGCAAGCAGCTGCAGACGCTGCTCTGCGACCGGTTAGCGGACCGATACCGTGAGGCCCTCGCCCGCTTCGATCGAGCCGACATCACCTTCGATCGGGCTTCGATCGTGAGCCAGCTCAAGCGCAACGATGAGGTGCGAGCGTCGATCGACCGGATCTGGCCGTGGCTCACGCCCACGGTGTTGCTCCGTGATCTTTACGGCGCCGCCGCGCTCATAAAAGCAGCGGCGCGCGATCAGCTCAGCGAGGCTGAGCAATCGGCCCTCCTGCGGCCCCGAGGGGCGTCGATGGAGGACGTGTGCTGGACCTCCGCCGATATCGCGTTGCTCGACGAAGCGGCGATCTACCTGGGTGCTCTGCCAGCCAATGCCCACGTGCCCGGCTCGGCCGTGCAGCAGACGGCGATCCCCGGCCAGCATCGTGGGGTGAAGGCCAACGATCCGCATGAGGAAGGGATCCGAACCTACGGCCACCTGGTGGTCGATGAGGCCCAGGACCTCTCACCGATGCAGTTGCGGATGCTCGGTCGCCGATCGTTGAACGGATCGATGACGATCGTCGGCGATATCGGTCAGGCCACCGGAATGTGGGCGCCGAAATCGTGGGACGAGGTCTTGGCTCACCTCCCGATTAAACGTTCTCGCAAGGTCGAACTCACCGTTGGCTATCGTGCTCCGGCCGAAGTCATGGAACTCGCCGCTCGGGTGCTGGCCGTGGCGGCGCCGGAATTGTCGGTCCCTCGCTCGGTACGGAGCCAGGGCGAAATGCCGGTGTTTGTTTCCACCGCGCCAGAGGAACCGCTCACCGTGGCCGTGGCCCGGGCGCTCGCCGATCTCAAAGCCCGCCTCGGCGATGGAACGGTCGGAGTACTCTGCCCGGCTGCGCTGGTGGACCCGGTGTCCGAAGAGCTGCTGCGCCAGGGTGTCCCGTTGGATCCGAACGGGAGCATGGGCGACGGAATTGGCGTCCTCGCTATCGGAACGGCCAAGGGCCTGGAGTTCGACGGTGTCGTCGTGGTCGAACCGGCCCAGATGATTCGTGAAGCCGCTCAGGGCCTGCGGTCGCTGTATGTGGCGATCACCCGCACCACCAGACTGCTCACCATCGTGTCCAGTGAACCGCTGCCGGCGGTGCTCGCTCCAGCTTCGGTCGGCGGGGCGTAGGCGTGGCCCGGGTCCCGAGCGAGTTGACTGCGGATGAAGTGCGTTTTCTCACGGAGCGCCACCTCGCCACGCTGACCACGCTGCGCGCCGACGGGTCGCCGCACGTCGTTCCGGTGGGGTTCTCCTACGATGATGCGACCGCCACCGCTCGGGTGATTTGTTCAGAGGGAACGCAAAAGGTGCGCAACGTCGATGCGACGGGTTCGACGGGTTCGACGGGTTCGACGGGTTCGACGGGTTCGGTGGTGCTGTGCCAGACGGCGGGCGCCGATTGGTTGTCCCTCGCCGGTCGGGGCACGGTGAATCGCGCCAGTGAGGCGATCGTCGAGGGCGAAGCCCGGTACGCCGCCCGCTACCAGGAGCCGCGACCCAATCCCCATCGGGTGGTGATTGAAATCGCCGTTACCCAGGTCCTGGGCCGGGTGCGGGATCGAGAGCGGTAAAACGCGGCTATTGTCTTCGGGCCCGCTCCAGCGGTGCTT
>JAYVSS010000289.1:0-8406 GCA_043775075.1 Acidimicrobiia bacterium
AATCTCCAGCAGCTTTTCGACAGCCAGGGAAAACGCCAGCTCGTTGAACAACGGACTGAGGTAGTCCATGCGAGTGACGTTCGTGCCGCCCTGCATGAAGGTGAGGTTCTCCGCCGTTTTCTCCATGCCAGTGTGGAGATAGCCGATCACCGGCTTGGTCCGCAGGACGGTCTCGCCCTTGAGTTCCAGCATCACCCGCAGCACCCCGTGGGTGCTCGGGTGCTGAGGGCCCATGTTGATGATCATCGTCTCGTCGTCACCGAGTTCGATGTCGTAGTCGTTGATGTCAAGCGCCGCATCGTCGCTAACGCCTCGCAGGACGGCGCCCTGTTCGCGAAGTAATTCGGCCGCCGGGGTGACGATCCGATCCTGCATTTCCTGTCCGAAGTTCATGTCGTCCCTCGCTTCATTCCGGGCGAATTAACGCGGTGCCATGGTGTGGGTGAACTGCACGGGAATACGCCCCGTGGCCTCGTCTTTGCGCAGCGGGTGACCCTGCCATTCGTCGGGCAAAAGGATACGTGTGAGGTCGGGGTGGCCTTCGAACCAGATACCGAGGAGGTCATACGCTTCGCGCTCCATCGCTTCGGTGCCGGGGTACACGTCGTAGAGCGAAGCCACCCGGGGGTTGTCTCCGGCCAGCTGCACGCGAACACGAACGCGTTCACGTTGGGCATGAGAAAGAAGGTTGACGACGACTTCAAATCGCTCGGCGGTGACACCATCGGGCAGCGTGCGGTGCTCGTGCGTGAGGTAGTCCGTTGCGGTCAGATCGACCGCCATCTTGAAGCCGTCGGCGTAGAGCGCGCGCACGACCTCCACGTAATTCGCCGCCGTCGGGTGTACGACCTTCTCACCGCGGCTGTAGGACACCGTCGCCCCATGACACACTTCGGACAACAGTTCTGGCTCGGTGGCGGGAGCGACGTCGGTGGAAGGGTCAGGCATCGCCGACCTACTTCGGGGTGCCGATAGAAATGGTCTTCGGTGGCACGTCCAAGCGCAGCGATGCGCCGGCGCCGCTGTCATGACGACGCTGAGCTATCTCGCCCGTTTCGATCTTGGCGTGAAGCGTCTGGATGGCATACAGCAGCGTTTCCGGACCGGGCGGGCAACCGGGAGCGTAGACATCCACCGGAACGATCTGGTCCACTCCTTGGACGATTGCATAGTTATTAAACATGCCTCCCGAAGACGCACACACGCCCATCGAGATCACCCATTTCGGTTCCATCATCTGGTCGTAGACCTGACGGAGTACGGGGGCCATCTTCTGACTCACCCGTCCGGCGACGATCATGAGGTCGGCCTGGCGCGGCGAACCACGAAAGACCTCCATTCCGAAGCGCGAGATATCGAAACGCGATGCCCCGGTGGCCATCATTTCAATGGCGCAGCAGGCAAGACCGAACGACGCCGGCCACGTGCTCGATTTGCGCGACCAGTTGACAAACTTTTCCAGATTGCCGGTGAGGAAGTTGTGATTGAGGTCTTCGAGGCCCATGGCTCAGGCTGCCGTTTCGTGCGTGTCTTTGGCGGGACGGCTGACCTTACGGATTGTGGTCGCCGACGTGCGGGCGTCGAGCATGGTGCCGGCCGCCACTTCGAGACGACGCAGGCGATTCATCGGGGCCCAATCAAGGGCACCGTTGCTGATCAGATAAACAAAAGCGACAACCACGGCGACGGAAAACAGCACCATTTCCACGAGGCCGAACATCCCCAGGGCACTAAAGCGGACAGCCCACGGGTAGAGGAAAATGATTTCGATATCAAAGACAATAAAGATCATCGCCACGAGGTAAAAGCGCACCGGGAAGCGTTCCGACGGTTCCTTATCGGGCACGATGCCACACTCGTACGGGGCGATTTTAGCGGCGTTCTCCCGACGCTTGGGCCCGAGGACGGTCGACGCCAAGATAGAGCCAAAGACGAACACCTGGGCGAGAACCAGGAGGATGACGATCGGGAGATAGGCAGCCATGGCGGAAACTCAGGCCGCCAAAGCGGGATTGTTCTTCATGGCCGCCATCACTAATTTGTCTCGCTTATGCAACGCCCGCGCCGAGATCCCGAGCAGGAGTAGCGATGCCATAAAAATCTTGAAGGCGGGGAGCCGCTTGCTCCCTAGGTCGCGAACCATCACCACGTTGAGGGGCTTCTTTGCGGTGTCCACCATCGGCTTACCGGCGAGGTCGAGCACGATTGCTTTGGCCGCGTCGAGCTTGTATGGGAAAACCCGGGAAACGTAAAAACGCTTCTGATGCATCAGTCCCATGAACCGGTAGTCACCGGGGTTCCACCACGAACCACCGGATTCGAGTCTCGGCCGCAACTTAAACCGCTGGTTGCCACCGATTTCGTAACCGGCAGCCTGGATGTAATCCGCCGTGCTGGGGAAGAGCTTTTCCTCGGCCAGAAAGGCATCAACGGAGGACTGCGCCTCACCTCGGGTGGGAGTGCCTTCTTGGACTTCGCTCCAACCTTTTGGAAGCTTGTCGCCCTGTTTGAATGCCCCGAGGGACGCCACGCGGTCAGATTGAGCGTTCCCCATGTTGGTAATGACCTCTTGCACCTTCCACGCCGGCGGGTTGCCTTTGAGGCCAATGCCGTAGATCATCCACGCCGACGTCATCAACACCATCCAGCCCCAGAAGGCGGCGTTGGCGAGTAGGAAACCGAGCCGGTTCCCGACGTTGGTGGCGAGGATCACGTAGGTCGATCCACACAAGATCGAGAACATGATGGCGGGGAAAAGAATCCCTCGGATAGTGGCTTTGAACTCAAGTCCAGCAAGAACAACGGCGATCATTCGAGACCTCGTTCGTAGGCGACGATCTTGGCGATCATGTCATCGGTAAGGAGGTTCCCAAAGTACGCCATCCCGCCGCCGGCCCAGTGGTTCACGCCGCCCGTTCCGTACGCGGCACCTTCGACCACGCCGTGTTTGATGAACTCCGCCTGCTTCGCCGGATCGGGGAACTGGTTCGTGAGGCTGGACTTGCGCAGCGACGGTCCGTAGAAGCCACCGGCCTGAGCCTTTGGCTCGCCGTAGCTGTACCCGTTGGTGTGGCACCGGGCGCAGTTCTGATTGAAGAGGATTTCACCGTCGGAAAGGGTCGCCGTCTTCCTCGCTCGCTCGATATTCGCCGTCATTTCCGTCAATGCAGTCTCGGCTGCTGCCGTCGCCACCACGTCATCAGCGGCCTTGACGTCAGCCAGGGCCTTCTGCGCAGCCACGAGCGGGTCGTTATCCGTGCCGATTTTCGTCAGCAGGTCGGCAGCATTTTTCTTCTCATCGTCGAGGGCTTTTTGTGATGCATCTTGCGAAGCCTTGGCGGCGGCCGTAAATGCGAGCTCATAGGCCTTGGCCGAGTCGCGACCGTTGGCCTTATAGGCATCCTCATAGATCTTTTTCGCCGCCGGATCGTTATCAATCGACCAGAAGCGCAAGAGCGACACGAGGTCGCTGATTTGCTGGGCCGAACCGGGACCGCCGCACGTGACACCCCATGCGGGCATGGGGTTGTTCTTCGCCCCACCGCGTCCACAATTGAGCACGTTGGTGATCTGCTGCGGCTTGTAGCGCAGGCCGATGTTGTTGATCCGGGGCGCCTTCCACTGCACCACCCGAACCATGACTTTGCCGGTGGCGGGATTGAGCTTCGGCTGACCGTTGGCGTCGTAGTCGGTCACAGTATACGCAGCAGCACCACCGCCGCCCTCGGGACCGTGGCAGTTGTTGCAAAGAAAAATCGCCTCGTAATTCTCCATACCCCGCTTGATTTCGCGCTTATCGAAGCCAATGACTGCACCCTTCTCCCGGCCGGGCTCGCCCAGCCAATACAGCGGCAGGCCGACAGCAAGGACGGAGGTGCCAACGAGGGCCATGGTGAGGAAACGATCGAGACGACGACCTTCGAACACTTCGTCGTCCGGCGGCGCCTTACGGTTCGGGGCGTTGAGAAAGCTGGAAACAATGTCCGGTGTGGACCGACGATTTTCCAGAACGAGATAGACGGCCCACGCCGCCAACACCACGAAGGCGATGGCGACAGCGACGGCGCGCTGGGTGGAACTGGCGAGAATCACAGAAACTCCTTAGGGGTGAAGCAACTAGTGCTTCACGACGCTTCCAACGCAGTGCGGACCCTCGGCCTCTTGGCCGGTGGTATTGGTGCCATCGGCCGGGCCGATACGGACGATCGAGGTGTCCACGGTGATGTTGCCAGCAGCGTCGACGGAGGCATCGAAACGGTCGAGCCCGCGGGGCGCGGGACCGCCCTTGCGCTCGCCTACCCGGTTGTATTGCGAGCCGTGGCAGGGGCATTCGAACCACTGCGACGTACCGCACCACGGGACCTTGCATCCAAGGTGTACGCACTTCTGGTAAATCGCCACAATGCCTGTTTCCATACCGGCAAGCACGCCGGGCGAGTACACCTTTTTGGCGGCGGCCATTCCCGACTTCGGGTACTCGGTGATGTAGGTGCGGGCCTCGGCGAAGTAGACCGGCTCTTTCTTGGCCTAGATCTGCGCGACGATGTCCGAGACCTTGCCGAGCACCACCTTGGAGCCGAACCCACCCGACAGGCTGGGCCACAGGAACGCCAGAAGGGAGCCACCAAACCCACCCAGCCCGGCAATAAACATCACGATGGTGGACCGGTTGAGAAATTGACGCCGGGCTACGCCCAGCTGATCGAGGTCCATCGGTGCGCGTAGAACGGCGGGCGCCGCGGCGGCCGGACGAAGGTCCACTGCACCACCGGAGCGGGAGAGAACCAGGGCCCGTTCCACCGACCGGCCCGACGGGGCGGGGGGCGGAGCGGCAGCGAATGCTGCAGTCGTTTCGGTCGACTTGCGGCGTGCGCGATCGCGGCGCGTCGTCTCCCGGGCGAGCAAACCGGTGGCGGCACTTCGATCGGTTCGTCGAGACATCGTGGTCACGGCGGCGCCAGCCAAAACGACAACGGCGGCGATGGCGATAATAAGAATGGTGGCGTTCATAGAAAACCCTTCAGCGGAGTGCGGTGAGCGCAAGCTCAGAGCGAGAAGAAGATTCCTTCCTTCCAAGGCATGATGAAGTTGAAGCCCCGGCCTCGGAAGAACGAACCGATGATGACGAGCACGGCCCAGAACATGAGGAAGACGGAGAACAAGGCGATCGCAATTTTGCGATCTTCAGGCTTGGACGATGGGTTCTTGTCCAAGTAGGGGGCGAGAATAAGGATGAAGAGGCCCATACCAGGGATCGTCACGCCGGCGACCATCGGGTGGAACATCGTGAGTAGTTCCTGCAGCCCGAGGAAGTACCACGGCGCTTTCGACGGGTTTGGTGTGCGGTTGTAATTGGCCAGCTCTTCGAGCGGTGCGTTGACGAACGCCGAGAGCACCATGAGCAGGGTGAGGCAGGCCAACGACGCCACAAACTCACCAACTAGGAGGTGCGGCCACGTGTTGACCTTGTCCGTCGGCGTGGCCTTGACATCTTGGATCGAGCCGGCCTTGACGACAGTCAGAAGTCGTTGGGTGTGGCCCGCCGGACCAACAAGTCCGCCACCCACCGGTTGCACGAGCGCCGCCGCCGCAGCAACGGCGCCTGCACTGGGCTTCTCGAGTACGGCGATACCACCACCTGATGTCGGCGCATCAGCGGACCCGCCGGCTTCCTTGGCCGCCTTCGCCGCGGCACTACGGGCCAGCAGGTGGGCGGGAATCTTGCCGGTGGCTTCGGCCGCGGCGTAGCTCGCCGCCGCATCGGCGTCGGTTGAGGAGGCGGCCACTGGAGCAGCGTCGGTCGGTGCTCCGCCCGCCGCCGCGGCCTTCTTGGCCTCGGCCTTGGCCTTCGCTTCAGCGGCGCGCTTCAGAAGGTGTTCGGGAATGTCAGCCATTGGTTCGATTCCTTTTCGTGCAGAACTGCGTGCCGGTAGTCATTAGAGGGGACCCGAGATTCCGCCGTCTTTGCGGACCCGCCAGAAGTGGATGGCCATAAAGATGACGATGATGAAGGGGAACAGCAACACGTGCAGCACGTACCACCGCAGCAGCGTGTTTGTGCCAATTTCGACGCCTGAAAGGAGCACAAACTTCGATTGTGATCCGAAGACCGGCGTGTAGCCGATCATGTTGGTACCGACGGTGACCGCCCAGAGCGCCAGCTGATCCCACGGGAGGAGGTAGCCGGTGAAGGAGAGCAGGAGGGTGAGGGTCAACAAGATGACGCCGATGACCCAGTTGAACTCACGAGGGGCCTTGTAAGCACCGTGGTAAAAGACGCGGGCCATATGCAAAAACACGGAGAGCACCATCAGGTGGGCGCCCCATCGATGCATGTTGCGTACGAGCAGACCGAAGGTCACGGCGGTGTGCAGGGTCTTAATGTCCTGCCACGCCAACGCCTCAGTGGGCCGGTAGAAGAACATCAAGAAAATACCGGTGACCGTGAGCACGATGAAGAGGAAGAACGACAAGCCGCCGAGGCAGAGGGTGTAGCTCACCTTCACGGCGTGGCGCTTCACCTTGACCGGGTGCAGATGGTAAAGCAGCGAGTTCATGATCACGTACGAACGGTTACGTGGCGAGTCCGAATATCCCTTGCGGAAGATCGATCCGGGGCGAAAAATTGAGTTCCAGGCCTGGCTGCCCTGGACGTCTTCGGCGGTCTTGGCGACGATGGCGCCCACCCGTTCGGGGAGGCCTGGTTTCATCGGTGTGGTCACGAGTGTTCTCCTGCTGATTGATCGCTCAAAACGACGGTACTGCGCGTGGGGCTATACGAGATCGGGGCTGCGAGAGGCATACACAACATCGCTTAAAACCGCATTCCCTGCTTGATCCGGGCTGCGAGAGGCATACACAACATCGCTTAAAACCGCATTCCATAGCTATAACCGTGCTTGTTATCCCGCATGTGCTGGTCGCCGTCTCGCGGGGCTACACCGGCTTTGCCCATGATGATGACCCCGGTGGGGCAGCGGTCCACACACAGACCACAGCGGGTGCAAACGTCTTCATCAACGACGAAGATCACGTGATCATCAGGGTCGGTGCCCGGCGAGACGACGTCGACGGAGTCCGCCACCGTTCCAGCCGACAGCATATGAATGCACTTCCACGGGCAAATATCGACGCAGCCCTCGCACATGATGCACTCGGACTGATCGATATGGAGGAACTGCTTCGGTTTGACGCTTTTGTTCAAATCGTCGACGCTGATTTCCGCCAGCGTGTAGCCGCCGGGGAAATAGGGCATGGGGGGATTCGCTTCGGTTTTTGCAATGAGAACGCCTCGGTTACGCCTTCTTCATGATCGGACGACCGTAGGCCGAAACTGGTTCGATGGCCGCCTTCGCCGCCGACTTCTTACCGCGGACCTGCCACGCCTTCCACAGCTTCATGTGGGCGCCGAGCATCACGATGTACAGGTTGGCGGCGACAACGTCACGGATCGACTGCTTACTGATAATGACCCGACCACGCCCGAAGAAGCTGACGCCTTTGGGGAACAGCACGTTGCGCTCGCCACTGAACCAGAAGTTCGCCATCTTGTGGGGAAGAATCGATCCGAACGGCCCGGCCGGGATTCCCACAGCGTCGGAACGCCAGTTCAGTGTCTTACCGTCGGCCCAGACGAGGAACTGGTGGGGCATGATCCCGTAGGCCAGGAACATGATCCCAAAAAGCGCCAGGGACCCGACGATCGCCTCACCCCAGGTCACCGGGGTGCCAACCGGGCGGCGACTGCCGTAAAAAAATACCGCACCGATACACGCGAACAGGGCGAGAACGGCACCGAGGAACGCAACCACAGGGGCCTTTCGGTCGTGAGAACACGGAATAGAGCGACGGACGGACGAAAACTTTGTGAAACGAATCACAAGCAGCCCCCAATGGGTCGTTGTGTTTCCCTACGTTTCTACCACTGCGGCCCCGTATCGCATGAACCAGTAGAAGGCGGTTTTGGTGACGTCGGTCATCTGTCCGAACGAACGGAAGCCGTATTCAATCGTTTGTGGTGCTGGAGGTGATTCCTCCGTTGGCGGGCCGAGCGCCTACATTTGGGATTGCCTGTTTCGCCCCTTCGGCGCGTCCGTGGGGAAGAAAGTTTTCTGTACGCCCTCTGAAAGGCTTTCCCGATGGCCGATATTCCCAAGCACCTGCTCGAACGGGCGGCGGCACGTCGCGCCGCCCTTTCCGGGGAGGCCACTCCGGCACCGACGGCACCGACGGCCTCGGCGTCCGGCGACGGCGGCGCTGCAATGCCCGCAATAGTGGCACCCGTTGCGGTAGTCGCCGCGGCCGGCGGATCAGGCGCGGGTGCGCCACCGCCAGTGGCGTCAGTCCCGTCAATACCGGCGCCGCCGCCCGTTCCAAAGGGATTGGGATTCGCCCGGATGGGGTCGA
>JAYVSS010000290.1:0-5436 GCA_043775075.1 Acidimicrobiia bacterium
CTGTCATTTTCCACCTACGGGAGCCGCGTCAATCTCCAGGGGTGGGGACAGTGTGTCGCCAGCACCGGTTATGGCGGACTCTATAACGGTGGCGGGAACGCGCTGTACACAGGGGGCTTTGGTGGCACCTCATCGGCCTCACCAATTGTTGCTTCGGCTGCCGCCATCGTGTCAAGCGTGGCCCAGCAGCAGGGAGTGTCGATGTCACCAACACTGGTACGCCAAGCGCTCATCGATACGGCAACGGCGGGAGCGCCTGGGGCCAACATCGGCGGCCTTCCGAATGTCGAAGCTGCGGTCACGAACCTCTTCGTCCCAACCGCAACACTACGTGCACCTATCAATGCAGCAGCGCGGTCCAGCATCGAACTCGACGCATCGGGTTCGACCGATCCGCAAAACGACCCACTCTCATTTGTCTGGGATTTCAACAACGACGGCCTCTTCAACGATGCCGTTGGACCGAAGCCTTCCTTCAACACCGGTGCCGCCGAGACGACGCGGACCGTGCGCGTCCGGGTTACTGATGCACATGGTGCGTCGACATCGGCATCGGCGAACATCGTCATTGCCTACCCTCCCCGTGCACCAGCACCGCAAGCGCCTGGTGCTTCGACAGGAGGGCAGCGCGATGGTGCCCCTTCGGCACCGCCCGGGCCCGGATCTTCGACGCCGCGAGGCCCGGCGCCCCAGGCGTGACCCGTCCTGGTTAACGAGCCGGGGCCACAAGCGGCCACGGACGAAGTCGCTCGGCCGCCAGAGCGATATCCAGCAACGCCGCTTCGCGGTGATGCGGGGCCAGAACCTGGAGACTGACGGGCAGCCCGTCGATGTCGCCGGCGGGGACGGAGATCGCCGGGTTACCGTAGAGATTCGATGGCGCAGTGAGCCGACCATTATTCCAACCTCCCACTTCTTTGCCGCCAAACACGGTGGGAAGTGGCCCCTCGGCGGCAAACGCGCCGTCGGGGTTGGTCGCCGTCATGACCAGGTCGCACTCCTCGAACATCGTGGCCATGGCCTCGTTCAGCGCTACCCGGCGGTTTTCGCATTTGTACGCCGCCGCACCGTCCCACTTGCCGTCAGCCCACCGCAGCCCGTAAGCAATCTCGGGAGTGAGCTGATCCTCGCAAGCTGGCCACCGGTCCCCCAGCTGTCCGCGGATAGAGATCAAACCGGAGAGCGACCACGCCGTTCCCATGCTCGGCAAGGCGACCTCGACGTCAACCTGGTTCATGCCAAGCGCGCTTAGCAGCTCATTAGCAAGCGCGCTGATTATTTCCCAAGCAACCGGGTTCACGAAGGCCCCTCCAAAGTCCGGGAGAATGGCCACTCGCATGCCCTGCAACGTGTCTCCCTGCGTGCCCAAGCCGGCCTCCCAACCCTCAACCCGAGGTAGGGCGAGTGGCGTCCGCAGATCCGCACCGTTGGTCACGTCGAGCCACCGCGCAGTGTCACGCACGCTACGGGAGACGCATCCAGGGACGGCCGTGAGATTACCCATTTCAGCACTCGGTCCATTTGGTATGCGCCCATACGTCACCTTCAAACCGACGAGCCCGCAGAACCCGGCCGGAATGCGAATAGAACCACCACCATCGCCCGCCGTACCGGCGGTCAGAATGCCTCCGGCTACGGCCGCCGCCGAACCTCCCGACGATCCGCCCGGCGTCTGAGCGAAGTTCCACGGATTGCGGGTGGCGCCGTTGAGCTTCGTTCGAGTCACATTGACCCCACCGAACTCAGACGCCGTTGTGAGACCCACCGGAATTGCTCCGGCGATCCTGAGGCGCGTGACCATGGTCGAAGTTTGGGTGGCGACATGATCCTTCAGAGGGACGCTCGCTTCGGTCGCCGGCCAACCAGCCACGTTCGTGAGTTCCTTGACCCCCAAGGGCACCCCGCCGAATGGCAAGGACACGTCCGCCGTCTTTGCCACCCGTATAGCGGCCTCTCGATCAAGAAAGGAGAAGGCGTTCAGATCGCTCGCGTCGATTGCAGCAAACACCGCGTCGACCTCTTCAGATGGGGACCGCTGGCCCGAGCGAAACGCGTCAACGAGCGAACATTGGTCGCCCTGCCATGGCTGCATCGAGTTGGTCACACCGCCCAGTCAACATCACTGCAGGACAATCAGCCAGGCTGGCACCACGGCGCTGAGCAACGGGGGAAACGTTGCGGCGGAGTCCGGGCACCAGCGCACCGTCGTCCGCATCGCCATGTACTCCTCCGGCGACACCCATCGAACCTCCACCACTTCACCGTCGGTACAGCGCACCTCCCCGTCGAACCGCACGAAGTAGCACTGAGAGATAACACGCACGTCGTCGTCTTCGAAGATGATGCAACCAAGCGTGGTCAGCGACACCCCTTCGATGCCAAGCTCCTCGGCAAGTTCGCGAAGCGCAGCGAATTCGTAGGACTCCCCCGCTTCGACGACGCCGCCCGACGCCACGTCCCAGTACCCGGGCCACACATCCTTGTCGTCGGCGCGGCGATGGACCAAGAGCCGATCGTGTCGATCGAGCACGGCGATGCCGACGCCTCGATGCCTCAGGTTTTCGGCGCGCATTTGCGAACGAGGCACGGTGTCGATCACCACATCGAACTCGTCGACAATATCAACCATCGAGCGGTCGCTGCCGTCCGACGCTTCCCGCCCGTTTTTCGAAGTCACCACCCGCAGGTTACGGCCACGTTACCGGGCGGCCGGTTTCGTCATACCCCCTCCGGTAGGTTGGAGGCATGGCCCTCGCCCTCCCCACTTCTCTGTCACCGTCGAAGGTGGCATCGTTCAAGGACTGCGCCATGATGTTTCGGTTTTCCGCCATTGACCGAGTGCCCGAGCCGCCGTCGATGTCGGCAGCCAAGGGCACTCTGGTGCACCGGGCACTCGAACTGCTTTTCCTCGAAATGCCAGTAGATCGAACAATAGAAACTGCGCTGAGCTGCCTCGCTCGTGCCGTGCCGGAGATCCTTGAGGGTGCTGAATACGCAGGCCTAGTGTTCGGCCCCGAGGAGCGCGAAAAGTTCCTGACCGATGCTGATCATCTCGTTCGTAAGTACTTTCTGCTTGAAGACCCAACCTCAATTCGCCCGATAGGCCTTGAGCTGAGAATGGAGGCAAGCATGGGATCCCTGCGTCTGCGCGGGATCATTGACCGTCTCGAACTTGGTCCCGACGGTGAGTTAATCGTTACCGACTACAAAACCGGCAAAGTTCCTGGAGTCAACTACGAACAGGGAAAGCTCGGCGGAGTGCAGTTCTATGCGTACTTATGTGAACAAATGCTCGGTCGACGTCCGGACAAAGTCCAGCTGTTATACCTGAGCGAGCCGCTCGCCATTGTCCACGAACCAACCGACCAGTCAATACGTGGACTTACCATGCGGGCAAAGGCGATCTGGACCGCCGTTGAGCGGGCTTGTGATCGCGAAGACTTTCGGCCGAAACCATCGCGGCTGTGCAACGTTTGCTCGTTCAAAGAATGGTGTCCGGCGTTCGGCGGCGACCCCACCGACGCTCCTCGACGGGGGGAGCGGCCGGCTGGACCCATGGACCAGGCCGTACCACCGCCACCCGGCTCGGCCCTCACCGCAATCGAAGCCGCCGAAGACCTCCTGATCGACACCATCGTGCTACCAGATACTCACCAGCCCAGCCTCGTTTAGCCCGTACCCAACGCACCCATGCGCCGTATCTCGCTCCCGCCAGCCGTCGATCGCGCAGACGCTCGATTCGATCGGTTCTGGGATCGATTTCGAGGGAATACCGCTGTCGACCGGGTTTTCTACACCGCCAGCGAAGTTGGGGACTTCGGGATGATTTGGATGGCCATGGCGGGAGTGCAGGGCGCGCTTGGTTCACCCATCCAGACCCGACATTTCCTCCGCGTCGCTGGGGTGCTTGCCGCTGAGTCAATCATCGTGAACGGCGGGATGAAGTCACTGTTCCGACGCCAGCGTCCCGACTGGGAGCAGGATCGCCCGTTGCACCTGCGCAAACCGAAAACTTCAAGCTTTCCGAGTGGGCACTCGAGCTCGGCGGTCACCGCAGCACTCCTGCTGACCAACTCGAATTCGATGCTTGCGCCCCTATGGTGGGGTGTTGCCGGCGTCGTTGCTATGAGTCGCGTTCACGTAAAGATCCACCACGTCTCCGATGTGGCTGGTGGCCTCCTAGTTGGCGCCGTGCTCGGCACCATAGCCAAGAGCCTCATACCCGTGGTCTGAGTATTCCCCCAGGCTGTTTCCAGCCGCCGTGCGGGCCTCGGCTAGTTCGTTGGCGTGGGGGTCTCGACGAGCAGCGAGCGAACGTCGAGCAAGAGATCGGTCACTTCAGCCGACGACACCAGCTCTCGCTTGTGCAGAACTACTAGCTGCTTGTCAATGATCGCTAGCGCTTCGGTAATGCCGTCTCGTTCGAGCGTGTCCATTACAACGCAACGCTACTGCACCCCGGCGCGCAGTCCCGGTGACTTGCGTTCAGGAAAGTCAAACCTTCTGCTTGGGAACATTTGCTGGTTCACGCCTACGGTTTGGCCATGGGAGTCCGCCTCGACCCGATAGATGAATACATGCACGAACTCGGCCCGGAGCCGAACTTCAACGAAAGCATGTACTTCAACGCCTACGACCCCGAGCAACAAGTTGGCGGCTGGTTCCGCATCGGAAACCGGGCCAACGAGGGCTCCGCCGAAATGACCGTGTGTCTCTACCTTCCCGACGGTCGAGTGGCATTCATGTTTCAACGGCCGAAGATCGCTGACAACGCGGCGTTCAACGCCGGTGGTCTGAGCGTTGAGGTTGTCACGCCCTTCGAGGAAATAAAGCTCACATACGAAGGAAAAGTAGCTGTCCTTACCAATCCGATGGACATGGTGGAGCCGAAAAAGGCGTTCACCGAAAACCCCCGCGAGGCATGCACCGTTTCGCTCACGATTCTCGGGCGTTCGGCCATGTTCGGCGGGGAGCCAGACGTCCCGCACGAAGCACCGGGGGAGGAATTCGCGAAGGGCCACTACGAGCAGCTCCTCGAGGCTCGGGGCACGATCACCGTCGGCGACCAAAAGTGGACGATCAATGGCTTCGGTCTCCGGGATCACTCTTGGGGCCCTCGTTTCTGGCAGGCGCCGTATTACTACCGGTGGCTCACCGGCAACGTGGGACCGGACTTCGGCTTTATGGGCAGCGTGGTGGTCAAGCGAAATGGCACCAGGTCCAAGGGTGGTTTCGTGTGGGAAGGCGGCACGCTTCATCTCGTGGACGACTGCTCTGTGGCCACGACCTGGACCGGCGAAGATACCTATCACCGCGGGGTGGCCCTCACCCTTAGGTCGTCACGCTCTGAACGTTCATGGACGATCACCGGGGATGCGTTCAACCTGATCCCCCTTCGCCATCGGCGTACCGATGCCGAAGGGAACGAACTCCTAA
>JAYVSS010000291.1:0-28250 GCA_043775075.1 Acidimicrobiia bacterium
CCCGCCGGGGAAAACCATGGCCACCCGCGGGGAAAACTCATGACCATCCGCAGGGAAACCTGCTGGCCGCCAGCGGGGAAGAACTCATGGCCGTTGACAGTTGTACGCCGAGTCGTTTGTCGATGCCCACGGTGCCGGTGAGGTTGATCGTGGTCTGGCGGCGTTGAGCGACACGATTTCACGCCTAGAAGGATTCCGGTTACGTCTGCTGCGGGAACGGGGGACCACGGACCGGTCGGCATTGTCAGCGGAGTTTGGTTTGGCTCGGGGTGAGGCGGCACAGTTGGAAAAGACGGTTGAGCGGCTCGGCTCGTTGACGGGGTTGCAGGACGCAGTGGAGTCAGGTGGCGTGTCGATGTCGAAAGCACGGACGATCGCTGACGTCGTAAACCGGGACCGGGCGGCGGCGGCCGAGCGTGACGCCGGCAAGCTCACGGCGATGGCCAGTGAGTTGGCACCGGATGAGTTGGTGCGGGAGTTGGAACAATGGGGACGCCGGGTCGATGAGGAGCGTGGTGTGGACACGAACGAGGATTTGCGGGCGAAACGATCGCTGGTCACGCAGAAACGTTCAACGGGGATGACGGAGATCGTTGCATCACTTGACCCGGAATCTGCTGAGGTTGTGGCCGGGGCGTTAGATGCCCGGGTGCAGGGTGAGTGGCGCGCCGAGACGGCGGACGAGCACACGGGGCGGACTTCGGCGCAGCGGCGAGCCGATGCCTTAGTCGGGATCTGTCGAGACTGGCTCAACGGGTTCGGGGCAGCGAACACCGATGGTGTCGCCGGTGACGGACCGAAGAATGCGGCGACGAACGTTTCGTCGCCGAAAGCCCGGCCCCATGTGAGTGTGATCATCAACCTTGGCGACCTCACCTCCAAGACCGGGCACGGGGTCACCGAACGCGGCACACCGCTCTCGGCGGAAACGGTCCGGCGGATCGCTTGCGACGCCGGGATCTCACTGATCTTCACGAACAACAAAAACCAGATCGTTGATGTCGGCCGTGAACAACGAACATTCAACGGGGCGATCAGGAAAGTATTGGTCCTACGCGATCAAGGATGCCGGTTCCCGGCTTGTGACGCTCCGCCGAGTTGGACTGATGGACATCACATCGAACATTGGGTAAACGGCGGTTCGACCACGACAGCAAACGGATGCCTCATGTGCAGTTGGCATCACCACTACGTCCACGAAGGCCGATGGACCACCACCGGCGACGCTAACGGCGCACTCGCCTTGACCTCCCCCACCGGCACAGTGCTTCACAGCCGCCCACCCGGCCTCACCACCACCCAAGCTGCGGCCTGACCACAGAAAGCCAGACGGGCCAGACGAGCCCGACCGGACACAGTTCCTAGACAACTAGTAGTGCCGCGCAATAGTTCCTTGAACGTGGGTCATGCTGGTCGTGTGGCGTCGTAGACCCATATGACCGGGGTGGCGGGATGGCGGTGTGGTTGCGGTGCTCGATGAAGTTGACCATCTTGGTTACGAGGTCTTCGCGTGACGCGATTGGTCAGTCCAAACCGACCGTCAGCCCACATTTCGCTCGGTCGCAGTTCATCAGTCTTTCTGCTGGGGGGTGGCGGCGACCGCGGCTTTGGCCTCGTCACTGGCGGAACCGACAAGTTGTTTGACGAACGCCGGTGGATTGAGGGCGGCCAGAGCGGTGAAGTCGGCATCGGCCCCCACGGCATCGTTCAGATCGCGCAGGCGGAGGATGCCGCGAAAGGCTCGGGCGTCGGGATAGCCTGGCGCAACTTCCACGGCGTGATCGAGCCGCTCGCCAGCCCGCTTCAATAGCTCTTCGCGCTGCGGGCCTTTGGCCGACTGAGCGACGATACGAACCAGCCATCCGCCATAAGCGATGGCCTCGGGATTCTCCGGGTCGATGGCGAGGACTGCGTCGTATGTCTGCAGCGCGGTGAACGGATCTGTGGACAGGTTCTGTTGTGCTTTTGTCAAAAGCGCGCTTACTTCATTACTTCGTGCAGCTCCGGCGGACCGCACCGAGCCGGTGAGCCCCTGGCTGCCGACTCGTTCACCAGCAAAGCGGGCAACGGCCACGCCGATTCCCAGTGCCGTCGCGATCGTGGCGATCACGCCCATCGGCCGCCGCCACGGGCGTTGGGCACGAGCGCGACGGGCTACGGCAACCGTCTCTTGGACACCCGCCTTCATGCTCGACCGGCGCCGCAGCAGGTCGGCGGCACGAACCGTGTAGTCGTCCCGTAGGGCCAGGTAGTCGGCTTCGACTAGATCGCCGGCGTCGTACTCTCGTTGAAGATCAGTAAGTGAACGTAGTAGTGAGGCCTGCTCATCGTCGAGAACAGCGAGGACATCAAGCGAACTTCCTGGTTGCGAGGTGGCCATCTACTGATCTGCATCCGAGGAGGGGAGAGCGAGAGCGGCTTCGACAAGCGCGCGATCTTCGTCGGTCACGCGTCGAGGACCAGGCTGTCGGCGGAAGAACACCCGGGCCAACAGCGCAAGTGCGAGAACGACAAAGACCACCGGGGCGATCCATACGATCGATGCGATGCCCGTGGCTTGCGGGCGCAGAAGTTCACTCGTACCAAAACGATCGACGAGGTATGCGCGAATGTCATCGTCTTTTTCCCCGGTTTCGACCTGCCGCTCGATCTCGGAGAAAATGACCCGCGCGCTCGCCGCCTTAGAGTCTTTGACCGACAGTCCTTGGCAAGTGGGACAACGGATTTCGGACGCGATGCGGTCGGCCCGGCTTGTCACCGTTTCCCGTTTCGACGTACCTCGGCCAAGCAGCAGCACCAGAGCTAGTGCCATGAGCGCAAGGGCAAGGATGACGTACGAGACGCGGCCAGAGCGCGCCGAACTCTTCGTCACTTCTGCTTCGCCCGGTACGCCTTCACGTCCGCCAGAAGTCGGTTGAGCCCGGCCTGGGTGACCCCGCCGTTGACCTTGGCGGCGATGATGCCGTCGGGATCGACGAGATACGTCTCCGGTGCCTTGAGGACGCCCCAGTCCACGGCCGACCGATCAGAAATCAGAACCGGCCAATCACCGCCACGCTGAGCGAAGAACTTCTTAATGTCCGTTGGGTTGTCTTGGTAAGCAACGGCGAGCAGTACCGCATCGCCGATCTTCGCGTGTTCCTCGGAGAACGCCTTGAGTTGCGGATGCTCCACCTGGCATGGCGGGCACCACGATCCGAAGAAATTGACCACCGCGTACGGTCGTTGGCCGGAGCCGCCGGCGATTCCGATTGACTGCAGACCGGAGAGCGAAACGGGCTTTCCGGTAAGCGCATTGAGCCCCTGGATTTCCTTCGCCGGCTTGCCCAGCAGCGGACTCGTGCCGAATCCATCGTCGCCCTTGGGGTTGCGGGTGGCGAGGACGAAAACCAGCCCGGCAATGATCACCGCGACGGTGGCGGCAATGAGCCGAGCCGAGCCGAGCCCGGCGTTGCTGACGGGCGCTGGGCTGTTCGTTGAGGCCGGGGGGGAAACGTCGGGGTTGGTCATGAGCTGGCTCCGATGAGGTCGTCGGTGGCATCGGGCCGAGTGGGAGCACTCGCAGGTCCGGCGAATGCTTCATGCGATCCATCGACGTGGGACGCCACACTGGTGGGCGATGTAGGGCGGCGACGGCGCCCGGGAAACAGCGCAAGCAGAGTGCCGATGGCCATGAGGCCGAGGCCGATCCACATCCAGACGATCATCGGCTGCACGTAGAATCCGATCACCGCAGCGGCACCGTCGGTCTTCGGAGGTTGCACGAGCGTCACGTAGAGGTCACGCACGAAGCCCGTACGAACCGATGGTGTGGGGATGGCCTGACCGCGTGAGGCGTAGCGAGTGACGGCCGGCGAGTCAATGCGACCGCCGTCGATCCGCACGTCGGCGGCGATTTTGCGGACGACCCTCTCCGCTGTGGTATCTCCCGACGTGCCTGTGGTGGGAACGACATCTTGAAACTCCGTACGTATACGTACGAGTTCAACGGTGTGGCCCTTGAACGTTTTCGTTTGGCCGGGCTTCAGCACGAGTTCGGTGTTGGACGAGTACGACTGTGACGACGCAATAGCGACGGCAATCATGATCACGCCAAGGTGCACGATCATCCCGCCGTTGGCTCGCCCGAGGATCCCCCGAATGGCCGAGTCACCACGGGCACGAGCTGCCCGGGTGGCCAGCACGAGCTGACGCATTGCCGATCCCGCAGCGAACGCGCCGAGAAAGTATGCGAGCAGAGTAAGAACGCCGCGCAGTCCGAGGCCGACACAAATCGCCGTGACCACAACTCCGGCGATCACCGGCCAACGCAACCGATCAGCAAGCACTTCACTGCTCGCCATACGCCATGGGAGAACCGGGGCGATGGCCATCAAGAACAACAGGACTAACCCGATGGGGCGGGTGAGAGCGTCGAAATAGGGAGCGCCCACCGAGAGACGATCGTTGTTCCAGGCCTCGACCAGCAGCGGGAAGATGGTGCCGAGCAACACCACGAAGGCGAAGGCGGCGAAGACCACATTGTTGGCCAGGAACGCCCCTTCGCGCGAGAGCGGTGAGTCGATCGTGCCGGTTGAACGCAACCGATCTCCGCGCCAAAAGATGAGGCCGAGCGTGAGGGCGACGCACACGCCGAAGAATCCGAGGATCCACGGACCAACTGTGGAATTGGAGAACGCATGGACCGACGAAATCACGCCAGACCGAGTGAGGAACGTGCCGAGAATGGTGAGGCAAAACGTGGCGCACAGCAGAGACAGGTTCCACACTCGAAGCAGGCCGCGGCGTTCTTGCACCATGACTGAATGTAAGTACGCGGTTCCTGTGAGCCATGGGAGAAGCGAGGCATTTTCGACGGCGTCCCAACCCCAGTAGCCGCCCCAACCAAGCACCTCATAGCTCCACCATGCGCCGAGGCCGATGCCGACGGTAAGCGCACCCCAGGCGATCAGCGTCCACCGTCGAGTCTCGACCAGCCAGCCTTCACCCACGCGACCGGTCGCCATTGCTCCAATGGCAAACGCGAACGGTACGGTGAAGCCCACGTATCCCAGGTACAGGATCGGCGGGTGAATGGCCATAAGTGGATGGTTGGCAAGCAGTGGATTGGGACCGCGACCGTCGGCTTTCGGGACCAGCAGTTTGACGAACGGATTGGCTGGCCCCACCATCAAACCAAAAAAGAATGTGCACGTACCAAGCATCACGGCAGTGGCCCAGGCGACGAGCGGATCAGAACGACGGGCCCGGTACTTCTGCCACACGGCGAACGTGAGGATGGCGAGGATGAGACCCCACAGCAGAATCGAACCCTCCAAGGCCGCCCACATGCCGGCAATCGTGTAGAGCCTGGGTGTGGAGCGGGCGTTGTTATTGGCTACATACTGCAGAGAAAAATCATGGGTATTGAGTGCCCATTGCATGGCGATAACGGAGAGAACTGCGCCACCGAAGGCGATCGGCACAAAGCGATGGCCGCTGGCCACCATCACCGGGCGGCGCCGCACCGAGCCGACGACGAGAAACAGACAACCGAGGAGCGACGCCACGAACGCCGCAGTTACTCCGATGCTTCCGATGTCAGCCTTCATGTGGTTTTGCTGGTCTTGCCGGAATCCTTGCCGACGTAGTCCTTCACGCGATTCGAGTTTTTCTCGATGTAGTTCTCGTCGTGCTTGATCATTAGGTGGTCCGACTCAAATCGGGGAGCTTGGCCAGCCGGGCGGGTGGCCTGCCCGGGAGCAAAACGTCCTTCGAGGACGACCGCGAGGTTGGCCCGAAAAAGCTCCGGCGGGTCTCCCTCGTGACGTACGGCAACTTGCGCGCCATTGCTTTCGATGACGAACTCGACGGCTCGGTCGGTTTGCTGCACCGAGCCATCCTTGACTACCCCTTCGACGCGAAAACGTTGTGACCCGAGCGTCTTTACTTGGGCCACCGCTTCGTCTGCGGTGCGGAAGTACGTGGTTGCGCCGCCAAGGCCTTTGACCACCAGGAACCCAATCGCCAACAGCAGGACGGCGCCGAAGGCGAGCACGCGCCGATTGGTGTTTGTCTTCTTGGTCTGCAGGTAAACGTTGCCGGTCCCAACGCCAACGGAGGCGCCGGAAAACGACCCGGCGTCGGCGCTTTCGCCGTCGTCTTCATCGAGGGTGGCCGGCGAGCCGGTGTTGGCGGTTCCTTCGCTTATGTCGCTCATAGTGCGATCCGTCAGACCGGGCGTTTGTTCGGCGACGTGTCCCTAGTGGCAACTCCCCGGGAGGCCAGCACCCGTGCTGCGGCCCGGCGAGCTTGGACGATGGCCCACCCGGCGTAGATCGAAATGGTGCCGAACACGGCGATGTATCCGGCGGCGACGTACCCCACGGCTACGCCCGCCCGGCGGCCGCAGTGGTGCCGACCGGCGCTGCCGCTTCCGCTCGACGAGCCGACACGGCGTCGCCGAGACCGGAGTCCAGCGCTTCGTCCTCCCAGCGGTTCGTACGTGCCCGTACGATTAGTAAGGCGGCGAATACGAGGGTGAAACCGACAAGGGACATAAGCATCGTTGTCAGTTGCAAGCCGTTGATCTTTCCTTCGGCCAACGACTTCTTCTGATGCAACGACCGCCACCAATCGACAGAGAAGTGCACGATCGGCACGGTCACCGCAGCGAGGAGCACAGCAACAGCCGACCGGCGGGCGCGTTGGTCAACGGTGCCTTCGAGCCGACGAATCGTAAGTGCACCTATGGTTAGGAGAAAGAGGAGCGTGGTTGAGGTGATGCGGGGATCCCACTGCCACCACGAGTTCCAGGTTGGCCGTCCCCAAATGGACCCGGTGACCAACGCCAGGAACGCAAACACGGCGGCGATTTCGATTCCGGCGCCGGCCAGGTGATCCCAGTGCGGCCTGCGGGTGCGCAGCCACGCGACGCTGGAAAAGGTGGCGACGGCGATGGCCGAGTACATGGTCCAGGCCACGCCCGGGTGAACGTAGAGCATCCGGCCGTAGTCACCCTGCACCACATCGGGGCCCACCACGAAGAGCCCCAGTACCGCAGCGACGACCAACATCAGTCCCCCGACGGCGGCACACACGCGAGCAGCAATCTGCGAGTTCATCGAACGTACAGTCTTCCCCAGGTTCGTTGCCTGTCGCACACCGCCAAACCGCCCCTGGTGTGATCTTCAGCACCAATCACATGAGAGAGCGCCTCGCTTGGGCCTCAGGCGTCTTCGAGGACGGCGTCGTAGAGGAGAATACCGATAGCGGTGAAGACGACGGCGGCGACGACGAGCAGACGAACCCACGGCCAACCGCTCGACGCGTTGTCATCAAGGGCCGCCCTCGTGGCCTGAGAGGCGGCGAGGAGGACCGGCGCCACCAGGGGGAATTCGAGCAGGGGCACGAGGGTGTCGCGCGATCGTTGCCCACCGGAGAGGGTGGCGTAGATCGTCCCGGTGGTGGCGAGCACGATGGTCGCTGGCACGGCCGTGGCCAGGAGGAGGAGCGGATTCTGGAGGGGCGCGTCGAACATAAGAACCACGCCGAAGGTCAGGACGATCTCAAGAATCACCAACTGCGCGAACACCGCGGCGGCTTTGCCGAGAAAAATGCCGGCGGGGTCGAGGCCAGAGAGCCGCAGTCCATCGCGTCCTCCGTCGGCTTGCTCCAGGGCCGACGAACGCTGCACGGCGAGGAGGGCGGCAAAGAGTGTGGCCAGCCAGAACAGTCCGGCGGAAATGGCCGCCGCGGACACGCTCCCAAGCTTCGACGATTCCGATGGACTGCGCACGACCAGCTCATCGAGCCCGAAGCCGAAGAGTACGAGAACGATCAGTCCAAACGGCACAATTTGGGTGGTGGTGACCTGGGATCGACGCTCGATACGAAGGTCTTTGCGCAAGACCACCAGAGCATCGCGAATCATGGGTGCCCTTTTGTGGGGATCGGGCAGAGCATCGCGAATCATCGGTGAACTTTGGGGGGGATCTGGCGACGATCGGGCCGGACGCGGTCGTCCGTGATGTGACCACCGTCGACCATGACGACGCGGGTGGCGAGGGATTCGGCGCGGGCCTCGTCGTGTGATGCGAGGAGCACGGTGGTGCCTCGGCTGGCGGCCTCCACCACCAGCGAGTCGAGCAGGTCGCGGGCGGCGGCGTCGAGTCCGGCATGGGGTTCGTCGAGGAGCCACAACGCCGGATTGCGGGCCACCAGCGCGGCCAGCGACGTTCGTCGCCGCTGACCCGCCGAGCATGCTCCGACTCGAAGGTCACGGAGGCGGCCGTCGAGCCCGAGGCGCGTCATTGCCGGTTCGATGCGATTGCCATCGCCCCGAGCGGCCTCGACGGCGAATGTCACGTTCTCGGCCACCGTCAGATCGTCGTAGAGAAACCCCTGGTGCCCGAGCAGTCCAACAGCTCGACGGGCGGTCCGGCGGTCACGCCGCAGGTCAACGCCGAGAACGGTGGCCGATCCTTCGGTCACCGTGACCAACCCCGCCAACACCTTCAGCAGCGTGGTCTTTCCGGCGCCGTTCGGACCTTTGATCACCACGATCTCACTCTGACGGACAGTGAGATCGAGGCCGGCGAGGGCGGGGAACCGTCCGAGGAGGGCAACGACACCCCGCAGTTCAACGACCGGAGCGGCGAGTTCTGGCTGGTGGTGAGCAATCGCAGGCATGGGGTTCTTCAGGTCAGCCCTGAGATGTTCGATGATAGGGGCCATGCGTCGCCTGCTTTCAGGGGTCGGTCGGACCCTCATCACCGTCGGGGTCCTCCTCCTGCTTTTTGTTGCCTACCAACTTTGGGGCACCGGGATTCGTCAGGCGCAGCGCCAAACCAAGTTGACGAACAGTTTTGAAGCGGAGCTGGCGGCCGCTGGCATCACTCCGATCGAAAAGAACGATCCCGGCATCTCCACGGGAACAACGCCGCCCACGCCGCCGGAGACGTCCACGGCGAATTCGGCTATCGAGGATCCAACGGTGTCCGTGCCTAACTCGCCAGGCTTGTCGGTGCCGGCTTCCGGTGGCTCAACGACTGCTCCGCCGAGCTCAACGGTGGCGCCGGTGACGTCGAGCACCCTTCCGTCGGTACGGACCGGACGCTCGAAAATGAAGGCGCCGAAGCCGGGCAAGGCCGTCGGTCTCCTGGTCATGCCGCGCATCGGTCTCCGCCAGCTCGTGGTCGAGGGTACGGCCACGGCCGACCTGCAAACTGGTCCCGGCCGATATTCGAGCACCGCCTATCCGGGCCAACCAGGAAACGTAGGTATCGCCGGGCACCGCACCACCTACGGAGCACCGTTTTTCAATCTGCAGCTCATGCGCATCGGCGATCCAATCTTCATCCAGACCCAGCAGGGGAGCTTTCGCTACGACGTGATCGACGCCTGCCAGCCAAAGTGTCTTGGTCGCAGTGCCTTTGTCGTGTCGCCGCAGAATAAGACGGTCCTGGCCGACATCCCCGGCGACAACATTTTGACCCTCACCACGTGCCACCCGCAGTACACCGCCCGTCAGCGTTTGGTCGTGCGCGCTCGCCTCGTCGGCCCTGCCGCCACCGCCGATTTCTTCGAGCCCCCGGCCGCCACCGCCCCTCCGATCACCGCACCACCAACGACGACCGCACCACCAACGAGCGCTCCGCCGTCAACGATCATCGCTCCGGATTCATCGGCCAATACTGCTGTTGCGACCACTTTGGAGGATGCAACGATCCCCACCGATACCGCGGTCACGACGGACACCACCGCCGTCACCGCGGCCGTCACCACGGCGGCGGCGAAGGCCACGACGGATCCATCGGAATCAACCGTTGCCGTCGGTGATCCCCTGTCCTTACAGAGCGAACGCGATCCCCGCGGACGGGGTCCGGTATGGAAGCTCAGTTGGCTGCAGGGACATCAGAGCACCTGGGTCGAGACCGGACTGCTCTCGCTACTCTGCGCCCTGATCTGGGCGGCTTTCTGGGCGGTCGCTCGCCGCCGCCGCCTTGGCGCACAAATCGTTATCTACGCCGGCGGCTTTGTATTTGTTTTTCTCCCGGCCCTCTACTTCGCCTTCGAGCACGTCGCTCGCCTCCTGCCCGAAAACCTGTAACAGCTCGTCTTCTGGCCGCGCCCGTGGCGCCTTCGTGGCGCTTACGGCGTGAGGACCACCAGGACGTCGCCGTCTTGCACCTGATCGTCGGGTTTGACCCGAACCTCGGTAATTGTCCCGGCCCGCTCAGCCTCCACCGGAATCTCCATCTTCATCGATTCGAGAATCACCAGGACGTCACCCGGCGCCACCGTTGCGCCAACGACCGCGGCGACCTGCCACACACTGGCCGCCATTTCGGCTCGAATCTCACTCATTTGCCTGCTCCCCCAACTTACGGATGATCCTTCGAGCGTACGAGAGTTCCGGGGACCGACGGCGTCGAAGGGCGGCTGGGCGCGACACGGGCGGGTAGCGTGGCGTTCTCTTATGCGCCTTGCCGGATTCGCCGTTGCTCTCGGGCTTGTGGCCGGGTTAGTGGGCGGCGGATCATTGCGGTTTCTGCGCAAGTTTGCGTTGCGGGCGCCCTGGCTCGGAGCGCTCTGGGTCGTTGGCTCGATCGTGGCCACGCACCTGCACGGGTCCGCTGCGGTTATCGTCCTGGTCGCCTCAACGGTTGCTGGCGCAGCTCTCGCGGCCACCAACGCGCTGCGCTGGCCGGGCTTTGCCGCCGTGGCGTTGGGCTTGACGCTCAACGCGTTGGTGCTGGGCGTGAATGGAGGGTTGCCGTACGACCCGGCCGCCGCCCGTTCGGCCGGTCTGGTGGCATCGGGTCCGGTGTTGCTCAGGACCGACGGCCTGACCCGTCCGTTTCGCGACGGTGACACGTTGCTCGTCCTCGCCCGACGTATCCCTTTCGCCCCGTTGCGGGCGGTCACGTCCGTCGGTGATTTGATGCTGGCGCTCGGGCTCGGCCTGGCGATGTTCAGCGTTACCGTTGATCGAGGGAAGGCTCGTCCGCACCGGGCTCGTCATGGCCTCGACGCGTCGTTGCATGCGGCTCTCCTGTCTAGGTCCCCGGCGTTGAGCGCTGATCCGGTCGCAACGCGGCCCGCCCCGCTCGACGTCGCCCTTTTGGTCGCATCGGTGGCGGACGATCCCGTCGTACTCATGGACCTCACTGCCGCTGATGCCGACGATCCGCACCTGGCCAGCGAGCTCACCGCTCGCGCCGCCGTGCGTTCGGTTCTCGCTCGCCACGGTCTGCCCCAGCTCGACAGCGGTGCGGTGCGGTCAACAGAAACGGAGCAGGCCAATGCCTGAGCCCGACCCCCATCTCGTCCGCCGGGCCCAGGTCGCCCGCGCCGTGAAGATCGGCAAAGCCGTGGGCTACGGATGTTTTGCGTTGGCCTGCGTGGCGTTCGGGTTCATCTGGTTGGATAAGCCGACCGATGTGGCCAACACGGCAATTGCCTGGTCGATGGGTATCGGCTCGTTGTTCCTCGCACCAGCCATCGTGTTTGGCTACGCCGTGGCCAAGGCCGAGAGGGAAGAAAGGGCCGACGACGCCGCCCGTGCAGCGAGGGTGGCCAAGCGCAATGCTCAACCACCCTCCAACTAGCCCCGCATTGTTGTCTGCGCGCTGAATATCTGTGCGCTGACTATTCGGGCTTTTACTAGTAAACGATCATTCCTCGGATGTTCTTGCCATCGCGCATGTCCTGGTAGCCCTCGTTGATTTCTTCGAGAGTGTACGTACGGGTGATGAGCTCGTCGAGCTTGAGCTGACCGGCCTGATAGAGACCGAGAAGACGGGGGATATCGGCACGCGGCGAGCCGCCGCCGAACAGGGCGCCGCGTACTTCCTTCTGATAGATCGTCAACTCGAAGAGGTTCATCTTCACTTCGGTGTTGAACATCGGCGCCACCGCGGTGATCACCATGCGGCCACCCTTGGAGATGAGTGACATGACTTGAGCCATGTCGTTCCCGTCGGCCACGCCCACGGTGTAAATCGCCTTGTCAGCCATCACGCCACGGCTCAACGTCTGGAGAATGCCGAAGGCTTCGTCCATGCTCGACGCTGTGTGCGTGGCGCCGAACTCCATGGCCTTTTCCCGCTTGAAGGCCACCGGGTCAACGGCCACGATGTTCTTCGCCCCGGCCGCTTTGGCGCCCTGAATGGCGTTGGCTCCGATGCCGCCGCAACCGATCACGACCACGTTGTCTCCCACCTTGACCTCGCCGGCGTACACCGACGAACCCCAACCGGTCGTCACGCCACAACCAACGAGGGCGGCTTGCTTCAGCGGGATGTCCTTTTCGATGCGGACGCAGCTCTCGACCTTGGCGTTCAGGTGATTGGCAAACGTGCCCACGCCACACATTTTGGCCAGGCCGACGCCGTTGCTGTCGAAGGCATTGAACGTGCCGTCCCCGGTCACGATTGTCGCCCCGGCATCACACAGATTGGTCTTCCCGATGGAGCACCAGTGACACTTCCCGCATGACGGCATGAAGCTGAACACCACGTGATCGCCAACAACGAGGTCAGTGACACCGGGGCCGATCTTGGTGACGACACCGGCGCCTTCATGGCCGCCGATGATCGGAATAGCCGACGGCATATCGCCGGTGAGGAGGTGTTCGTCGGAGTGACACAGACCCGACGATGTGAGGGCAACCTGCACCTCACCGGCGATGGGATCGTTGACGGTGATTTCCTCGATCTTCCACGGCCCTCCGACTTCGTAGAGGATCGCTGCTTTGGCCTTGGTCGTCATGAGTGCAAAATCTCCGTTTGTGGTGATGGCGGCTGAGCCGATGGTTGTGGCGGGCGCGTCGGGTCCGTCTCCCGATGCGGCCTCTGACCGTAGTCAGGGTCAGCGACGTAGGTCACATCGGTCGTCGCGGCGGGTGGACACTGTCCGATCCTCTACGGGATCTGGCCCCAGAGACGGAGTTGGTCGAGGATGGCGTCGGCGGCCTCGTCGGGGCCGAGGGTGAGGCGCCTCGGTGGGGTGCGGTTGACCAGGGCACCGGTGAGTTGCTCCACCCGTTTGCGGGGATCGGCCGATGCAGGCGCTTCGAGGATGCGGGCCCGGGGTTTGAACGGACCGACGCGAAACGGCGCAGCTTCCCACTGGACGGAGGCTGGCGTGATTACGTTGATCGTGGCGCTACGGGCAGCAAGCACGCCGGACAGGGGCGCTCGGCGCAGACGAGCCACTGACCCCTCAACGGAAACCACTGCGGCCCCGGACACCGCAATTACCTCGCGCCGACCGCCATCGAGGCGTCGCTCCAAGTTCAACGCACGGGGGCCCCGATCATCGACGGCCACAATCCCGCAGGCGGCGTCAATCCCGAGATCCGCCGACAGGAACACCGGGACCGAGGCCGATCCGCGGTCGAGGCTCCAGTCGCCGCAGAGCACAAGAGCGGGGGACGAAGGCATTGTGGTGATCGTCGCGCCGAGCAGTGAGGCCACGCAGGCACTGGTCGGCTGGTGATCCACGTCGGCGGTTGACCCGGTATCGATACGGGTGACCCGGCTGGCGCCGGCGGCGAGGGCGTCGCGCAGCATGGCGTTAGCGGCGGACGAGCCCACGCACACGACTTCGCACGTGGTGGACCAGGCGTCCGCCAGCCTCAGGCCAACTTCCAGGGCTGCTTGATCGGCGAGCGAGGGTCCCTCCCATCGCTCGTCAGAAACAACGACACCAGTGAGCGGATCAACCCCGGGTCGCAGTGCAACCCACTTCATGCAGACGATGATTGGCGCAATCATACGTACACTTAGTGTCCGCGGTTGGTGATTTTGCGGCTCATCCGTGACGGAAGACGACGCCGTGGCCGCCCTCCGGATAGGACCACGAGATCGCCCCTTCTGTGTTGCACACCAGGTAGCACGTGCCGCATTCGAAACACTGTTCGTAGTTGAACAAGATGCCGCCGTCGTTCGTGGGCACGAAGAGCTTGGCCGGGCACGCGTGCACGCAGGCGCTGGTCGTGCAGCTGCGGCACAGATCGCCGTCCACGACGATATGGGGAGTGTGACTGACTCGGAAGTCGACCGTTTCCATGCGGTCGTCAAATGCAATGGGAGTACTGCGCATGGGCTACGACGGTAGCGGGGCATCGGCCGCTGGCGCGAATGCGTGGAGGAAAGCCTCCGCTTCGTTGACGTCGGATGTTATGCATACGTACTGTCCGTATGTGGCGTTGCCGAAGAGGGGACGAAGCAACATCTCGACGGGAAAGCGATCGGTCCACCATCGGTCGACGCCTTGGAACGGTAGGTCGAGGAAGCACATCGGGCTGAACCACTCGTGCGTTCTGTAGGCATTCTGGGCGGCGTCTTGGAAGACCTCCTGCAGGGTTCCGGCCTCTCCGGGGGCGTAGACGACGCCGCGGCGGGCGATGGCCAGGAGGCCGTCTTCGCGTAAAGCGTTCGAGACGTACTTGGCGATGTGGGTGGCAAACGGAGTGGGCGGCTCGTGCCCGTAGAACCAGGTCGGCACACTCAGGCTGGGCCGCAACGGGCCATCGGTCGCTAACTCACCGAGCAGGGTGAACGCCGGTGCTTGCCAGGTATGAAGCGTGCGTATCAATGCTCGATCGACCGACCCGTCGGTGCGAACGACCTTTGTCATGCCGGAGGGAAACATCGGAACCGTGGCCAGGTGATCGATGGCTGCGTTGAGGACGCTGTCGGTCCTTTGGGCCAAGGCAGCTCCGAGCTGGGTCGCCTCCATCGCGCCCGGCCCGCCACCGCTGGTCACGATGATGTTGCGGCGGGCGAGGCGTTGGGCGAGGTCGGCGATAGCACGAAAGCTGGCTTCGTCCCGGCCGACCTTGTGGCCGCCCATGATCGCCACGCAGTGTCGGTCAACGAGGAAGGTGTCACGGGCTTCCGTTATGCGTTGATCCTGTTCGGCCCACGCGATGCGGTGGATCGGCGACGTCGTCGGCTGTTTGGTGGCGAGATACGTCCGGAAGTCGAGCGTGTCGAGATAGGAGCCAGGTTCGTCTGGGTCGAATCCGTCGAAAAGTTCAACAGGGCTGAACAGCGGGCGGGCGGACATGGCGGGCGCAGAGGTGGTCGGGCAATCAGCCGAAGATAGAAAAAGCGTCTCGCCCATCACGAGCGAGATCGCGCAGCTTGATCCCGTGCTTCTTGAGCAGCGGTCGACCGATTGTTCCGGCTCCGCGTTTTCGTGACGGATTCTCCACGGTATAGAGCTGTTCAAATAACTCGCACGCCACCTTCGGGTACCGATCCTGCAGGCGATCGGACAACAGGAAATGCGCCGCCTTACGAACCTTTCGATGATCTTGGAGAACCCAGGACTGGTCCAGCCGTGTTTGATAGGTGCGCAGGCTATCTGCGGACATATCATCTCGGGCGATCGCTTCGTGGGCCGCCTCAGCTGCAGCCATGCCCGCACCCATGGCGTAGTTCACCCCTTCGAGCCACAGTCCCGCAGCGAGACACATCGCCGCGGCGTCGCCGGCCACCAACATCCCGTCGGTAAAAAGGCGCGGCATCATGTGAAAGCCGCCTTCGGGGATCAGGTGGGCGGCGTATTCCTTCAGATCGCCGCCGTCGACCAACGGCGCCAGCGAGGGATGACGCTTGAGCCCGGCAATGACGTCCTCGGGTCGGATCTTGGCCTTCGATAGCCCCGTCAAGGACAGCACGGCACCAATGGAAACAGTGTCCCGGTTGGTGTAAAGAAACGCTCCACCGGCGATACCCTGCGTGCCACCGACGATTTCAAAGTCGGCCCCTTCGTCGCCCGTCACATTGAACCGGGATTCGATTTCGGCGCGCGGTAGGGCCAGTATCTCTTTCACGCCGAGGGTGAAATTCTCCGCCCCTCCATGGTCGTACAGGCCCGCCTCCTTGGCCAGAAACGAATTCACCCCGTCGCAGGCGATGACCACTTTGGCAGTGAGGGCACCATCGCGGTCGGTGTGCACGCCGGCAATACGTCCACGTGAATCGCGCACGAGGCCGGTCGCCGTGGTCGACGTGATGAGCTGGGCCCCGGCTGCCACGGCCTGGTCGGCGAACCAGCGATCGAAGTCCGGGCGGTACGCGGTGAATCCGTTATACGGGGGCTTGCCCCAGGTCGTCGTGCGGTAATCGAGGCACATGCTCTGATGGTCCGTGAGGAGCATGGTTCCTCGACGGGTGATCCACCGCTGCACCGGAACCTGCTCCCACCATTGGGGCACCAGTTGATCGAGAATGCGTCCGTAGACGACTCCGCCATAGACGTTTTTCGACCCCGGGAACGGTCCTCGCTCCAGCAGCGCCACCGATCGTCCGGCCCGGGCGGCGGTAAGCGCGGCGGCCGAACCGGCGGGACCGGCGCCCACCACAAGGACTTCAACATCGGGTAACGACATGGATCTCGACGGTAGTGCGCCCTTCGACGGACCGAATGCTCGATCGTCCGCGTGGTGGTTGAATACGGCTGCGTCGACAGTCGGTCTGTGAACTGCCACGATTGTGAGGTCATGGGGGAGGCGGCGTACCAGCGGGTGAAGCAGCAGGCACTCCGTCAGCCCGACGCGCCCGCCGTGGTGTTCCGCGACCAAACCACCAACTTTGTTCAACTGTGGTCGCAGGCCGAAGCCGATCGTCTCGCACTCCTTGGGGCCGGAGTCCGCCCGGGCGACCGGATCGGGCTGGCGGTACCGCGCAGCACCGATCTCATTGCGCTGGTGTTGGCATCGCTCTCTACGGGCATGCCCTACGTGCCCCTTGATCCCCGTCTTCCGGGGGAACGATTGACCTACATGACCGAAGACGCCGGTGTCTCGTTGGTGATCTTGCCGACCGACGAGCGGCCCATTTGGCTCCCCGACACGGTGCGTTCGCTCTCTCTTGCTGCGCTCCGCGCTATTGCGGCGGGACGCGATACGTCATTGGCCAAGAAAATCGCGGCCCCGTCGCCCACCGATCTCGCGTACGTGATCTACACGTCCGGTTCGACGGGACGGCCAAAGGGCGTGCGCATCAGCCAGGCCAACCTGAGTTGCGTTCTCGACGCCTGGTCCTCGGTGGCTCATACCACGCCCTCGTCCGCGTTCCTCTTCCACTCCACCCTCTCGTTCGACGCCTCGCTTACCGAGTTCCTGTGGCCGCTCTCGGTTGGCTTGCGCGTCGTTGTCGTTCCCGACGAAGCCCGGACCGGCTTCGGTGATTCGTTCGGCGCGCTTATCAGTCGTTACCACGTCACTCACGTGCAATGCACGCCCACCCGAGCGGTGTTGTTGCTGTCTGATCCAGTGAGCCGCCGCTCGTTGCGCAGTGTGCAACAAGTTCTGATTGGTGGAGAGGCGCTCCCTCCTGCGCTAGTGCACCAGTTCTCCGCTGCCGGCGTGCAAACAGTTACCAATATCTACGGTCCCACCGAGTGTTCAATTTGGTCGTTCTCTTACGACGTTGGATCCACCGTTGGAGCAAGCGTCCCGATCGGACGTCCGCTCCCCGGAGTGACGGCGCTCGTGATGGACGGCACCCTCCAACCGCTACCGGACAACGTTGAAGGTGAGTTGGTGGTGGCCGGACCGTTTGTTGGTGCCGGGTATCACAATCGGCAAGAACTAAGTGCAGAGAAATTCAGTGTGCTTATGAACAACGGGACGTCGCTTCCGATTTTCCGTACGGGTGACCGTGTGGTCCGCCGAGCAGACGGGGTCCACGAATTCCTCGGGCGTATCGATACCCAAGTCAAGCTCCGGGGTCAGCGAATTGAACTCGGTGAGGTCGAGTCGGTGCTCAGTGAACATCCGACGATTGAGCAGGCGGTCGCCGCAGTGGTTGGTCACGGCATCGGTGATGACCGGCTGGTGGCCTACGTTCGGGTCTCGCCCGGAGCGGACTTCGACGAGATTGCCGTGCAGTCGATGCTGGCCCGACGGTTGGCGCCGAGCATGATGCCGAGCTCGTTCGTGGTCATCGCCGACTTTCCCCTCACTCCATCGGGCAAGGTCGATCGACGTGCGCTGCCCGAGCCCCCTCCGATGATCATGAAATCGGCCCTCGAGGCTGAGCTCGACGGTACCCCTCTGGACCGGATCATCGCCGATTTCGCCGCCGTCTTCGGGCGCGACGTCGGACCCGACGATGACTTCTTTGCCCTTGGTGGTCACTCCCTCCTGGCCGTGGCCCTGCTGGCGCGAATCGGGGAACGAAAGCGGCTGGAGTTGCCACTTACCGTGCTCCTTGATGCTCCGACTCCGCGCTTGCTGGCCGAACGGGCGGCCAACCCCGGAGGACTCAGCGCCACCTCGTCGTTGGTTCGGTTCGGCCATTCAGTCAGCACCATCCGTTTGTATCTGGTGCATGGTGGTGGCGGTAACGTCCTCGGCTTCAGAGAGATCGCTCAGAAGCTGGCCGATGTGGTCGACGTTGTCGGAGTCCAGGCGGTCGGGGTGGAGCCCGGCCAAGTTCCTGATCAGTCGATGGATCAGATGGTCGATCGCTATGTAACTGCGATGTGTACAGATGATCCCGACGGACCCTATTGGATCGGTGGATACTCCGACGGTGGATTGATTGCGCTGCATCTGGCGCAGGAACTTCGGTCACGGGGTGGAGAGATCAACGGGCTGGTGTTGCTCGACGCATTCGTGGCGGAGCCGATGCCGCCCACGGCGCTGGGGCGATTCGCCAATGTGGTGCGCAATAGCCGCGATCGAGGCGGTCGTTCTGTTGGCGCATGGGCGCGAACGAGTTGGCGGGCGTGGCGGGCCCGTGTCGGATACTTGGACGCCAACGCTGAGGCGGCGAGCAAACTCGGATATGTCGGCGTAGATGCCGAGGTCGATCGGGCGGTAGTGACCGCTGGCGATCCTGGCCCGATCCCTGCGCCCGCGTTGCTCTTTCGCAGCACCGAAGCCACGCCGACGCATTGGTTCGACTACAGCCTTGTCCTTCGCCGTCCCGCATCGACGCGAACGGTCTGGGTCCCGGGCGGACACTCAACGGTGTTCTCCGGTTCGAACGCCGCCACTGTGGCCGACGAAATCCGGCGCTTTCTGGTAGATCCGGCATGGCCGGGCATGGCCGGAGTGACGAGTCACGTGCCGATCAATCCTTCGAAGTAAAACTGGAGTATCCCGCAGCGAGACAAGACCCGCTAGAGCCGCAAACACCACTCCTCATCGTCAGGTCCTCGGGTAGCGAGTGTTCGACGGCGGTGCCGTCACGAGAGATGCGATTGGTAGGCGCGAAAGCACACCACGGGCTTGGGCCAGAAGACGTTTCTGAAGGAATCTTTACCCCGTCGACGGCTTCTGTGGCCCCTCTGAGTCGCCCGGACTCGACGCAAAAGGCGAGGAGTGACCTGTCGACTTTGCGGCCGAAGACCGCGGTAGATTCGCTGACGAAACGGTTCGGACTTTCGGAAACCGTTTACCAGAACCTTTCCTGAGCAGCATGCTCGGCGGGAGGTCGGTGCGATCAGTCGATTTGAAGCGTTGGGCATTAGAGCACGCTGTTTTAGAACATGCTGTCGGTTGTGCGTTTGCTGTAAGCAGGGCCAGCGCTCGGGATGTTCGTGACTATTGGGTCCGCTCGGACGGGATCTCACCCGCTAGCGTCGATCCGAGGAGGTCGTCATCTGATGAGGCCAGGGGAGATGCCGTCAACAGACGAGCCGGACGAGGCGACTCCGATGATGGCGAAGCTCGAGGAGTATGAGTCGACCGGGACCCCAACGCGTTCGTTGTATGACGGGTGGTCTCAGACGTATGAGGCGGATCTGATCGCCAACCTTGGCTATTCGGCGCATGTGATTGCGGCCGACGCGTTTGTCGAGCGGCATGTTGACCGCCGGGCCTCGATCCTCGACAGTTGCGCCCGGCGGTCTGATCGTCATCTTCCTCAACGGTCGTCATTTCATCGACCTGCGCTACGAGGACGAGATCCGGCGACTTGATTCGGTCGGCCGCTGGCAAGTCGACGAGATCTCCACGTTCAACTACATGGCCGCACTCGACCGACCCGGCCGACTGATCATCGCCACACGTACCTGACCCCGAAACGAAGGTGGTGCATGGTGGAACGCCAAACTTCCGATGGTCGTACGCTCGAGTGGAACAGCCAAGGGTCCGAAGGTGGTCCTTTGGTTGTCTACTCGCACGGAACACCGTCGCATTCGCCGTCTCGTTGGTCGGGGGGCCGATGAGCTGGTGCGTCAAGGGGCTCGAGTGGTCGGGATCAGCCGTCCCGGTTACCGCACGTCAACACGTTGGCCCGGTCGTTGCGTGGCTGATGTCGCCTGGCGAGCAAGTACATCGAGGGCTCGAGGTTACGGCTTTCGAAAGACCGATACATGTGACGGCGAGTCGCCGGTAAACGGAGTGCGTTTCCAATCGGCCCAGCGGTTTTCGAGCGTCATTCCTGCAAGTTCAGCCATCAGGTCGAGTTCTGATGGCCAGACATAGCGGAACGCTCCGGAAACGTTGCGCACGCGATCGCCGTCGATGAAGTAATGGTGCGACATCATGATCTGGTTCACCCGATCCACGTACTCCTCGAAGCCGAAATGGTTTGGTGACACGTCAAACGGCCGAATCGTTTCGCCCGCTGCAAGCTGATGGAGTTTCGGTACGCCGGTTTCAATAACGAAACGCCCGCCTGATTGGAGATGGGCCGCGGCGTTACGGAAGCAGGCGGTCTGCTGCTGTTGAGTGCGGAGATTTCCGATGGTGTTGAAGACGAGATAGACGAGGGTGGCATCGGAACATACCTGGATCCCGGTGATGTCTCCGAGCGTCAAGGAGACATCATCTGCACCCGGCTTCTTTCGGAGTTCCGTCAGCATGGGCTCGGAGAAATCGATTCCCGCTACTTGTGTGCCTCCGCGGGCGAGCGGCAATGCAAGCCGACCGGTTCCAACGGCGAATTCGACGGCCGTGCCGTGGCCCGCTAGGTCGGCCAGGAGCTTCACCGCAGGCCCGACAGCATCCTCGGCGAATCGATCGGCCACGGATGCGTCGTAGCTGGCCGCGATCAACGGGTTGAGGTGCTGATCTGGAAGGAAGAGATGATCTTCGGTAGCCATTCCTTACACTGTGACACCTCACCGAGGGGCGACTGAGTCTGATTCGGTTGGCCGTCTTCGGGCTCATGATCGCCGATCTCTTCAGATCGGGCAGAACGTTTGGCTGCGGGAACTTTCGACGGTTCTGTCGCCAGCTGTATCGCGACCAGCCGAAGCGAAAAAACAAGCAACCGCCCAAGGCCCAGCAAACCAGAAAATCGCAGGTATGAACACACGAGACATCGCAACCCCCGAAAACTATGCGTACGGAGAGAAGCCGAATTGCGCCGACCAACGCGTCGCCGACCAAAGACGTTCGCCCTCGATATCGGGCCATCCCACACGATCCACCCCGGCAAACCCCATCGAGGTGCACTGCCAAGCGTTCCCCGTAAGTAGGCCGACCTCTGACAGTCTCAGTGCCCCACGTTTAGTCTCGAAGGCGCTTGACATGAGAATGATTGTTCTCGTATGGTGAGAACGTACATTCTTACCGGGAGCAGCCCAAGATGACACGTCCCCCACTTCCACCGTTCGACGACACCTCGGCTCGCGCCAAGGTGTTGGCCGCGGAGGCGGCATGGAACTCGTGTAATCCTGAACGGGTCGCGGCGGCCTACACCGTTGATTCGGTGTGGCGCAATCGCCACCAGTTCATCATCGGCCGGGAACAGATCGTCGAGTTCCTGCGAGTCAAGTGGGACCGTGAGCTCGACTACGTCCTGCGTAAGGAGTTGTGGACGTTCGGTGGTAACCGCATCGCCGTTCGGTTCCAGTACGAATGGCACGATCACTCGGACCAATGGTTCCGCTCATACGGAAACGAGAACTGGGAGTTCGACGACGCGGGGTACATGCAACGTCGGGAGGCGAGCATCAACGATGTCGGCATCGCCGCCGCCGACCGGCGCATCTTCGGCCCCCGGGGCGACGACGAAACCAGCGGAATTGCGCTGCGATGAGCCCGGCCGCCGCCTTCACCATCGAGGATGCCGATCGTCTCGTACTCGACACCGCGGACGTACTGTTCTACGAGCGCGGGATCTCCGGAGTGGGAATGGCTGAGATCCGCGACGCGTCGGGCGTGTCTCTTCGACGCATCTACTTGCTGTATCCCTCCAAACAGGATCTCGTTGCGGCGTGGCTGAACGATCGCCATGACCGCTGGATGAGTTGGTTCACCGACACCGTTGATCGCTCCGTCGTCCGCGGGGTCGACCCCGTTCTCGCCGCGTTCGACGCCATTCGGCAATGGCGAAAGTCACCGGGCTATCGGGGGTGCGCGTTCATCAACGCTATCGCCGAGCCGATGGAGATCGGCGATCAGCACCGGGCCATCGTGGCGTCCCATAAGCGGTCACTGACCAGCCATCTCGCCACCCTGGCCACGCAGTCGCAGATGCGACCAGGCGTCCCTGCCTGGTTCGCCGACGCCCTTGCCGTACTCATCGACGGGGCCATCGTGCAGTCGGCCATCTTCGGTAACGACAAGCCCATCACCGCGGCTCGCAAGGCCGCCGCCCAACTTCTGGAGACGATGCCATGACGAACCCAATGACGGTTGCCGAACTATGGCGCTACCCGGTCAAGACACTGGCCGGAGAGCGACTGGACAGAGCCGAGCTGACGGCGGACGGCGTGTTCGGCGACCGCCTCGTTCACGTGCGCGGACCGGAAGGGGTGCGCACTTCGCGCCGTCATCACCGACTCCTCGGCCTGCACGCAAAGCTCGGTGACGATGGCCACCCGCTCGTCGACGGACTGCCGTGGACGTCGCCGGAAGTCCTCGCCCGGGTACGCCAGGCTGCCGGAGAAGACGCGGTCCTGGCCGAATACGCCGGACCGGGGCGGTTCGACGTTCTCCCGCTGCTCGTAGCCACCGACGGTGCAGTCGCCGAGTTCGGTCGCGACGTGCGCCGCCTCCGTCCGAACATCGTCATCGCCGGGGTCGAGGCCATGGATGAAACGAAGTGGCCCGGACAGGCGCTCCACATCGGCGAGGTGATCATCGGCATCGACTCACGCCGCGGTCGCTGCCCGATGACCACCGTCGATCCCGACACACTCGACGTCGACCGAGAAGTCCTGAAAGACATCATCCGGCGCTTCGACGGCAAACTCGCCCTCAACGCCGAAGTACGGCGGGGCGGGACGATCCGCGCCGGCGATACCGTCACCTTGGTGCCCGCAACTTTGCCGCCCTCATTCACCTAGAAGCCGAAACAGCCCACCGACGAGGCGCAACCGGCGTGGCTGTGCGCCGGGAAATTAGTGGGTGGAAATCGAGCCAGGAAGACATAGGGGCCGTCCGTCGGCTCCAGCCGAGTTGGCAAGTTGTCCTCCCCTAAACGCAGCGTACGCGATTCACTATGCGCGCATAGGTTGTTGAAAAATGCTCAGTCGTTGCCGCATTTGGTAATCGCGGCTATCGAGTCCTTTGTTTCTTGGAAGGCCGGTGCGTTCGGACGGTCGTTGGATGAGTCGCCGAACGGTAGTATGTTGGTAGGAATACCAAGGTAGGAAGCAAGGGGAGCCCCCATGGCGGTCGAAAAGTTCAGTGTTTCGCTTGATCCCGATCTTGGCCGTGCCCTTCGGATGGCTGCTGATGCTGAATCGGTGAATGTCTCTGCGTGGATGGCTGAGGCGGTCCGCCAACGCTTGCGCCACGTTGCGCTCGGACAAGCCCTCGATTCGATCTTGAGCGAGGAAGGGTGGACGCGGACAGAGTTGTTGGCCGAGGCGCGAAAGCGGCCAGCACGAAAGCGCATGGCACCATGAGTCTGGTTTTAGACGCAGGGGCGCTCATTGCGATTGAGCGCCGCGATCGTGGCGTAATCGCCCGCCTGGTCGCAGCGCACGAGGATGGCGAGCCTGTTCGGACGAGCGCTTCGGTGGTCGCCCAAGTGTGGAGGAACGGGTCGCGTCAGGCCACCCTTGCCCGCGTATTGGCCGGAATTGAGGAGGTGTCTCTCCTTAGCGAACAGGCTCGAGCGATCGGTCGTTTGCTCGCGACCACAAGGTCATCAGACGTTGTCGATGGTGCTGTGGCCGTTATTGCGCAACCTGGCGATGAAGTTTTGACATCCGATCCGGCAGATCTCAAGGCGCTCGTGCGTGGCAGGGATGTTCGGGTCACGACGGTTTGAGCGGCCCCGACGTCGAAATGCTTACTTCTCGACCTCGCTAGACGCTTGTGGAATCGTTGCCTGTTGGCCAGCTTCGACGGGCGAACGGGAGTCCGAGGCCCACGACGCCGCGCACCAAGCCCACGAGTACGTCTCTCCAGTCGAAGCTGTCGCGCCATAGCGTGATTCGCCCGTCACGAAGCTCAAAACGCCCGTAGACCCAGAATTGGATTTTCACCGGACCGAACACCAGAGCATCAGTGCGTTCGGTGAGAACGACATTCGGGTTGCTGTCGTCGGACCCGATGGCGTGAAAGTGGACCTTAAAGCCCATGCGGCCGAGCGTCGCACGAAACACACGTTCGACTGCGTGGCGGCCATGGATTGTTGGGAGCGACACATTGCTGTAGACCACGTCGTCGTCGAGCATGGCTATCGCTTGATCGAGGTCGTCGGCTTGGAGGGACTCCAGGAGGCAACGGACGACCGCAGGTGCCGCAAGCTGATGGATAAGTGAGCTGTTGGTCACCGGGCCGAGTTTGTCGGGGTTGGCTTTGGCTGGCATGGTCGATGTGAGGCGCCCACTACGAGGTTGGCGATGCGATCGATGAACCGACCGCTGCAATGAACGAAGTGGAGTCGGCGATCCACCCTACGAGGAGTTGGATCACGAGCAGCGTGGCGTCATGATTGCTTCTCGGCAGATCAGCGCCGATGGCTTCTGCGGTGCAGTCCTCGAGTACAACGCAGTGATAGTCCCGGAACATCGCATCCTTGACGGTGGACTCGACGCATACGCTCGTCGTGCAACCGGTGAACACCAAATGTTGGATCCCCCAACCCTTCAGGATGGTGTCCAGTTCGGTCTCGAAGAAGCCACTGAATCGGCTCTTGTAGACGATCGTGTCGGTTTCCGTTGGGGTTAGTTCGTCGATGATGTCGGTGTTCCAGGTGTCGCGGATAAGGATCCGACTGGCCGAGCCGTCGGGAGCCGTCACGTGTTCGCCCGCTCGCATCGGAAGGTGTTTGAGCCAGTTCGGCGCGGCTGGTGTGCCGGCGTCTGAAAGATCGGGCCGGAACGCCATCTTGAGATAGATGATCTTGATCCCCGCGGCACGGGCCGCTTCGAGAACGTGTTGCGTCGGTGCGACCGTCGCCTGGATGCCCGACAAGTTGATTCCTGCTCGTCCGAACATGCCGTGGCTGTGCCCAAAGTCGTTCTGCATGTCGACGACGACGACCGCAGTCCTGCTGGCGTCGAGAATTAGGGATTCGGGCCGAGCGGCCAATTCGATGTGGTTAAGACCCATGACGCTGTCCGTTCTACGCACGTCGCCTGAAGGGCACGAGACAACGGTCTTGACATTGCTTGTTACGCGCTTGGTTGTCCAATCCGACCGGCCAACCGATACGTCCCGTTTTCGGGACGCACGACACTCAACTTGCCAGGGGGCGACAGCCTGTCGCCATCTTGATCAGACAGGACCCCTTATGAAGAACTTGGGCGGTCCCTGAGGAATTCGATAAGCGCGATTATTGAATTTGCCGAGCTTACGCAGAACACCACTCGAAAGGGGCGAACGGGTCACGGCACGAAGCAGGGTCGAACGCGTCAGGACATTTCGTCCATCAGTGTCACCAGGTCGAGGTCGTCGATCGCCGCGATGGAGCGTTGGAGCATGACCGAGATCCATTGACGGCCGCGTTCGTTGGTCGGGTCGAGTGTCCCGGCGATGACTACGGCAATGACCCACACGTAGAGCACGGCTTTGCGATAGTCCTCCCACGCGTCGGCCTCGCTGAACCCCGTCACGCCACTAGCAACCAAACCGGTGTGCCACTGATTGATAAGCGCACGTTCATGTTGGCGGCGCAACTCAATCGGGAGACTTCCACTGAGGAAGTACGCGATATCTTGAGACGCTCTACCGCGCAGGCTGCCCTGCCAGTCGATGGCGATCAGCGGTTCCTGACCCGGTGCCGATCCGAAAAACAGATTGTCCATTCGGAAATCACCATGGACGACGGTCAGAGGGGGCGTGGCCATCCAGTCGAACAACTTGGGAAGCACCGCCAGGTAGCGATCTTTAAGTGCGGCAATGCGTTCGGGGACCACGTGGCCGAATAGTGCCGCCATAGGGTCCCAGCCAAAGGCACATCCCTGCATGAGACCGTCGGAGCTGTACGAAGGTGAGACCTCGGGAAGAAACGCGAGCTCCGGATCGTCGGTCTGGCCCCATAATGACGCATGATGGCGTGCCAGCCATGCGACGCCACCCTCGGTCTCCTCCAGGGTGCATCCCTTGACCTGATCGCCCAACGTGTAGTCGGAGAGGTCTTCGAGGAGCAGCACGAAGTTGTTACCGTCGATGTCGGCGCGGTACACGACCGGTGTGTACGCCGTGCTTCTCGATGCGATGTCTCGGTAGAAAAGGGTTTCGCGTTCGTACAGATGATAAAGATCGGCAACGCTGCGGTTGACGTCGTTCTCGGTCGGCATCTTCAGCACGAGGAGCGCCGGACCGGTGCCCTTTGCATATGTCAGCGCAAGACTCTGGAGACCCGACATCATTCCGACGCCGACACCGAGGGGGGTGGCCGAAACGGTCGCAATCTCAACGTTGTGCCCGGCGGATTGCAGGGCTGCAGTGAGCCATGCCGGCGTGACGTCGCTCATAAGGCGGGGTAGCGAGACAGCGGTGTTCAACACTGGCACTCCAAGGACTGGGGCTCGGCGAATTTGCGAAGCGGCTGGAATCGTAGGACGTTGCGCACACCGCCGCACAGGGGTGCGGGAAAAATGCTGCTCAATGAGCAACGAGTCTGGTGGAAGGCCCGCCGACACTCGAAAACGGCCACCGAGCTGTATACCGGCGCGTCAGTCGGCCAGGCCGCTTCGCTCGTGCGCCTAATCCCGATCTTGCCAGGTGCAGATACAGACTTCGTTGCCTTCGGGGTCTGCGAGGACCCAAAAGGATCGGGCGTACTCGTCGGTTAGGAGCGTTCCGCCTGCGGCAACGGCCGCCGCAACGCGAGTAACCGCTACGTCCTCCGGAACGAGCAGGTCCAGGTGAATGCGATTGCGTTGGAGCCGAGATTGGTCCATCTGCTGGAACCAAAGTGGCTGACCCACACCGCGAGGATCAATAAGTGCATCTACGATTTGTCCCGGCTCGGTCGGCTCGTCGACATATGCCATCACGGCCTTCCAGAAGGGCAGCACAAGGGCAAAGTCCATTGCGTCGATCGCCACTTCTAACCTTTGAATCTGCTCTGGTGACGAGGAGAGTCCAGCCGTTTGCGCGATCTGTGAAATTGTGTGAGCGAGCGCTGCGTCGTAGTCGGTCAAGCCCTGGGCATCATGCGTAGTCAACAGAATGTGGACACGGCCCGAAGCGCGCATAGTGATATTGGGATGATGGTCGGCGGCGTCGGCTGCTTCCACAACCTGTTGTGCAAACCTCACTGCTGCCGCAAGGGACGACGCTCGAAACTCGGCCTGAATCGTGCGGCTGATGATCCGCCAATCGGGCAGTTCATAGGTCGTGGCGAAGACGGAACGGGGAATTCGCGGAGACCTCATAGAACCGACCCTAGGCGCCGCTCGATGTAGTCGATGAGTTGCAATACATGTGCCTGTCGCAGCTCGACGATGAACTCGGCCCACTTTCTGTCGATGAGCAGACTCAAGCGGCGGAGTGGGCAGCCCGCAAGCTCGCCGGAGTCACGTGATCGTCTCCCGAGTTTGGATGTGCCCGCTCGGTGATGCGTTCAGCGAGATGTTCATAGCGCCTTTTATGGACGACTCGCCTCGTGGCGGAATCAGGCGGTGGGGCGCAGTCTCGCGCCTATATCTCGATGAGGAGTCCTTTAGCCGCCATCGATATCGAGCGCCTCGTCCACTGCAACGTGGCGATTATCGGGTGCGCCGCGCGGCTCAGCGCAATGTGCGTTATCGAGTGGGTCGGTAACCGGCAGCTAGGCCCGTCGGGCCTCGCCAGGTTCCAAGAGGCGGGTCGTTACTCCACGGAGTTCGTGACCAGCGACCCGCCCAGAAACTCAGTCTCCGGCTTGAAATGCGGTGTGGGG
>JAYVSS010000292.1:0-2337 GCA_043775075.1 Acidimicrobiia bacterium
TTCGCCGAACCGGATCGACCAAGCAGACCAGACACCAATGACGACGGGTACTTGCGTTCATGCGCCAAACGGACCGTATCGCGCACCGTCATGGTGGCGAACAGTGGTGCATCCTGAAAGGAGCGAACCAGGCCGAGTTGTGCTCGTTGATCTGGACCAAGCGCGCTTACGTTCTTTCCGGCGAAGGTGACCACACCGGAATCTGCCGCCGTGAACCCTCCGATGATTTCAAACAACGTGGTTTTTCCCGCGCCGTTCGGGCCAATCAATCCAAGTGTTTCTCCGCGGGCCACGCTCAGCGATACGTCGTTCACTGCTACAACTCCGCCAAAGCGTTTGTTCAGCCCGTCGACCTGGAGCAGCTCTGCTCCATTCCCCGTTGCACGATGACCCATAGCTCCAGACCCAGTGACGGCTTGGGCTATGAGACCCGAGGGGCGGTCAAGGACCTTGCTGGCAGCCAACGACGGCACACCATTCGCAAACACCGACTCGAGCTCGGCTGGGGCCGGTACTCCCCCGTCGCCACCAAGATGGTCAATGAAGAAACGTCGAATTGGGGCCACCAAGCCCGCTATTCCACTGGGTACATAGAGCAAAAGCACGAGCCACCCGAGCGACGATGCCGCAATGCCAAGCGAATCCAATGGCAACTCGGGAACGCCGTAGATGTAGAGCACACCCAGGAGCGGCCCAGCGACAATGCCCAACCCACCGAGGACCGCCAGCGCGGTGGTGCGGATTGAGTCGTCGACCGAGAAGCTTTCAACGGCGACCCGACCAAGGCCATGGGCGTAGATTCCACCGAGCATGGCGGCAATGAAGCCCGAAACGGCATAAGCGCTCAGCAACGTCTTCGAGGCAGAAATGGTGAAGGCACGAGCTTGGTCTTCGTTGTCACGAATGGCGATCAAACGTCGGCCGAACCCGCTCTTGGACAGATTGCGCACCACCACGAACGTGAGCACCAAGAATCCCAACACCACCCAGTAGTAGCGGCGGTCCGTAGACAGATCTATCCCAAACAGTCGCCGGTCGCCGAGGGAAATTCCCGAGCCCACCATCCACGATTGCGATGAAGCCCACGAACGCATAGCAATAGCAAAACCGAGCGTGGTTACGGCCAACATCAAACCACGAACGCGGAGCGCCGGGATTCCCAACAACACACTAATAAGTGCACCTACGATACCAGCGAGCAGAATGGAGCTGAGCAACTCCCCTGGGCCGTTCGAGAATCGAGCCGCTACAACAGCGCCAATCGTGGCGATACCGAACTGGCCGAGCGACAGCTGTCCGCCGAGCCCGGTGAGCACCACGATGGATAGCCCAATGATGGCCATACGCAGGAGCAGCATGCCCGTACTGGCCGATTCGTTGTTGGCCAGCAATCCAAACAACACCGCTAAGCCCAGCCCAAGCACAGCAGTAATCCGGCCCAGGTTTCTCACCAGCGGATGGGTTCGCACAGTCGTAACCAACGGAGCCCACGGAGCAATGGCAATCCACGAATCACGCGCAGCAATACGACCACGTCGACCAGATTGCAACAACAGCGCAACCATGGCCGCGGCGAACAGCAACACTTCGATCGGCCCGCCGTTGGAATAGTTGAACTGCAAAATCGACTCAACCATGCCCACGATGACGCCAGCCAGCAGCGTGATGGGAATCGACGTCATTCGGGCAATCACCGCGACAGTAAGCGCACGGATCAACAGACCAGGTGCGTTGGTGGTGCCCGTCGCTGTGAACCCCAGAGCAGGAATCACCAGCAGCGCGGTATAAGCCGAGAGAGCACCGGCCATACCCCAGGCAATGGCCGACATGCGGGCGGGAGATACCCCTGCCATCCGGGCCGCTTCAGGGTTGGCAGAGGCAGCGCGAAGGCCAATTCCGGTGCGGCTGTAGCGAAGCACCCCAGCAATGAGCAGCATTACCAGGGGCGAGAGAATCATGATGGCGCTATGGGCCGACGTCACAAAAAACGATGCGGCCTTGAACGTTGGAAATCCCGGGGGCCGTGGAATGGTTTTGGCCGTGTTGCTCTTGCTCAACGAGACCGCGAAGATCGAAAGGAACTGCCCGAATCCCAGAGTGGCCACCACGCTCATCAAGCGGGGCGCGTTCCGTAATCGTCGCACCAGCACTACTTCAGCCAGCATGCCCCCAGCCGCACCGATCAACAGCGCCAATGCGAAGCCAATCCAATACGGAACGTGGAATCGCAGCACCAACACGCCAAAGGCTTGTGCGGCGAACAAACCAATTTCTCCGTGAGCAAAGTTGATGATGTTCGAAGAACGAAACACCAACACCACACCTAAAGCCAACAAG
>JAYVSS010000293.1:0-14432 GCA_043775075.1 Acidimicrobiia bacterium
CCTTCGACGTGAGGCAACGGCTCTGGCCAGGCTCGATCATCCGAACGTCATTCGCGTGCGAGAGGTCGTCGACGACGGACCGGGTATCGCCCTGGTTCTCGATCTGGCCGACTCCGGAACACTTGCTGATCGCCTTCGCGCCGCGGGTCGCCTCTCACCGAGTGAGGTCCAACGTGTCCTCGGCCCAATCGCGTCTGCCCTTCAAGCCGCCCACGATGCGGGACTGGTGCATCGCGACGTGAAACCCGCCAACGTTTTCCTGACCGCGGCCGGACACGCCCTGCTTGGCGACTTCGGCATTGCCCACGATGCCGCTCGCACCCAGCTCACCCGCACCGACCTCGCCGTCGGCACCGCCGCCTATCTCGACCCTGAAGTAGTAGATGGCGCCGATCCCGGCCCGGCCAGTGACCAATACGCGTTCGGGGTTGTGCTGTACGAAGCCTTAACCGGGAAGCCGCCCTTCCGCGGTGCCGTTCCGATGGCGATCCTCCACGCCGCCTACGAAGGCCTATTCGAACCGCTGGATCGCGCTGTCGTCGGCCCGTTGGCCGAGGTCGTGGAACGAGCGTTTGCTCGCGATCCGAAGGACCGTTTTTCGTCAATGGCATCGCTCGCCGAGTTCATTGCTACGCCGACAACGATGATCGCGCCGACGTTGCACCGGTTCGTCAACGGCGTCTCCGACGGGGCGTCTTCGAACGACAGCATTGTTCGGACCACCGCCTTTCGCCGCCGAATACGCCCGGATACTCTGTCAGCCGCGACACCGGTCGTCTCCCCCTTTCGTAAGCGCGCTGCTATTAGTGGCGCGATCGCAACTCTGCTCGTTGCGTCGGCCATCGGAGGGGTCGGTCTCCGCCGCCGACGGGCTTCGGGCGCGAAGGAGCCGATCGCCTTGGCCCTGCCCGTCTGCTCTCCGCAAACCCAACCACAGTGCGTGCAGTCATTCATTCGAACGCCGACGGGAGTGGAGGTGAAGTTCGCCGATCAACGAACCACGGAGTACGAAGTGGGCGAACGCGACGATGCCCTCAGGATTTCAAATTGGCTGTGCGGAGAGCGGGCCACGCTTGCGCTTTATCGCCCGCGGACAGGTGTGGTCTACTACTTCGATCGGTGGCCTGATCCTCGGGCAAATGAACCTGTCAGCGTCGTCGCCGACCAAACCGGAATTCGAAATGCTGAGGCGCTGGGCGCATCAGATCGAAACGATGATGGCTGCGCCGATTTTGCCCTGCAGACAGGACGTATGCGCACATGGTTTCTTCCCGCGGAGCAAACCGAACGGCTTGAGGCGCTTCCCGCAATCGCCTCGTCACCGTCATTGAGCACCATCGGAGCACCCTCATGAACCGACGCTCTTTTCTTATCGTGGTCCCGTTTTCGTCGTTCTTGCTCCTCGCGGGATGCAGTTCGCATGCATCGCTCGAAGAGCGGACGGCGCCGTCGAAAACCACGCCGCCGGCCAAGGCGGCGGCGCCCATCGCTATCAGGATGGGCACCGAGCGCCGCGCCTCGGCGGCCACAACGGCACCCGGCCCGACCGGGGAAACACCCGTCTCCGCTCTCGACACGACCCCGGTCATCCCGTTGTCCAACTCTACCGTCGTCCCGCCGCCCATTGTCGTGCCTACCCCGGTGCCTACCCCGGCGCCGACCCCGGCACCTATTCGAGTCACCGCTCCGCGGGCCGCGCCACCAGCAACTCGCGCAGCCACACCGGCACCACCGCCGGCTGCGCCGACGACCGAGGCGCCGACGGTGCAAGCGCCGACCTCGATCCTCGCCGCAGTGACGTCAACGTCGCCCCCGCCAACAACACTGGCGACGACCGTGAGTCCGGCTCGCGGTCCGTTCGCCATCGTTGATACGCCATGCCTGCGGTCGCAACTTGACATCCTGCGGGCGACAAAAAGGGGACAGAGCGTTCGGTGCATGATCGTCGGCAAGCGTCGACGGTGGACGCTCGTGGCGCTCGCCGCCACCTCACTCGTGCCGGCAATCTCGGCGCCTCCGATCGTTTCAGGATTCGATGGAACGACGATCCGCATCGGGCTCCTGACGACGACGACGCACCCAATTTGGGGCGGGGTCGGCAAAGCGATCAGCGCCGGTATCGAGGCGCGGGTGGCGGCGATCAATCGGGCGGGTGGTATCGGTGGTCGGTACAAAGTCGTGGTGGTCAAGGGGGAGACCAACTACGACCCGGTCGAAACCTTGGCCCAGATTCAATCGACGAAGAACAGCGTGGTCGCCTATGTCAGTCTCCTCGGCACTCCGTCGACCGAGGCGGCCGAACCGATTCTGCGGGGGGAGGGGATGCTGGCGAGCCCAGCGTCGCAAGAAGCGCGATGGGCGAGCGCACCGAATTTGCTCCCGATATTTAACAGTTATCAAGTACAAGCAATCAATGGGATTGCCTACTTCAGCGAACAGTTCCAAACAACAAGCCCTGGTATTCGACCAACAGTATGCGGGGTATCCGTGGCCACGAGCTTCGGTGAGGCGGGATCAGAAGGGATTCGATCGGCGGCGCAAACGCTTCCCGTGTCGCTCGGTCCCATCGTGTCCGTGGCCCCCACCGAAACTGCCTTCGCCGCAGCCATAGGAGCACTGAAGAGTGCCGGGTGCCAAGCCACGTTCGTAACTGTCGGTCCGGCACAGACACTGGGACTCGTGCTCACCGGACGCCAACTGGCCCTGTCTACTCGTTGGATCATCATGGGGGCGGCGTTCTCCGATCGCATCGTCACCCCGCAAACCGGGCCGTTGTTTGAGCAAGGAGCGTGGGTGGTGGGAGATGGAACGCAATGGGGCGACGAAAGCGTGCCGGGGATGGTCCAAATGAAAGCCGAACTGATTGCCTCCGATAATCGCTATTGGACGGAGAATCCCGATGTTGGTCTCTCCTACGGTTGGGCGCAGGCTCGCACGATTGAACGGGTCCTCGAAGCTGCGGTTGCCCGAAATGATCTCAGCCGGAGCGGGGTGCTCTCGGCCTCGCAATCAGTGGGGACAGTGGATATCGGCGGGATCGGTTCCCCCACGAACTACTCGCAAGCCGTTCGCCTGGCCAACGCCCGGACCACAATCTTCAACGTAGACAACTCGTATCGCAACGCCATCAAAGTTCTCTCTCGCGATTACAGCTCGCCGGCCGCGCAGGACTACCGACGATAGAAGTCGGCGACCAGTTCGGTCGTTTGCGAGTTAGGGCCGCCACGAGATTGGTGGCGGGGCGCTAGGGCACGCTGGCAGGACCAATGATGCAACTTGAGCGCCAATTATCTTGTTGCGGGTCCTTAGATCGGCGACCCGGTGCCGGGCAGAGCGCCCAGGCCGGCCAGTAGGCGCAGGCGCTGGTCCGACGAGAGCGGGATCCACGGCGCGGCCGCGAGCGCGTTGGTGCGTACCTCGATAGCGTCACGCTCAGGGCCGGAACCCATGGCCCGAATCTCGGAGACCGTCCGTCCCGCTTCTTTCCAGGCGATCGCATGGGCATCAGATCGATGCATTCGCAGCACGACCGCGGCATCCCAAATGTGGGCCGCATCAGATGCGTTGTCTGGCAGCCAAGCCCGAGCGCTGTAGCGGGCCAGCAACGAAAGCGGATCAGTAACAGCGGCGGCGCGGGCGAGAGTAATCAGCGCGCGTAGCTCCGGAAGGGACGCACTGAGCGGAGCGAAGAGTTTGGACACTGCTTCGGCTTGGAGGCAAACGAGCGACTGCGCCACCTCCACCCCCGCGACGGACGGCACGAGCGAGCCGTCCTCGCCGATCGTGATGGCGCCGCGATCAACGAGTCCATGAATGAAGGAGTCGGTCGAACCGAAGTGTTGATAGCGGGTTAGTTCGGCAAACTCGTGCTGATGAATGGGACCGGCGGCGATCGTTCCGGCGAACAGGGCCAGGGCGGCCGGGTGAAAACGGTGATCGCCACGCAACGCCGTGATCTCGTCGCGGGTGATGGCGTTGTGCACCGAGATGGCGATGCGATCGATCACGGGGGCAATGAGCGCAGAGTAGGACGACGCGTCGTCAAGCATAAACATAGCGATGATTCCTAGTACACCACCGACACCGGTCAGCCGCGAGCGTGGGCGTACGCTGCCCGGATGGATTCGGCGTCGACGGAACGATTCGGTTGGACCAACGTTCCCCCGCCCACACCCCAGGCCTCACGCAACCGAGCCAGCACCTCATCACCGGTGCCCGCCCCTTGAGCCACGGACCACACCACAGCTGCTTGCAACGCCGCGCCGACGGCCACATGTTCGTCCGCTGACGGCACGGTGACCGTTCGCTGGGCGAGATCAGCCACGACTCGCTGAAACGCCGCCGAGCGGGCGCCGCCACCGATGAGCAGCAGGCGGCCATCGGTTCGCACCCCTGCCGCGTGGAGTGCATCGAGGCCGTCGAGCAGTCCGCACACCACCCCTTCCACCGCGGCCCGGGCGAATTGGCCGCGGGAAACATCGGAGCGAATACCGGTCAAGACCCCGGTTGCGTCAGGTCGATTCGGGGTTCGTTCACCGTCGAGATACGGGACCAGCACGAGGCCATCGGACCCGGCTGAAGTGTCTAGCACGAGTGCCTCAAACGCCGCGTGGTCAACGCCAAGGAGGCGGGCGACGGCGTCGGTGACCTTCATGGCGTTAAGCGTGCATACCAAAGGAAGAAAACGTCCAGACGCATCAGCAAACCCGGCGACGCACCCGGACACGTCTGCCGTCGGAGCGTCGGATACCGCATACACGGTGCCCGAGGTTCCGAGGCTGATCACGACGTCGCCAGCCTCCAGCCCGAGGCCGAGGGCGGCCCCCATGTTGTCTCCGGTTCCGGGTCCGATAATCACCGATTCGGCCAGGCGCAATTCGCCTGCGGCCACTTTCGTAAGCGCGCCTACCGTCTCGAACGGACCGACTACCAAGGGGAGGGCCGTTGTCCAATCCCGCTCTGGGTCGATAAGGGCGAGCAGATCGGTACGCCACGCACCCGATGCCGGTGACCAGTACCCGGTGCCCGACGCGTCTCCGCGGTCGGTGGCCAACCGACCGGTGAGGCGTCGAGTCATTTCGTCGTGCGGAAGGATCACGTGCGTCATCCGGGCGTAGGCCTCGGGGCGGTGGGCCTTCAGCCACGCCACCTTGGTGACCGTAAACGCCGCCACCGGCACGCTCCCGCTCGCCGTCGCCCAGGCCTCGGCCCCAATACGGGAGACGAGCGCCGCGGCCTCGCTCGATGACTCGGTGTCATTCCACAACTTGCCCGGGTACACCGCTCTACCATCGGCCCCGAGGGCAACCATGCCGTGCTGTTGACCGGCGACACTAATAGCGACGATGTCTGCCGAACGTTCGCCGCAGGCCTCATGCACGGCGGCGACGAGAGCCGACCACCACGTCTCAGGCTCCTGCTCCGACCGTGGCGGTGTCGTCGGAGGATGGGCCGCTCGCCCGGTTCCGACGAGCGCCCCGGACTCGACGTCTCGCGCTTCGACTTTTACAGATTGCGTTGACGAATCGATTCCGAGCACCACAGGCATGCCAGAGACCGTAGTGAACCAGATGTCGGATCGATACTCGGGCATCGAAAGTACGACGCGGCCGGTTGGCCGTGAAGCGCTACCGGTCGGCAAGACGTTGGGCGAGCCAGGCGGGAATGAGGGAAAGCGCAAGCACGGTGACGGCAACGACGTTCACCACGGGCAGGCGATTCGGTCTCGAATAGTTCCCGAGAATGAACTGAGGCAGGGTCTTCATGCCCCCGCCTGCGGTGAACGTGGTGACAACGATTTCGTCGAAGCTCAATGCGAACGCCAGCAGACCACCAGCCACGAGCGCGGTGCGAAGTAGGGGGAACGTGACGTACCAAAACGTTTGGAAGGTGTCGCCGCCCAGATCGGCCGACGCCTCCTCCAGGTTGCCCGGCAGCCGACGCAGGCGGGCGACGACGTTGTTGTAGACCACGACGATGCAAAACGTGGTGTGAGCAACCACGAGGGTGACGAAGCCGAGTCGCCACCCGAGGATCTGACGAAACGCCGCGTTCAACGCAATCCCGGTGACGATTCCCGGAAGCGCAATCGGCAAAATCACGGCAAACGAAACGACATTGCGCCCAAAGAATTGATACCGGTGCACGGCGAGAGAGGCGAGTGTTCCAAGAATCAGGGCGAGAAATGTTGCCACCGCTGCCGTCTTTAATGAGCCAGCAAGGGCGGTACGAACCTCAGGATCACCGAACGTGGTGCCCCACCATTTCGTGGTGAAGCCACCAAAGATGATCGACTTATCGCGATTGAAAGAAAGGAGAAGAACGTACGCGATCGGGGCGTAGAGAAAGAACAGGACGAGGCCGGTGAGGAAGGCCATAACTCGACGGGAGAAAAGCGACAGATGCATTCGATGATGCCTAGAGATTGTCGAGGGCGCCGGTCCGACGCACGACAAGGAGATAAACCACCATGATGAGCATCGGGACCACCGAGAAAGCCGCGGCCAACGGGACATTGTTCACGCCAAAGTTGGAGTAGATAACGTTGCCGATCATCTGTGTCTTCCCCCCAACAATTCCCACGGTGATGTAGTCCCCCAAGGACAATGAAAACGTGAAGATCGATGCTGCCAGCAGAGCGGGTAGCAGGAGTGGAATGACAATCGCCCGAAACGTCACCAGAGCCTTTCCGCCCAGATCCGAAGATGCTTCGAGCAGAGACTCCGGTAATCGATCAAGTCCGGCATAGATCGGTAAAATCGCATAGGGCAACCACAAATAGGACAGCACGATGATCATCGACGTGAGTCCAAAACCGGGAGAAACGCCGACCACCTTGCGCAGCACTCCACCGGCCGGGTCAAGAAACGTTCGCCATGCGTAGGCCTTCACGAGGTAGCTCGCCCACAGCGGCATCGTTACCGCCACGGCCAGAATTCGACGAGTTCGAGGCGTGGCCACCTTGGCGAGAAAGAACGCAATCGGCAGCGCCAGCGTGATATCCACCGCAGTGACCGCCAGCGCGACGAAGAGCGTGCGTTGGGTCACCCGTCTGTACACGGGTTGGTCGATCAATTCCCGAAAGTTCGCCAGCCCGGCCTTTTTCACGACCGTGAACGTGAACGAATCGAGACCGTAGAAACTCGTCACCAGCAGAGCGATCAACGAGCCGAGATAAACCACAACGAGCCACGCCATGGGCAGCCCGAGCAGCGCGACTAGTTGAGCCCAACGCCGCCGAGCGAAACCTCGGGAGACAGATGTAGTAAGCGCGCTCATGAACTCCACGCCATGACAGAAGAAGTGGGGCAATGCCAAGGGCCGCTGCGCATCACGCGCAAGCGTGTGGCAGCGGCCCTGCTGACGAAGCTCACCGCGAGAACGGCGAGCGGTGCAGTTCTCAGCCTTTGAGCTCGGTCCATGCTTTGACCCAGCCGGAAAAGTCCACGCACTTCGGTCCGCGTCCGTCGAGACAGTCCTTCGTCGGTGTGGTCCAGTACCAGACATCGGCGAAGTAGGCCTCGTCGTCAGCGTGAAACGTGGCGCAGTGGTTCGGATCTTTTGTCATGGTGCATGACAATTTGTTCGAAGGGGCCTCGCCGAAGTATTCCGTGGCCATGGCATTGGCCTTCGGACTGATGATGTAGTCCATCCACATGTATGCGCAGTTCGGGTTCTTGGCCTTCGCCGCAATCATCCACGTGTCCGACCACCCGGTGGCACCTTCCTTCGGCTTGACCACGGCAACCTTCGTGCCTTCGCCAATCGCTGTGTTGGCGGTGACCTGCCACGTCGTGCCAACGACCGACGAGCCAGCTTTGAACGCCGCCGCCTGCTTCAGGTAGTCACTCCAGTACTCGCTGATGCCGGCCTTCTGGACCTTCAGAAGATCGACCGATGCGGCGAGTTGGGCGTCGTCAAGAGCGTAGGGGTTGGTGATTCCCAATTCCGGCTTCGTCTTCATGAGATAAAGAGCGGCATCGGCAATATAGATCGGCGCGTCGTAGGCGGTGATCTTGCCCTTGTAGGGCGAGGCGGCATCAAATACCACGCTCCATGAATCGGGCGCCGGTGTCACCACGTCGGTGTTGTACATCAGCAGATTCACGCCGCGGCCGTGAGGCACACCGTAGGACTTCCCTTTCACGGAGTTCCACGGTTTGTTCTTCAAGCCATCAAAGACGTCGGCGTAGTTCTTCAACAGGTCGGTGTTGACCGGGGCCACATCACCGGCGGCAATGAGGCGCAGCGAGGCGTCTCCTGAGGCGGAAACGGCGTCGTATTCACCGGTTTTGATGAGCTGCACCATCTCGTCGGAGCTATTTCCCGCTTTCACGTTGACCTTGCAGCCCGACGCCGTTTCGAACGGGGTAACCCAGTCCTTCTCGGTGTAGCCGGGCCAGGCAATGAGGTTCAATGAACCTTCACCGGCACCGATTGCGGTGGCGGCGGGGAGGTCAGGGGCGACAACACCGGCGGTTGCTTCGTTCGCTCCGGCGGCGGGCGCTGCGGTGCTCTCAGCCGTTCCCGGTTCGGTCGACGCCGCCGTGTCGCCTGACGTGGCCACGGTGGTCTCGGCCGCCGCGTCCGTCGTTGTGGTCTTCTTGTCGCTGCTGCAGGCGGTAAACAGCAGAACTGACGCAGCCGTTAGGGCAACGATTCGCCCGGTGGGTCGGATGCGCATAACTATCACCTCATGGACTAGGGGTTGGGGGAGACGCCGAGCTCTTCGCTCAATTCGCCGAACATCAAGTCTACGGGGCGAAAGCGACGTACGTCACAGAACGGCCGAGCCCACCGGTAACGAAGATTTGTTACGGCGCCCGGGGACGCGCAGAAGCTCCTGCAGCCGCGACGACATTTCCCCGCCCGACCTGCCGATCGACCCGCAACCACACCGGATCGACTTGGGGATTGAACACGGCCGCCCGGTTACGAACTTCCGAGCTGCCCGTTCGTCGGCCAACGCCCCCGGTCCATCCAGCACGCTGTCGGGCACCCCAGCGGACACCAGGCTTGCTCCAGGATCAACCCGTGGCGGCAGGTCGAGGTGGAACGCAAAACCGTCGCCGTGACAAATCGAGTCGAGCGTGAAGTGCGGGACGGCGCTGGCAGGTGGCGTGTACGCATACAACATGTGCGAATCGAGGTTGATCGGCGCAACCGTCATGGCGATGTAGGTCAGGGTGATGTAGGTCAGGGTGATGCCGTCCGCTCCGTCGGTACCGGGCTGGCGAAACGTACGACACATGCCAACGGGCCCGAACCCACCAACGAGCGGACAGCGCGGCGCCTGGCCGTTGGCCTTGGCTCGATCAGATTCGATCATCCGCGACGCAACCTCTTTCAGCACCCACGCGTTTGCCAGTTCTGGATTGGCCCGACGCGCCAGCGACGGGATGACGGTGCCGGTCCGCATGTCGTCGGCGGTCACGATGCGCTGCAGGCTGCCGTTCGGGAAATACAGCCCCGTCTTGGTCTTGACGAGCGGACGTTCCTTGCCTTTGCGAAGGTATTTCCACATACCACTTGCCGGAGGCGGATCGAGCTTTCCAGTTGTCTGCGCGCCTATTAATCGTCCATCGTCGGACCGCAGTTCGACCAACTCGAAGTTGGCGTTCCACACAAACTCGCCCTGCACCACGGCGTAGCCCTTGGCCTGGGCCTTGGCGATTGGTTCGAGCGTTTCAATCGGCGGGACCGGTGGACGTTCGTGCTCCGGGGCGTCGCCCAGAAACACGAACACAAACCCGTCGCGCCCGACCACGGGATAGTTGTCCGTGCGCGCCTTTTTCGGGATCGGCACATTCGCCCCGGGCCCCGCCTATCCAACCATCGAGCGCGTGGTGGACTGGGTGCGTGACTTTGGTGCGTTCCCTCCATACGGCGGTTTCGTCGGGCGTTGGGGGGTTGTTCGACGCCGTCCACGTTCGGGTGTTCTATCCGGCGGAAAAGCCTGGCGGACCACACGGAGAGCGGCCGGCCGAACTGTCGAGCGGGATGGTCGCCGCCGACGCCACCCTCGCTCCGTTTCCTGTCGTTGTCATCTGCAACCCGATCAATATCGGACCCGAGTACTACCGCTGGATCGCCCTCGCCCTTGCGCCCCTCGGCTATGTCGTGGCGACGGTGTCATGGCTCTCACCCGGTCCCGGCGGAATGGTCGTGCAGGCTGGCGGTCCGATCAGCCCCATGGGCGGCGGCGGCGATCAGGCCCCCGGAGTGGAGACGGTGATTGGCGCCCTCCAGGAACTCAACGATGGCACCGGCCTCCTGGCCCAACTCATTGATGCCACGCGAGTTGCGGTGATTGGTCATTCCGCTGGCGGCACCATGGCGCTCGGTGCCGCCGATCATCGGTTCCACCCGAACGTGCAGGCAGTCGTATCACTAGGCGCGCATACTGCTATCGGCGTTCTCCCGAAGGACGGTATGGGAACAACGATGCGTCCGACCCCCACCGACTGCGCGGTACTGCTCATCGGCGGCACCAATGATGGCCTTATCGACCAAAGTCGCTTCCGCTACGACACTCCCGTCGGAGTCGAATGGAAGCCGGTACAGCGCACCTTCACCGAAGCGTTCAGCAGCAACCGGGGCGATTGCATTCTCGCGATGATCGACGGCGCCACCCATTTCTCGTTCGCCGATCCCGATGACGACCCGTCTGCCGGTCGCCCATTCCTCGACTATCCGCCAGGTACGCCGGGCCCCGATGTTCGCCGATTCACCGCTGCGCTCATCGCGGCATTTCTCGACCTCCATGTTCGCCATGAACCCGATGCCGGGATCGTCCTCACTCGCCTTGTCACCGACCCGCTCATCGCCGAACTCGCGGTGCGCTAGCCGCCCCGCTGAATTTCATAGACCGGTTGTGGCGGCAAAGACCACTTACGGAGCGCCACATCAGGACTTCGCTGCCTCCGTTGGTCTTTGAGCGAACTTGTCCACCGTCAGCCAATCGGCACCGCAGCGGCGGAGTCGAACGCGACCGTAACTCGTGTGCCAAGTCGGCTGACGGGAAATGCGCCAGCGTTTTGTTCCAGCACGAAGACGTCGGCACCGAGATCGAGCGTGATCGTATGACGACTCACCGGCCCGAGGTACTCCGTGTGCATAACAATGCCGGTGGCGCTCACTTCACCAGGCTCCGACACTGCGTCATTAGTAAGTAGACGTATCTTTTCTGGGCGAAGCGCAAAGACGCCATCGCAACCGAGCAGTGTTGAAGCCACTGCTCCGGAGATCGAGTTGGAGGTACCAACGAACCCAGCAACGAAGGGTGTCGTTGGACGCTCGTACATCTCCTCCGGCGTACCGATTTGTTCAATGCGACCCCGGTTGAATACGGCGATCCGGTCGCTCATGGTCAGGGCCTCTTCTTGATCGTGGGTCACAAACACAAACGTGATTCCGGCGCGCAGCTGGATGTTCTTCAGCTCGATCTGCATCTGCTGACGGAGCTTGAGGTCGAGCGCGCCGAGCGGTTCGTCCAGTAGCAGGACCTTCGGACGGTTCACCAAAGCCCGAGCAAGCGCCACCCGCTGTCGTTGGCCACCGGACAACTGCGACGGCTTACGTTCTCCATACGTCTCGAGGGCGACCGACGCCAGAGCTTCGCTCGCCCGGGCCTTGCGCTCGGCGGAACGGACGCCTTTCACCTTGAGTCCGTACTCCACGTTCTTCTGCACCGTCATATGGGGAAAGAGCGCGTAGTCCTGGAACACCGTGTTCACGTCTCGGTCAAACGGAGGGAGGGTGGTCACGTCTTCGCCGTGCAGCGCAATGGTGCCCGCAGTGGGCAGCTCGAAACCGGCGATCATCCGTAGAAGGGTGGTCTTGCCCGAACCCGACGGGCCGAGCAGACAGAAGAACTCGCCATCAACAATGTCGAGGTCCACCCCGTCCACCGCATGCACGGCGCCGCCGCCTGACCCAAACGTCTTTCGCACGCCGCGGATCTCAATCGCCGACGCGCTCACCACGCCACCGACACATATTGGGTCTCAGTGAAGGCGAGGAGGCCTTCGTGGCCACCCTCGCGACCAATTCCCGATTCCTTCATGCCGCCGAACGGAGCGGCGGGATCAGACACCAGCCCCCGGTTGAGGCCGACCATTCCGGCCTCGATGGCCTGGCTGAAGCGCATACCTCGACCGATGTCGCGGGTGTACACGTAGCCCACCAATCCATGCTCCACGTTGTTCGCTAGGCGGAGCGCCTCATCGTCGCCGTCCACGCGGTAGATCGGCGCCACCGGGCCGAAGACTTCGGCCGTGAACAGCTCACTATCCGGTGATACATGATCGAGCACCACCGGGGCCACGAAACAACCACCTTCCGGCGCCGTACCCCGCCCGACCAACTCCGCGCCCCCGTCGATCGCCCGATCGATCAAGCCATTGACGCGCTCTTGTTGCGCCGAAGTAATAAGCGCACCGACTTGTGCTGATGGATCAAGGCCGTACCCGACGACCAACGACATCATCCGTGCGCTTAGTTTTTCGGCGAATTCGTCGGCCACGGCTTTATCCACGATGAAACGGTTCGCCGCGGTGCATGCCGCTCCCCCGTTACGCATCTTGGCGATCATGGCACCCTCAATGGCGGCGTCAACGTCGGCATCGGCCAAAACGACGAACGGGGCGTTACCACCAAGCTCCATCGAGCAATTGACCACTCGTTGGGCCGCTTGGGCGAGGAGTAGTTTTCCGACCGGAGTGGACCCGGTGAACGAGAGTTTCCGGACTGCGGGATGACCGATCATGGCCTCAACCGCAGGACCGGGCGGGTCGGGAACAACAAGGTTGACCACGCCCGCCGGCACTCCCGCTCGATGCAACAGGTTAACTAGGTAGATAGCCGTGAGAGGCGTCTCAGCGGCGGGTTTGAGAACAACCGTACAACCAGCGGCGAGCGCCGGCCCGATCTTGCGGGTCAGCATCGCCGCCGGGAAATTCCACGGCGAGAGCAACAACGCCACGCCCACCGGCTGGCGAGAAACGGCGATCCAGTTCGCCCCACCTGGCGCCCGACGAAGGTCGCCATCAAGGCGCACGGCCTCCTCGGAGAACCACCGGAAGAATTCCGCGGCGTACATCGTTTCGTTCTTCGCATCGGTCAATACCTTGCCGTTTTCGCACACGATTAACTCGGCGATGAGATCGGCCTCAGCCACCATCAGGTCGTAAGCGCTCCGAAGAATTTCCGCGCGCACGCGGGGTGCCGCAATACGCCATGAGCCGAAGGCGGCCGACGCCGCGTCTACGGCTCGCAGACAGGTCGCTACGTCGGCCCGACTGATCTCGGCCAACAACGAACCATTGCCCGGATCACGAACAGCAAGACGATCGACGCTGTCGACCCACTTCCCGCCGATCCAGTTACCCGTGGGTAGCGCCGCCATCATCGTTGCGAAATTCATGGTCATTTAGTTTGGTGGTTCGCGGTGACCCCGCGAACCGACGTTAGGCGTGAGCGGCCGCAGTCGCCGCGCCGACGAGCTCGCGCGGAAAGTGACAAGCCACAAAATGACCAGGCGCCGCTTCCACCAGCTGCGGCTCATCCTGGGCGCAACGGTCCTGAGCCATTGGACAGCGCGTGCGGAACCGACAACCGCTAGGCGGCAGCACCGGCGACGGCAGGTCGCCTTCAAGAGCGTCGGTGGCGTCGGGCCGCACGGTGGGATCGGGCTCGGGAATCGAGTCGATGAGCGCCTTGGTGTAGTGGTGCAGGGGCGACGCATAGAGCGCATCGGGGGGCGCCACTTCGCAGATCTTGCCGAGGTACATCACGATGACCCGATCGCTCACGTTCTTCACCACGGCGAGGTCGTGGGCGATGAAGATGAGCGTAAGGCCATACTGCTTCTTCATGTCTTCGAGCAGGTTGAGAATCTGGGCCTGCACGGACACGTCGAGGGCCGACACGGGTTCGTCGCAAATGATGACCTTGGGGTCCATCACCACGGCACGGGCGATACAGATGCGCTGGCATTGACCACCGGAGAACTCGTGCGGCTTGCGGGTACCGGCCTGATCGACGTCGATCCCAACGGTATCGAGAACGGCGCGGACCCGTTTTTCCTGTTCTTCCTTCGTCCCGATCTTCCAGATGCTCAGCGGCTCAGACACGATGTCCACAACCTTGCGTCGCGGATTGAGCGAGCTGATCGGATCCTGGAAAATCATTTGCATCCGCGGACGGATTTTGCGGAGTGCTTCGCCGTGGAGCTTGGTGAGTTCGGTACCTTCAAGCACCACGCTGCCCGACGTGGGCCGGGGGATCTGCATGATTGCCTTGCCCGTCGTGGATTTGCCGCAGCCGGACTCCCCAACGAGACCGACGGTCTCGCCTTCCATCACGTCGAGCGAAATTCCGGTGACAGCGTGGACCTTGAGGCCGGTGCGTCCCACGGGAAATTCCACCACGAG